>JAGXIQ010000055.1 GCA_024635625.1 Loktanella sp. | reverse complement strand
CTCAGTGTTGCGCCGTCAAAGTCCGAACGTAAGGCTATCCCTACACCCATGGTCAAATCCTCCCAGACCCACCACAATAGATTCAGACTTTGCCCGCTTTGGGAATACTCCTCGAGAGTCAGGCTTCACGCCGGTTGGTATAAGCAGTGTCGTTGCGGGCTGAATGCTTTGCGACAGTTATGCCGAAAAGGAAACGATCATGATCGAGGTTCAACCGACCACCACTGCGGGACAGATGGAAATCCGAATCTCGGGTCATCTGGCGCAGGACGACTATGACAAGGTAATAACTCCGGCACTGGAAAAGGCCTTTTCACAAGACGAGCACGTTCGCATCCTTGTTGTTGCCGCTGATCTCTCTGGCGTAGACATGGGTGCGGTGTGGTCCGATACAAAAATGGGACTGGCCCATTGGCATGGGTTCGACCGTATTGCCGTTGCGACGGACACAACTTGGATGCGGGTCGGTACCCGCGCACTGGCACCAATCATGCCCTGTCCTGTCCGGGTCTTCGCACTTGACGAGCTTGACGATGCCCGTCGCTGGCTGCGCGAGTCGCTTGGCACCATTCATGTCACAAAACTGGCCCCGGGCGCATTGCAGTTGGAATTGCTGGGCCGCCTTGACCCCGCAGCTTACACGCGTGCGCAGGAATTGATCGCCGCAGACGTCAAGCCGGGCGATACGTTCCGCCTGTTGTTAGACCTGCGTCAATTCGATGGCTGGCAGGGCCTGTCGGCGCTGGCAGCGCATCTGCGTACGGCCACGGCCCACGTCGGTCAGGCTCAGCGGATCGCTTTGCTAGGAAACAAGTCGTGGCAACACATGGCCGAAAGGGTGGGCCACCTGCTTTTGTCCGCCGACGTTCAGTTTTTTGATAACAATCAGCCCGACGCCGCCAAAGCATGGCTGCTGTCCGACATTGCGACGACCTGATTGTCTTCAATGGTGCGCGCGTCAGGCCTCTTGGGCCAGGCGCGCCTCTAGCACGTCGAAGGGCACGCCGGGTTCATCCTTGGCGCCGCGAATGACAAGCGAAGTTTTGACACTTGCCACATTTGGGGCGCTGGTCAGCTCTTCTGTCAAGAAGCGTTGGAAGGAACGCAGATCGGGGGCCACGCACTTCAGGACGAAATCGACCTCACCGTTCAGCATGTGGCACTCGCGCACCAGCGACCAGCCTTTGCACTTGGCTTCGAACGCGCTCAGGTCAACTTCGGCCTGGCTCACAAGGCCGACCATGGCAAAGACCTGCACTTCGAACCCCAATTCGCGCGGGTCGATGTCGGCGTGATAGCCGCGAATGTAACCCTGTTCTTCTAGCGTCCGGACGCGACGCAGGCAGGGTGGGGCGCTGATGCCGACCCTCTTGGCCAGTTCCACGTTGGTCATGCGGCCATCGGCCTGCAATTCCGCCAGAATCATCCGGTCGATCTCGTCCAGTTTGGCACCGGGCATTATGGTCTATCCTTCTACGGCTTTTTCAATTCCTACGCGTTGTGCGCTGCCTGCGCAATAATGTATCAAACTTGCGCAACATACGACAACCGACCGTGCCTTTTCACGCGGGCATCCCGCGCTTATATCGAAGGCAACGCCATCAGGAGGCCACCATGTCCGATCGCACTACGCATACCAAGGTTCTCATCGTGGGCTCCGGCCCCGCAGGTTATACCGCTGGCGTCTATGCCAGCCGTGCCATGCTCGAGCCGATGCTTATTCAAGGCATCGAACCGGGCGGCCAGTTAACGACGACTACAGAAGTCGAAAACTGGCCCGGCGATACCGAGGTGCAGGGCCCCGACCTGATGGTTCGGATGGAGGCGCACGCTCGCGCCATGGGCACAAATATCGTCCACGACATTGTCACATCACTCGATCTGTCCAAACGCCCGTTCACAGCAACATGCGATTCCGGTGCCGTCGTGACTGCCGATGCGGTGATCCTCGCGACCGGCGCCCGCGCCAAGTGGCTAGGCTTGCCAAGTGAGGAAAAGTTTAAGGGCTTCGGCGTCAGTGCCTGTGCGACCTGCGACGGCTTCTTTTATCGCGGTCAGGAAATTGTAGTCGTTGGCGGCGGTAACACCGCAGTAGAAGAAGCACTGTTTCTAACGAACTTCGCAAGCAAGGTAACACTGGTACACCGCCGGGATGAACTACGGGCAGAGAAAATCTTGCAGGATCGTCTGCTGAAAAACCCCAAGATCGTCCCGATGTGGCATCACGCGGTAGAGGAGGTCGTCGGCACAACTGACCCGCTGGGCGTCGAAGCAGTCCGCGTGCGGCATGTCGATACCGGCGAGATCACAGAGATTCCTGCTAAGGGCATTTTCATCGCCATCGGTCACGCCCCCGCCTCTGAACTGGTAAAAGACCAGCTAGAGCTGCACAACGGCGGCTACGTCAAGGTCGAACCCGGTACCACCCGGACCGCGATTCCCGGGGTCTTCGCTGCAGGTGATTTGACAGACCATATCTACCGCCAGGCCGTGACCTCTGCCGGTATGGGCTGCATGGCAGCGTTGGACGCAGAGCGCTTCCTTGCTGAACACGGTGAGGCCGAGCGGGAAGAGGTCACACTTCCGTTAGGCTACGGCGCGGAAACTTCTGCCGCAGAATAGCGCCCCGATGCGCCTCACCTGCTACAGCAGGTGGGGCGCGTTTCACCAGAAGTGCGCCGCTTCGTCCGACGTTCCAGCCCTTGCCGCGAAAGCTGCAAGGCGCTTTGCGTGAGCGTGTCGTACCAAATACTTTATTCCATTGGCCATGATACGCTAGTCGTGCATGTCGGAAACACTCTGCAATCTGGTGCCGGACTGGTCACATACCGCACCCTGCAATTGTAAAAGCCTTGCCATGGCCGCGAATCCATGTTTCCGAGGCGCATCCGTTGAACTGATGCATTTATAGGGCCTCCCATGCCGCAAAACCTCTCGCCGATCCCCGAATTGTATGTTTCTCCCGATAGCGCACAGCGTTTGAAGGCAGAGGCGGGTGACCTGATCAGCCACGATCTGACATCGCGCCAGATCTGCGATCTGGAATTGCTGATGAATGGTGGCTTTTACCCGCTCAAGGGTTTCTTGCCCGAAGCGGACTATGATTCCGTTGTGTCCGACATGCGCCTTGCCGACGGCAAGCTGTGGCCGATGCCGATCAACCTCGACGTATCCGAAAAGTTCGCTGATACCATCGAACTGGGTACCGATATCGCCCTGCGCGACCAAGAGGGCGTGATCCTCGCTACCATGACCGTCACAGACAAGTGGGTCCCGAACAAACAACTGGAGGCTGAGAAGGTCTTTAGCGCTGACGACAGTGCCCACCCCGCAGTGAACTATCTGCACAACACCGCTGGTGCCGTTTATCTGGGTGGCCCGATCACCGGTATTCAGCAGCCTGTACACTATGACTTCCGGTCGCGTCGTGACACACCCAACGAGCTGCGCGCCCTGTTCCGCAAGCTTGGCTGGCGTAAGGTTGTCGCCTTCCAAACGCGTAACCCCCTGCACCGTGCGCACCAAGAACTGACGTTCCGCGCCGCTCGCGAAGCACAGGCCAACTTGCTGATACACCCGGTTGTCGGCATGACAAAGCCCGGCGATGTTGACCACTTTACCCGCGTCCGTTGCTACGAGGCGGTTCTGGACCAGTATCCGGCGTCCACGACCACGATGTCGCTGCTGAACCTTGCCATGCGTATGGCCGGCCCCCGCGAGGCTGTCTGGCACGGTCTGATCCGTGCCAACCACGGTTGCACCCACTTCATCGTCGGTCGCGATCATGCTGGCCCCGGCAAAAACTCTGCGGGCAAGGATTTTTACGGCCCTTACGAGGCGCAAGAACTGTTCACAAAGTATCAGGACGAAATCGGCGTCGAAATGGTCGACTTCAAGCACATGGTCTACGTGCAGGAAAAAGCGCAGTACTTCCCCGCGGATGAAGTTCCCGAGGGCGGCACAGTACTGGACATCTCTGGCACCGAGCTGCGTCGCCGTCTGGCCGAAGGTCTAGAGATTCCAGAGTGGTTCTCTTTCCCGCAGGTTGTCACCGAACTGCGCCGGACAAGGCCTGCCCGTAATAAGCAGGGCTTTACCGTGTTTTTCACTGGCTTCTCTGGCTCTGGCAAGTCGACCATCGCGAATGCGCTGATGGTCAAGTTGATGGAAATGGGTGGCCGTCCGGTTACGTTGCTGGATGGTGATATCGTCCGCAAGAACCTGTCTTCCGAACTGGGCTTCAGCAAAGAGCACCGTGACCTGAACATCCGCCGCATCGGCTATGTTGCGTCCGAGATAACGAAGAACGGCGGGATCGCAATCTGCGCGCCCATCGCGCCCTACGCGACCACGCGCCGTGCTGTGCGTGAAGACATCGAATCCTTCGGTGCCTTCATCGAGGTCCACGTCGCAACTTCGATCGAGGAATGCGAGCGCCGGGACCGCAAGGGCCTGTACAAGCTGGCCCGCGAAGGCAAGATTAAGGAATTCACTGGCATCTCCGACCCCTACGATGTGCCAGAGACACCGGAAATGCGGATCGAAACGGAAAGCTCTGATGTCGATCATTGCGCACATCAGGTCATCCTAAAGCTAGAGTCGATGGGCTTGATCACTGGCTGATCTAGCAGTCTGACTTACTAACCGAAAAAGGCCGGACTTTGTGCCCGGCCTTTTGCGTTTGAACTGTGAGTGATGCGACGCAGATAGAGATCACGATCCGTTTGTCGTCGTGTGCGACGACCTGACGCCCGGTATCATCGGTTTTGTACGCGAGCTGTTGGAGCCAAATTCGGTCGCATCTTAATTCATGCCACTCGTCAAATCGTTCGGTCGTTCAAACCCCAACAAAGTTGCCAACGAAAACCTCTCGTCAGGACACTAGAGCGTGTTGCGGTTGTTTGGATTCAGGATTCCCAGAACTCGCTTGATGTGGTTCCCTGCTGCTGAGGCAGATATGGGGGTCGAGGATGGGCAAACCGCATCCTATAGAGCTACGGAAACGCGTGCTTGATTACGTCG
>JAGXIQ010000054.1 GCA_024635625.1 Loktanella sp. | reverse complement strand
GGCATCTTCACCTGCCAGCGATGCCGTGTGGGACGCTGCCGCTGCGGCACCGATTTCGGACCGGCCGACCTTCATAATGGCGACGGGCTTGCGGTTTTGGCGGGCGGCTTCCAGTGCTTGGCGGAATGCCGGACCGTCGCGCACGCCTTCCGCATAGGCCAGTATGCAGCCCGTCGCGTCATCGTGTGCCAGCGCATGGATGCCTTCGGCTACTGAAATGTCGCTTTCGTTGCCTGTCGTCAGCATCCGCCCCACACCCATGCCGCGCAGCCGATTGAGATAGGCGATATGGCTGCCATATGCGCCTGACTGACATACGACGCCGACATGGCCGCCATCCGGTAGGCCCCGGTCAAGCGTTGCAGTGAACGTCGGAAAGAACCCTTGTGCGGCATCGAATAGACCCAGACAGTTCGGTCCCAAAATTCGCAACCCGGCTGGACGTGCGATGTCCAATAGGCGCGACTGCGCGGCTGTATCGCCCACCTCGGCAAAGCCCGAACTGAAGATCAAGCAACAGCGCACACCCTTGGCGGCACAGTCGCGCACTGCCTGTTCGACCCGCGCAGCAGGTACTGCAATCAGGACGAAATCGACTGGACCGGGAATATCCGCGATGCTGGCAAAAGCGGGAAAGCCCTGAACCGTCTCGCGGGTCGGGTTAACCGGGTAAATCGGCCCTGTGAAACGCTCTCGCGTGTACGCCAGCGGCCGGCCGCCGATGCGGGTCGGATCATCCGACGCACCGAGAATCGCAAAGCTTTCCGGCTGAAACACGTCACGGACAAAGCGCTGCGCGTCAAACGTCACAGAGTCGCCTCTGACCCCAGAATAGCGGTCACTTGACTGGACAAGACGCCACCATTGCCATGGGCCAGTGCCAGATCGACGCCGTCCAGTTTGATGCCCGGCGCTGTGCCGCGGATCTGATGCGCCGCCTCGATTACAGTAAAGATGCCGTACATTCCCGGATGCGTACAGGACAACCCGCCGCCGTTCGTGTTGACTGCCAGCGACCCGCCCGGCGCAATTCGGCCGTCTGCCACGAAGGCCCCACCCTCGCCTTTGGCGCAATAGCCAAGGTCTTCAAGGAACAGGATCGTGTTGATCGTGAAGGCGTCATAAAGTTCCAGCACGTCAATGTCCGACGGTTTCACTCCCGCCATTGCAAAGGCGCGCTTGCCGCTTTCCACCGCCGCTGTGACAGTAAAGTCGGGCATCTGGCTGATCTGCCGATGCGTTGATTCTGCTGCTGCCCCAAGGATATAGACGGGTGTCTTCGCGTGATCCTTAGCCCGGTCCGCCCGCGTCAGCACCATCGCGCCGCCACCGTCAGTGACAAGGCAGCAGTCCAGCTTGCTAAGCGGATCGCTAACCATGCGGGACGCCAGAACGTCCTCGCGCGTGATCGGATCGCGCATGAAGGCTTCCGGATTGTGGGTGGCCCAGTCCCGCGCGGCGACCGCCACATCGGCCAATTGTTCGCGCGTCGTACCGTATTTGTGCATGTGCCGCTGCGCGGCCATCGCATAGCCCGACACAGGGTAGCGGGGCTTGTAGGGTGCCTCATATGGCGGCAGGCGCGATGCGGTAACCAGCTTACCAGAAGCCGTGCGCTGGTTGCTACCGTAACAAACCAGCGCCACGTCACACAAACCAGCATCCAGCGCCGCCGTGGCGCTTGCCAGATAATTCACGAAGGACGATCCGCCTGTCAGCGTCCCGTCGACATAGCGGGGTCGGATGCCAAGGTATTCTGCCGCCATCAGGACTGGCATCGAATCCTCCATCATGGCGCAGAACAGACCGTCCACATCCTTAAGCGCCAGACCGGCATCGGCCAGTGCCGTCTGCGCCGATTGCGCCATGATGTCCCAGCTGGTGAGGCCGGGGGACTCGCCCAAACCAGCCACGCCAAGGCCCACGATGGCCGACTTTCCGCGCAAAGCGTGATTCATGGTCATTCCTCTGTCTTTCGGCAAAGCACTGCAGGCTTGCCATCTATTTCGCCCACGTAGGCGAATACCCGCATCCCTATCGCAACGTCGCACGGATCGCCGTCAACACGGGTCATCATCCGCACGCCCTCGGCCAACTCGATCATAGAAACGTTGTAGTCATCGCCCTTCTCGGGGCGCTGACGCACCGTGGTGAAGGTGTATACTTCTCCCTGCCCGCTTGCGTTCACCCAGTCCAGATCAGTGCCATGGCAGGCCGGGCACAGAACGCGGGGAAAGAAGATATGCGCGTGGCAGGACGAGCAGCGTTGCAGACGGATCTCTCCGGCTACTAGGCCGTCCCTGAAGTGTTTGTCCGGGGTCATGATCTCTCCTGCTTGGGCCAATGGGGGGCGCGAAGTTCGCGTTTCAAGACCTTGCCAATTTCGCTACGTGGCAGGGCGTCGGTTGCAATGACGCGGCTAATACGCTGGGTCTTTCCAAGGCGGTCGTTCGCGTAGGCGCGCAAGGTTTCAACGTCGGTGTCGTCGCGCAGAACGACATAGGCAAGCGGCGTCTCGCCCCATTCGGGGCTCGGCACGGCGATCACAGCTGCCTCGGCTATCGCCGGATGGGACAGCAGAGCATCTTCCAGATCGACAGCAAAGACGTTGAACCCACCAGAGTTAATCATGTCCTTTGCGCGGTCCATGACGTGCAGGAACCCGTCGGCATCGATCCGGCCCATGTCGCCAGACCGCATCCAATGCACACCCTGCAGGTCGATCCACAGCGCCGCGCGCGTCAAATCGGGGGCATTGCAGTAGCCAGTCATCATGGTGACGGACCGGCCCACAATCTCGCCCACTTCGCCTTGCGGTAAAGGTAAATCATCAGGACCAAGGACCAAAAGATTGCCGCCCGCCACGACCTGCCCTGCTGTGTGCAGGCGGTCGGGATGTGCAGTGCAGTCCATCAGGCAGCCGACACCACCTTCGGTCATGCCGTAGATGTTCACCATCCGCCCCGGAAACCGCGCCAACAGGTCAGTTGCCAGATCAACGTTCAGGGGCGCGCTGGTCGACAATTTTGTGACAAAGCAGCTAAGGTCGGTCTTCTCAAAATCCGGATGCGAAAGCAGGCGGCGGTATTGCACCGGGACGCACATGGCGTGGGTGATACCTTCCGACTGGGCCAGTGCCAGCCAGTCGCCCGCATCGAATTTCGGCATCAGCACTGCCGTCCCGCCACCAGCCAACATGGGCAGAAGTGCCGCCAGCGTCGTGTTGGAGTAAAGCGGCGTAGACACGAGCAAGCGCGCCGTATGGTCAAAGCCGAAGCCCGCCATCCGCGCCCGCTGCCGACCGCGAAACCGGTGATCATGCATGATCCCCTTCGGCGCCCCGGTGGTACCAGAGCTGTAGATGATATCGAAGCCATCGTCCGGCGCGATCTGTGGTAGCGGTCTGGACTCGTTAGCGGCACACTCTGCCAGCAGATTATCAAGCAACTTTGCTGCCAGATCGCCAAGCGCCGGCTGTCCTGCGGCGTCAGCATAGATCAGTCGCGGCTGGCAGTTCGCGACCAAGCCTGCGACGATCTGCGGTGTGGCCGTCAACATCATCGGTGCGAATACCCCACCTGCCGCCAGAGTGCCGAGGTAAAGTGTCAAATGCGACGGCGTCACGCCACCAATGCTGGCCACCACGTCATTGTGGCGCAGGCCAAGACCGATCAGGTGCGCTGCTACACGGTTCATCGCCAAAGCCAGATCGCCCCACGTGGTGATCTGGGCGCCCGCAACGATCGCCGCATGATGTGGTCGCGCCGTCGCGTGCTGGCGGACAAGGCTTGGCAGATCGACGGGATCGGGACCTGGCACGTCGACAGGCACGATCACGGGCATACTCATTTTCACCACCACCAGTTCCGTGAAACAATCGTTCGCATAGCGGAACCATGACTACCACCGGCGCGGGCGTCAAGCCGTCCCCTCGCTTGACAGGTCACATCGGCTGGCCTTAGCTGTTCGCAGAGCGAAACCAAATTTCGCAGATGAGAGGCTTTATGACTGACGTTGTGACATTGGAAAAAGTCGGGGCGACGGGGCTAATCGCCTTTGATAATCCACCAGTGAACGCTGCATCGCACGCTTTGCGACAGGCGTTTCAGAATTGCTTGGAAACGGCAGCTGCTGATCCCGAAATCAATGTCATCGCCATGTACGGCAAGGGCCGCAGCTTTGTCGCGGGGGCCGACATCCGAGAGTTCGGTACAGTCCCGCAGGCCCCAATTCTGCCCACGATCATCAACCGGATGGAAGAGATCGCCACACCGGTGATTGCCGTCATTCACGGCGTCGCCCTTGGTGGTGGTCTGGAAATCGCCCTTGGCGCACAGGCTCGCATTGGCGTCGGTCGCGTCCGCGTCGGCCTTCCCGAAGTGCTGCTGGGCATTCTGCCGGGTGCCGGCGGCACGCAGCGCACCCCACGTTTGACCGGCCTGCCTGCCGCGATAGAGATGATCACAACCGGACGCCATGTTGCGGGCCCCGAAGCAATAAAGCTTGGTCTTTTGGACCGCCTGTCCGATGGCGACCCGCGTGATGTGGCACTGGCGATGGCCGAAGAGGTACGTGCCGGTACCCTGCCCGTCCGCACCGTCGGCCAAATCGCTGTACGGGTCGACCCGCAACAAATTGCCGACGCAAAGGCTGCCGTACATGCGAAGGCTCCGCACCTCTATTCCCCGCTAAAATGCGTCGAGGCTATTGCCGCCTGCGACCAACCGATCCTTGCTGGAATGGACATCGAACGCGCCTTGTTCCGTGACTGCCTCGACAGTCCACAGCGCGCTGGGCTAATCCATGCATTCTTTGCCGAACGCGCCGTGGCCAAGATTCCTGAACGCAATGCCATCCCCCGTCGTGTCGAAAGTGTCGGCATCATCGGCGGCGGCACCATGGGAAGCGGCATCGCGACGGCCTGCCTGATCGCGGGCATTCGCGTGCGGCTAAATGAACGCGACGCAGCGGCGCTAGAACGCGGGCGGCATGCGATCCTGTCAAACCTCGACGGTGCAGTGAAGCGCGGCAAGATGAAGCCCGAGGCCCGGACGGATGCGGAGCACCGCCTCTCTGCCTCGACCGTGCTGGCAGATTTCGACGACGTCGATCTGGTGATCGAGGCCGCGTTCGAGGACATGGCCGTCAAGATCGACTTGTTCACCCAGTTGGATACAATCTGCAAACCCGGCGCAGTGCTGGCGACGAACACGTCTTATCTGGATATCGACGGCATCGCGGCAGCCACCAAGCGCCCACAGGACGTGATTGGACTACATTTCTTCTCTCCCGCACATATCATGAAACTGCTGGAGGTCGTGGTCGCCAACAAAACCGCACCCGAAGTCGTTGCCACCGGATTTGTGCTGGCAACGAAGCTAAAGAAGATCGCCGTCCGGGCCGAGGTCTGCGACGGTTTCATCGGCAACCGCATACTGACCCATTACCGCAAAGCTGCCGATTACCTCGTGCTGGACGGTGCTGCACCGCAGCAGATCGACGACGCGCTGGAAGACTTTGGATGGGCAATGGGGCCATTCCGGGCAAACGATCTGTCCGGCCTCGATATCGGCTACGCGACCCGCAAGCGCCGTGCGCCGGCCCGACCTGCTACTGAACGCTACAGCGCGGTGCCCGACCGCATCGCGGAGGCGGGCTGGCTGGGACGCAAGACCGGTATGGGATACTATGACCACAGCACGAAGCCGGCACCATCGAACCCCGGCGCAACCAGTATCATCGACGCGGTACGGGCCGAACATGGGATCACGCCGCGCGCCTTTACCAACGCAGAGATTGTGGACCGCTACATGACCGCAATGATCGTAGAGGCGACCAAGGTGGTTGCGGAAGGCATCGCGCAGCGGCCTATCGATGTAGACGCGACTTTCCTGTTCGGTTACGGCTTTCCACGCTGGCGCGGCGGACCGATGCAATATGCCGACACAATCGGGGCCGCCACGTTGGTCGACCGCATCAAAGCCTACGCGCACGATGACCCGCATTACTGGCAGGTACCGCCGCTGTTGCAGCGCATGGCGGACGACGGCACGACGTTTGCCGACATAAACGCGGACAGTTAATATGGACCTCAGCTTCTCACTCGCTGAAGTGGCATTTCGCGCTGAAGTCCGCGCGTTTATGGCAGACAGCCTGTGCCCAAAGACCGCGGCAAAGGTCCGCGAGCGGCGCACACTGACCAAACACGACATGGAAGCCTATCATACTGCGTTGAACGGACGCGGCTGGCTGGCCCCCAGTTGGCCTGCGGCATACGGCGGCGTAGGTTGGACGGCCGTCCAGAAGCACATCTTTGACGAGGAAGCCGCTCGGGCTGCCGCACCGCGACTTGTGCCCTTCGGCATTGCCATGTTGGCCCCGGTGCTGTTTCGTTTCGGGACGCAAGACCAGCGCGACCATTATCTGCCCCGTATTCTGGACGGCACCGATTGGTGGTGTCAGGGCTATTCCGAACCGGGTGCTGGATCGGACCTTGCAGGGCTGAATACACGGGCCGTACGCGACGGTGACGCTTATATCGTCAACGGGCAAAAAACTTGGACGACGCTAGGACAGCACGCCGACTGGATATTTTGTCTCGTGCGGACCAAGCCCGACGGCAAACCGCAGGAAGGCATCAGCTTTCTATTGGTCGACATGCAAACGCCGGGGGTTGAGGTGCGTCCAATCCGCCTGATCGAAGGTGGCTACGAGGTCAACGAGGTCTTTTTGACGGACGTGCGGGTGCCAGCGTCCAATCTGGTTGGCGAAGAGAACATGGGCTGGACCATCGCCAAATACCTGCTGAACCATGAACGAAATAACATTGCGGGTGTCGGATTTTCCATTGCGGCGTTCGAAAGCCTGCTCGCCTATGCCCGGACGCCGCGCCGGTCTGGGCGACGACTGATCGACGATACGCTGTTCGCCGCACGGTTGGCACGGATCGAGATCGATCTGGAAGCCATGAAGATCACCAACCTACGGCTGGTGGTCGCCGGTGAGACATCCGGTGCGCCGGGGGTCGAAAGCTCGATCCTCAAAATCAAGGGGGTCGAGATCCGACAAGCCCTGAATGATCTGTCGCGCAGGGCGCTAGGCCCTGCGGCCGCACCGTTCCCATCAGAAGACCTCGATGGAAACGCAGCCCTTGTGCCGCGGGAGCAGGCAGCAAACGCGGGGGAGTATTTCAACAACCGCAAGATGTCGATTTATGGCGGGTCCAACGAAATCCAGAAAAACATTCTGGCCAAGGCGATGCTGGGACTTTGAGATGAACTTTGAACAGACCGATGACCACCGGATGCTGACTGACAGCCTGTTGCGGCTTCTGACCGACGCCTGCGACGCCAAGACCCGCAATGTCACGGCCTATGCCGCGCCGTTTCACAGCCCCGATCTGTGGTCAAAACTGGCGGATCTGGGCGTATTTTATGCGCTTGCAGACCCGGCGCAGGGTGGCTTTGGCGGTGCTGGCTTCGATATAACCACGATCTTTCAGGCCCTCGGCAAGGCCCTATGCCCGGAACCTGTCCTGCCAACCTTGATGGCCGCCCGGCTCCTGACGCACGCTGGCGCGGATTTGGGACCGCTGCTTTCGGGTGCTGTTCACTACGCCGTGGCCGTGGGGGAACTTGATAGCTGGTCGCTAGACGAGATCGAGACGACGGCCCGGAACGGCACGCTGACCGGACGCAAGAGCGTCGTCTACGGGGGCGCGGTCGCTGAGAAGATCCTCGTAATCGCCCGCGATGGTGCAGAGCTATCGCTTTTTGAAATCGCGTCAGCGGACGCCGAGGTCATCCCCTATGCCATGATCGATGGCGGCGGTGCGGCAGAGGTATTTCTTGACGCGACACCGGCCCGGCTATTGCTAGAGAATGCTGGGGCCGCGGTGCAGGATGCACTTGATGCTGCGGCACTGGCCCTGTCTGCCGAGTCGCTGGGCGCGATGGACGTGACGCGTGATACCCTCGTCGATTACCTGAAACAACGCCGTCAGTTCGGCCGCCCCATTGGCAGCAATCAGGCATTGCAACACCGGGCCGTCGAATTGGTGACCGAAATCGAGCAGGTCCGGTCCATCGTGATACTTGCGGCAAGCCGGATGGGAACGGACAGCCAAACGCGCACCGTGTCAATGTGTAAGCACCTGGCCGGGCGTGTGGCCCGGCGTGTGGCAGAAGAGGCGATCCAGATGCATGGCGGTATTGCGATGACGTGGGAAGCACCTGTATCACATTACGTCAAGCGGCTGGTCATGATCGACTCGCAGTTTGGCGATACCGACTACCACATCAAGCGCGTGATGGAGGGCCTTCAGGCCACATGATCGCAGCCGATGGCGGCAGGTCTTGGACCTTATCACGGCAAGCTATTGGCCTTGTTGGTGTCTTTGCTTCCAGCCTAACAGACAGACTGTCCGCCGCCAGTGCCGCGCCCCCTACCCGTTCGGTGCCTAACCGGACGTGCAGAACCGGAAGTTCGCGGTCAGCTACGTTATCATGAAGATTTTTGTGGTCCCAGGGTTGCCCTGAAATAATCGGCCATAGCCAAGCACTGAATCCTCTAGCGTGGCACGCAGTTCGGGAAGCCCTAATGTTCATCACTTCGTCCGTCAGGGGTGGATCGAAGCGGCCTTAGTCTTTTGACCAATCGACCTTCTAAGAGCCGATCAGGCGCTGCTTAGAATAGCGATGCCCGATTAGATTTGCGCGACGATGTCAAACATCTTTCGGAAAATCGGACAGTTCCCGAGCGGCGGCGACTAGCTTGGGACCATAAACATCCCGCAGTTCTGCCTCGCTGGCCAGAAACGTTGGCGCACCGATGTTCATCGCATAAAGGCGGTCGCCGTTCAGGGACCAGATCGGCACGGCAATCCCGTTGATCTGATCGCGCCACGCACCGAAGGATGTAACAAACCCCTGTGCCGCATATTCGTCACAGGCGGCCTTTAGACCAGCGCGGATGGCCTCCATATCCTCTCGCCCCTCGGTTGTTGCGTCCTGCAGAAGTCTTTCTTGATCGGCTTCGATCATCGCGACGAGTGCGGCGCGGCCAATGGCAGATCGGAACAGAGGCAGCCGTGCCCCCACGGTCATCGATAGGGCGATGTTCTGTGTGGTCCGCTGCACGGCCGTATAAACCATGGTCAGCCGGTGCTGTTCGCCCAGCGCTACATTGACGTTCAGGTTCGGCCCGCCCTGTGCAAGGTCACGCATCACAGCGCGGGCGCGGTCCGCCAGATCGACCCCAGCAAGTACACCATAACCTAATTGCAACACGCCCGCGCCAAGACGGTAAAAGCCGGTGCTGTCGGAATGCACAAGGTAGCCAAGTTGACACAGAGTATAGGTCAGGCGTGTCACAGTCGGTTTCGGCAGGTCCGTCCGCTGCGCGATATCGGTGTTCGACAGGCTTTGTTCATGCGGACGAAAGCAGCGAAGCACGTCAAGGCCACGGGCCAACGCCGTCACGAAATTGCGGTCGGAGTCCTCTTCGCTGGCTGTCATGATATTCCTTTCGCGCACAGACCCGTCGCCGGAATTAGGGTCATTTAAGCCGCGTCCAGATAGCGGCGATTCAACCAGCGCGCAATCAGCGCTGGCTTATCCTGCCCCTTAATCTCGACCGTGACGTCCCAGCCGACAGAGACTTCACCGGGTTGCCGCTCTTCCAATGTTGCAAGTGTAAACCGCGCCCGCAATTCGCTGCCAACAGGCACCGGAGCAATGAACCGCAAGCGGTCGAAGCCGTAGTTCACGCTCATCTTCAGGCCGGACAGTTGCGGCTGCGCCTCGATCGCCATGGTGCTCAGCAGTGCAACGGTCAGAAAGCCATGCGCAATCGTGCCCCCGAAGGGTGAAGTGGCGGCGCGTTCCGGATCGACATGGATGAATTGAGTGTCGCCGCTGACCTGCGCAAAAGCGTTGATAAGTGACTGATCAATCAGGTGCCAAGCGGACACGCCGACCTCGGTGCCGACCATGGACGTCATCTCTGAAAGTGTCAGATCGTGTCGGTTCATGGCCGCTCCTACATCGCAGTGCAGAATACGGTTTCGCAAAAGATGTGCAACCCACGACGCACCAGCATCATCGCGGCGACCGGGTTCTGCCCGCCATCACCCGGTCTAGCCAAGGTGTCGTATAACCTGTCTTCGTTGGCTTTGAACGTAGCGTTCGCTTTAAATCGACACAACTCCGGAATCCGGGAAAGCAAATGTCTCATTCAAGCCTATCAGCCCTATCAGCCCTATCAGCCCTATCAGCGTAAGCAGCTGCAATATCGGGATAAGCCCTGTTTCTGGTGCCTCTTGGCAGAAAGACTGCAATTAGCCGACCGAAATGTCTTGGTTCAAGCAAAACCATAGTATTTCTTGGGCTTCACGCGTCCAAAAAGCCAGCTGTGGTGGCAGCAAGAGCGTTCCAATCGGTGAACTCCCGTATGCCATCTGTTAATTCGACGTCATGTCCTTTCAGGGCAACATGACGCACGATCTGACTTTGGAAATAGTCGTAGCTGCCAAGGCGTACCGCACCTGCAACAAGTGTTTCCTGCGTCGGATTAAAACCTGTACGCATTTCCATCTCGGTAAGGTAATCTTGTGCTTCTTCCAGCCCTTCAGGAAAGGCCGCCTTCAGGCTCACGGAGACCATCAGCGTCGGATACTTAGCCAGATCCGCCTTGGCAGCACTGACCGCGACTTCAAATGCTTTAGGGTGACGGCGTTCGTGAACGGGTGCCGCGAGAATGACCTTATCTGCACCGCTCAGCGACAATCTGGTCAATTCATCAGATGTGTCGACTAGGGTGACTTTGTGGCCCTGGCTACGGATTTGATCAGCGATAAAGTCAGCAATCTTGCGAGTCTGTCCTTCACCGGTTTCGAACAGTATGACGATTTTCATGTTTCACCTTGCGTCGGGGGTCGCTTTTCAAACCCACTTTGCGATGCAATCGCTTGTCTCACTTTGTTCTAGGTCAAATTACAAGGTTCGTCCGACTGGCAAGCTAG
>JAGXIQ010000053.1 GCA_024635625.1 Loktanella sp. | reverse complement strand
GTGACCGCCGCACTCATCATACCCCAAAATATCAGCATCATCCCGCTGCCAGCCAAATGCCCAGAACTCAATCCCGTCGAAAACATCTGGCAATTCATGCGGGATAATTGGCTCTCCAACCACATTTTTGAAACCTACGACAACATCGTCGATCATTGCTGTGATGCCTGGAACAAGCTTATCGGCCAGCCCGAGCGCATCGTGTCCATCGGACGCCGCCAGTGGGCGCAGGAGTTCTGATCAGTGCAGGTTGGTATTAATCCATAAAGCTATACCTGCACCTTCCGACACATTCCCTATCACGCTGGGGGAAGCAACTTCCACACAAGCAATTAAATCAAACGATTTCAATCTCTTGGTAGAGTGTTTTGGCGGAGAGACAGGGATTCGAACCCTGGGAACCCTTGCAGGCTCAACGGTTTTCGAGACCGCCACGTTCGACCACTCCGTCACCTCTCCGCGCGGGGCCGTCATAGGGCGGGATTTAGAATGCCACGGCGCAAACCGCAACCCCTTTGGTGACGCGCCGCTGACTTTGTCGTGCGTGACGTTGCAGGTGCTTGGATTATTTACCGTTCACCCTTATCAAGTGGCGACCCCGGCACGAAGGACACCCCCATGCTGCACGCCACTCGCACATTCTTTCTGGCCCCTCTGGCCCTGATCGCAACCCTCGGCACAGCACAGGCGCAGGCGGTTGACGCAGAAAAAGGTGCGGCACTGTTCGATGCCCTCGGTCTGCCAGAGATGATTCAAATCATGCGTGACGAAGGCTTGGCTTACGGCGAAGAGATTGCGACCGACCTTCTGTCAGACCAGACCAACGCCAATTGGGACAAGACGGTTAGCGACATCTATAATGTTGATCGGATGCGCGGCGGTGCCGCTTCCGCCCTGAACACCGCGCTAATGGGTAAGGACATAGACGCGATGCTTGATTTCTTCACCTCTGATCTCGGGAAAGAGATCATTGGTTTGGAAACCTCAGCGCGGCAGGCGCTGCTGGACGATGCCGTCGATACGGCGGCTAAGGAATCCGCGGCCATTGCGTTGGCGGACGACACTCCACGATCGCAGATGGTTACAACATTTGCTGAAACGAACGCGCTGATCGACACCAACGTTGTTGGCGCGATGAATGCAAACTTTGCATTTTACATGGGGCTTCAGGATGGTGGCGCTTTTGAAAGCAAACTGACCGAAGAACAGGTCCTGACCGATGTCTATCAGCAGGAACAGGAAATCCGCAAAAACACCACCGAATGGGTCTATGGTTTTCTAATGCTGGCCTACCAGCCGCTTTCTGACGACGACTTGCAGGCCTACATCGATTTCTCAGAAACAAAGCCAGGGCAGGATCTGAACGTTGCCATGTTCGACGCCTTTGATCAGATGTTCGTCGCCATCAGCCAAGAGTTGGGCCGCGCATCGGCCCAGTATATGTCCGGTCAGGACATCTGACCGCCGCCCCAGACCAACAAGGCTTGCGTCAGCGCGCCAGGATTGGACTGATAAAGACCAGCGTCATTCTGCATCTGAATGATCCGGGCCGGTCGATCCTCAACCGGGACGCCGGCCGCGTCAAATGCCGCTGACAGCGCAGGGCCGCCGCCAGAATCGATCTGCATGAGGATTGCGGGAAATTCAGACTTCACCGCGAGTTCGACGGCACCGCGCTGGCGATCGGGTGCGGTGAATGCCGAGGTCACGCCGGTAAAGGGGTTTTGCATGCCTCCACCAGATGCGCAGGCGCTTAAAAGGATCAGGCAGGGCAGGGCGATACGCATAGGATTGGCCTTTGGGTAAGGGGTTGACTTGATGCGCCATTGGTCAGATAAGCCGCCATCCCGGCAAGACCCTTGTCGTGATATATACATGAATTCGCCCAAGGGCGCGCTGTTGACGGGTGGCTTTACGCCGCTAACACCCTTTCCGGGGACCTGACCGACGCGAAAGACAAAAGGAAAGACATATGTTTGCGGTTCTCAAGACCGGTGGCAAGCAATACCGCGTCCAATCGGGCGATGTACTGCGGGTCGAAAAGCTGGATGCCCAAGCGGGTGACGAGATTCTGTTCGGCGACATCCTCATGGTTGGCGACACCATTGGTGCGCCCATGATCGAAGGCGCTGGCGTCAAAGCCACCGTGATCGATCAAATCAAAGGCCCGAAGACGATCAACTTCGTCAAGCGTCGTCGTAAGCACGGTTCCCAGCGTAAGAAGGGTCACCGTCAGCAACTGACGCTGGTCCGCATCGGCGACATCATGGAATCCGGCGCTGACAAGTCCGGCATCCGTGCAGCCGTCTCTGGTCGCGGTATCGCATTCGCAACTGGCGCAGTTGCGCTGGCGGCTGCTGGTGCTGCCGCTGCTTATGCAGCGACCCGTGGCAAAGACGAGGCGAAAGCCAAGCCCGTCAAGGCTGACAAGAAAGGCGCCGCCCCAAAGGCCGACACCGCTGCTGGCGCTGACGACTTGAAGGTGCTGTCAGGCGTTGGCCCCGCACTGGAAAAGAAGCTGCATGCTGAAGGTATCACTACCTTTGCGCAGATCGCAGCCTGGACCGATGCGGACGCAGAAGAGTTCGGCGAAAAGCTGAACTTCAAGGGCCGGATCGAGCGTGAAGGCTGGATCGAGCAAGCCAAAGAACTCAGCAAGTAAGGAGACCGACACATGGCACACAAAAAAGCAGGCGGTTCATCCCGTAACGGACGCGACTCAGCCGGTCGTCGTCTTGGCGTGAAAAAGTTCGGTGGCGAAGTCGTCATTCCGGGCAACATCATCATGCGTCAGCGTGGCACGAAAATGTGGCCGGGCAACGGCGTCGGCATGGGCAAGGATCACACGATCTTTGCAACCGTCGAAGGCAACGTCCAGTTCCACAAGGGCCTGAAGGGTCGTACCTTCATCTCTGTTCTGCCGGTCGCCGAGGCAGCCGAGTAATCCGAGACGCCTAACAATCGAAAGGGGGATCGGCGCAGGCCGGTCCCCCTTTTCATGTTTGCGCCCTGCAGCTTCAGCGGGCGTCCGTTGGTTTTGAGGAGGAGCGAAACCTATGAAAATTGCGCAAGTCACGACACAGGCGACCTATGTCGCTGACAGGTTCACGTTGCGGCCCTTGCGGGCCTCAGACGCGGGCCTCCTGTCGATGTACGCCGCTGACGGTGTGCTGGCACGCGCCACCCGTGCTATTCCGCATCCGCTACCACCCGGGGTAATGGAGGCAATGATTGCCCGCGCGTCACAGCCCGAACGAAACGAAGATATCTGGGTTCTTGACGGTTCTAACGCCGGTCATGCCGAAGTGCTGGGGCTGATTTCGCTGGCACGGATGGACCGCGCCCAATCAGAGGTCTTCTATTGGGTCGCCCCCGCATTCTGGAACGTGGGCTTTGCAACTGAAGCCGTGCGGACATTGTTGTCCCACAATCCGCACATGGCGCGGCAATACTTTGCCGAGGCGTTTCAGGACAGCCCCGGATCGGCACGCGTGCTGACAAACTGCGGATTCGATTATTTGGGCGACGCCGAGGCCTTCTCGGTCGCCCGCAACGCGCTGGTGTCGACATGGACCTACATGCTGAAAACGGGACTGTGATACCGGATACGCTTTGGACGGCGCGGCTTTTGCTGCGCCCTCTGACGCCTGCAAATGATGCGGCTATCGTCGGCGCGTTAGCCGATTGGAACGTCGTCAAATGGCTGACCGCAGTGCCATGGCCCTATGATCTAAACGACGCCGCATATTTCCGTACGGTCATTGCCGCGGACCCTAACCACCCTCACTGGGGTATTGATAATGGGACGGGCCTGATTGGCGTGATTTCGGTCAAGCCTGATCTAGGCTACTGGCTGACAGCCTTGCATCACAGCAAGGGGATCATGACCGAAGCCGCTAAAGCCGTGATCAACGCGGCCTTTAAAGCAGGTCTGCAGCAAATCACCTCGGGCCACATCCCCGGAAACGCCCCATCCAGCGCCATTTTGCAGAAACTGGGATTTCACGACACCAAAATCGTGTCGCGACACCATAGGCCCAGTAGCAAGAATATCGTGGTCCAGCGTATGATCCTGACACACGCCACGCACGACCGCTTGAGAAACGCCGCGCAATAGCGTAACTGCGCCGCTTAACAGTCTGAGAGCCCGATCCGATGAAATTCCTCGACCTCTGCAAAGTCTACATCCGATCCGGCGGCGGCGGTGCTGGCTGCGTGTCCTTCCGACGTGAGAAGTTCATCGAATACGGCGGCCCGAACGGTGGCGACGGCGGCAATGGCGGGTCCGTGATCGCGGTGGCCGTAGATGGCCTGAATACGCTCATCGACTTCCGCTATCAGCAGCACTTCTTCGCACACTCGGGCCAGCACGGCATGGGGCAGGGCATGACCGGCAGGACCGGCGACGATATTATCCTGCGCCTGCCAGTCGGCACAGAGATCATCGACGAGGACGAAGAAACGGTCGTCGCAGATCTGACCGAAGTCGGCCAAGAGGTCGTGCTTGCACGGGGCGGCAACGGTGGCTGGGGCAACCTGCACTTTAAATCTGCCACGAACCAAGCGCCCCGTCGCGCCAATCCGGGCCAAGAGGGCATCGAGCGTACCATCTGGCTGCGCCTGAAACTGATCGCTGACGCGGGCCTTTTGGGTATGCCTAACGCTGGTAAATCCACGTTCTTGGCCGCGACCTCTAACGCGCGGCCAAAAATTGCCGACTATCCTTTCACAACGCTGGTCCCGAACCTTGGCGTCGTGGGCGTCGATAACGTCGAGTTCGTGGTGGCCGATATTCCGGGCTTGATCGAAGGTGCCTCTGAGGGGCGTGGCCTTGGCGACATGTTCCTCGGCCACGTCGAACGCTGTAACGTCCTTTTGCACCTGATCGACGGCACGTCTGGCGATCCGATGCAGGACTGCGCTACGATCATCGGCGAACTAGAGGCCTACGGCGGCGACCTAGCAGACAAGCCGCGCATTACTGTGTTGAACAAAATCGACGCCCTCGACGCAGAGGAACGTGCTTTCCTCAAAGGGGAAATGGAATCCTCTACGGGTGGCCGCGTTATGTTGATGTCAGGCGTCACTGGCGAAGGTGTCACAGACGTACTGCGTGCCTTGCGGAATGAAATCGACGAAGGTCGCCTGCGCGACCGGGTGGCGGCACAGGCGCCTGTCGAGGACGAGCCATGGCAACCCTAAGTGACGCACGGCGTCTGGTCGTCAAGATCGGCTCTGCGCTGCTGGTGGATCGCGAGACAGGTGCACTGCGTGCCGATTGGCTTTCATCTCTGGCTGCCGATGTTGCGCGTATTCGGGCGCGCGGGACGGACGTTATACTCGTCTCGTCCGGCTCCATTGCATTGGGCCGCGAAGTACTAGCGCTAGGTCGGCGCGAACTGCCCCTAGAGCAATCCCAAGCGGCGGCGGCCGTAGGACAAATCCAACTGGCTCGCGCGTATCAGGACGTTCTGGAACCCCTAGGGATCGTAACGGCGCAGGTCTTGGTGACTCTGGACGATTCAACAGACCGCCGCCGTTATCTGAATAGCCGCGCCACGATGGAAACTTTGCTCAACTTAGGTGTCGTTCCCATCGTGAACGAAAACGACACCATCGCCACTGACGAGATTCGGTACGGCGACAATGACCGTCTGGCGGCCCAGGTCGCCGTAACCGTCGGGGCAGACCAGCTTGTGTTGTTGTCCGACGTTGACGGTCTTTATACAGCCAATCCGCAAAGCGATCCTTCAGCACAGCATATTCCCACCGTGCCGCAGATTACGTTCGCCATTGTGGCGATGGCCGGTGATGCGGTATCGGAGCTGTCAAAAGGTGGCATGAAGACGAAAGTGATGGCCGCCCGTGTCGCGACCGAAGCAGGGTGCGATTTATGTATCACCTTAGGATCGACCGTTAACCCATTAAAAGCGTTGGAAAACGGTGCGAAAGCTACTTGGTTCACGGCACAAACGACACCTCAGGCGGCCCGCAAACGCTGGATCGCCGCAATGAAACCGCGTGGCATATTCAGTGTTGATGCTGGTGCCGATGCAGCACTTCATGATGGCAAAAGCCTGCTACCTGCTGGTGTGACGGCTGTTTCTGGAACCTTCGACAGGGGTGATCCCGTGGCGATCGTCGGCGCCAATGGCACAGCTTTGGGCCTTGGTCTAACGAACTACAGCAATATCGAAGCGGCGCAGATCAAAGGCCATCGCAGTGCCGAGGTTGAGGCGCTGCTAGGCTACAAAGGACGCGCTGCCCTAATCCATCGCGACGATATGGTGCTTCAGGATGGTGGCAGCCAATGACCCGCATAGGGCACGTCTGCGCAGAGTCGGCTCAAGACAGTCCCACTGAAAAATAAACGACACTAGGACTTTGCCGGCGGGGCTGAACGTCCGTCGTGCGCGAAAGCGGGGGTTTATTCGGTGCGATCTTTGAAAGCCTTCCGAACGTGTCGGATAATTCTGATACACTTTACTTGAAAATCCCGGAACGCTGTCGTCCAGCACGGGGGTGCCCAAGGTTTGAATGCCTCTGGCAGTCCACACGGCACTTGTCACAGGCCTGCGCGCCGCAGGAAATTCGGAAAGTGCGATCAACGCGTTCCCAACCGCGACCGGTCACTCCGATCATGCAAACATCAGAGTGTACCTATGTTTTGGTCTCTCCATGTGACGCATGACTTGTTGGTCTGGTAAAGCGTAAAAGTTGCGTGCATTTTTGGGTGATATCGAAGGGTTATGCCACGTCCACGTCGATGATGTGGACAACCCTCAGAAGGCTTAAATAATCGATCCGCAGGCCATGGCCTGTGGCTTGGGCATCACTATTAACTCACGAAGTGCACGGTATGTGACGCCCAAGGCCACATTCTGGTCAGGGACCGGCTTAAGGGCTATGTCGAAGTCCGCGATGCGCAGATCGGAGGCACCTTCGAAGCTCCGCCAAAAGCTTTGGCCACGAATACCCCCAGTAGGCAATCGCCGCCAATACTGTGGAAAAAGTGCGCGGATGCGTCAGATCCGGATCTGACGCTGCAAATACGATCATGAACGAGGATTGTGCCACGGCGGACAAGTTCATTAACGCGATTCGGCCGTATTGCTCCGAAACACCTCTACCCCGTTCGCTGAAAGAGAAAACTCTGAATGGGCCTTAAAATCGTCGTCAGGTGGGCAAACGGCAAGTGTTTCACCTGTGGACACCGAACAATTGATCAGCTTCCAGTATGTGTTCACCGGCGACAGTACGATGCGAGCTTAAGCTGAGCGAAACGTCGCCGTGATCATTGTGTCTGTCCACTTGAGTGTCAACAAACAGCCAGATTCAGCCATGACCTGCGGAATCAAAGCAAATTGCACCTGAGCCGGAGAGTGTTCAACCTGCGCAGAGGGGTCAGTTAGGCCATTCCATAAGTCGCCATCAATCTTAAGTCGATCAGCGCGCGCCACCAAGGTCCAGACCGGACCGTCGCGGGTGATCGTTATGTCCCCACCATGGACCATCGCAGTCTCGAAGCATTGAAACAGGACAAATGCGTTGCGCACATCGCTACGGCTGGCGTCGTCGTCCGGCTGCCAATCATAGTTGATCCGACCGCCGCGTGCCGTATCGGACAACACCTTCAAAACCTCGCGCCGGGGAAAACTTTGACCGGCGGGGGCCGCACCAAAGGCAATACGAAAGAACCGGATGCGGGCGCTGGCGCTGTCGACAGAGTCGGCTATTAACGCCATTTCCGCGCTGGTATCGCCAGCCCCGGTAAGTGCCATCAATTCGACCCCATTGCCGATCGCCCCGATCGGGCTGATAAGATCATGACAAATGCGGGATCCCACAAGCGTCGCCAGATCGTTACGCATGGACCGCACCCCACCCACAAAGGACATTGCCGATGTCAGACGATCTAAACGCCATGCTGGAACCCGGCATGCTGGTCCAGAATCCCGCTGAACCCGACTGGGGTACCGGGCAAGTCCAGTCGAACATTAATGGACGGATCACGGTCAATTTCCGCGAGCAGGGCAAGGTTGTGATCGATGGATCGCATGTCATGTTGATTCCGGTTTACAAGGCTTAAACGACAACCAACGGTAGCAACGCTGCTGCAGCTGTCAATCGGACTGACGACAGGCTGCCCTGAAATGGTTGCCAAAATCTTATCGGCTCCCGTATATCCTGCGACAACAGTCGGGCGCTGCCTGATATGATGGACCGGATCATGACGCACGCCGCCCCTTGCTTTCGCACGCGCTTTGCGCAGACCCCGGACGACGTGCGCGCAGCACAGCGTTTGCGTTATGGCGTTTTCGTTCAAGAACTGGGCGCCACGGGTGATCTTGTCGATCACTGTGAGGGCACTGAGGCTGATCCATACGACGCCCACGCCGACCATCTGCTGTTAGAAGATCTATCGCGCGCTAATGACACTGTCATCGGGGTCTATCGCCTGATGACGACGGCACAGGCTAGGCGGGCAGGCGGCTTCGCCTCCGCTCAAGAATTCGACCTGGCCCTCTTGACGCAGTCCGGACGTCCTTTGCTAGAGCTGGGCCGCTCCTGCCTGCTGCCGGCCTATCGCGGCGGTCCCGCGATGGGTCATCTGTTCGCGGCCCTTGGGGATCACATTGGGCGGATGGATCAAGCAATCCTCTTCGGTGTCGCCTCTTTCCATGGGACCGATGTAGAGGCACTCTCGCGGCCTCTGGCCTATCTATGCCAGAACCATCTCGCGCCACAGCACATCCGCGCACAGGCAATTGGACCCAGCAAAGTGCCTATGCCGCAGGACGCTTTTATCGACCGTAAGGCCGCCCTGCGGGAAGTTCCGCCGCTGATCAAGGCTTACCTGCGCCTAGGTGGCGTCGTGGGCGAGGGGGCCTGCATCGATGCCGTCTTCAATACGACTGATGTCTGCATGATTCTTGACACTGCGGCGATGACACCGTCGCAGCGCGCGCGCTTTGCACCGGATCCTCATTCATGACTTGGACCGGTGACGCCCCGCCACCAAAGCAACGCATTGGCGCACGGGATACCATAAGAATCCTTCGCCGTGCTGTCCCGATGGCCGCGTTGGTGTTTGGTGGGTTGGCAGTCATGTTGGCCTTAAGGCCGATAGAGGCCGCGCGGCACGGCCAGCGCCGCCCTTGGACACCGCATATCACACGGACTGTCTGCAAAGGGAGCTTGAGGCTACTTGGCTTGCCCCGTCACACCGTCGGTTCACCGATTCGGGGTGCCGGTGCCTTAGTATCTAACCACGTAAGCTGGCTGGATATCTTTGCCCTGAACGCTGGTGGCTGTATCGTCTTCGTGTCGAAGTCAGAGGTCGCGCGCTGGCCCGGTATCGGATGGTTGGCGCGTGCGACAGGTACGGTATTTGTGACACGGGACAGGCGGCAAGCCGCCCGTGACGTAGGGCTACTGCATGCCCGTCTGACCTTAGGTCAAACTCTCGTGTTCTTTCCCGAAGGCACGTCGAGTGACGGCCAACAAGTGCTGCCATTCAAGCCGACCCTGTTTGCGCCGCTAATTGCCGAGGGGCTGCGGGTACAACCAGTGACGCTGTCCTACCGCCCCCCGAGAGGGGCGGATCCAAGAACCTACGGCTGGTGGGGGGACATGAATTTTGGCCCGCACTTGCTGGCAACCTTAGCAATGCCCAAACATGGCAGCTTAACGCTCACCTATCACCCGGCACGGCAGCTGACCCCGGACCTTGACCGCAAAACACTTGCCTCAAACCTGCACAATCAAGTAAAAAGCGCCCTGTAAGCCTCTGATTATTATGACATTGCAGCAATCATGGTCCGCAAGGTCGCAACCGGATCGTCGGTGCGCCAGATTTCTTCGCCAATGCCAAAGAAATCGACGTATGGGCTGACCGCACGGATCAGTTCAACGTCCAGCGCACCCTCGGCTACCACCGGCACCTCGATCATCTGAGACCACCAGTCGAATAGTTCCAGCGTGGCACGACTTCCGTCATCAAGTGCCGTTTCACCGACAGGACCAAAACTTACATAGTCGGCGTTCAATTCGCCCGCGGTCATTGCGTCGTGGCGCGATTGGCCACAGAATGTTCCGACGATCGCATCATCGCCCAAATCCTTGCGGACCTGCCGCACGGACCGCGCACCGTCCAACAAGTGCACACCGTCCAGCCCATGCCGCGCCACCAGCGGGACATGACGTTCGATGACCAGCGCGACATCGCGCTCTGACGTGACTGCACGTACGGCATCGGCAGTGCGTCCAATGCGGTCTTCGTCACGTGTTGCAAGAGACAGGCGCACGCAAGAGACTTGTATGGCGTCCAGACAGGCAGCCAAGCGGTCAGGGTAAGTCAACAGGTCAAGTTCTGTCGGCGTGATCAGATAAAGCTGCGGCAGGTCGGTGGCATCGGTCATGGCTGGCATCCGGTATGAATTTTCATGCGTTCTAGCGCGGTTTCGCGGGCTTGGCTACGGACCGGTGTGCTTGTCATGGGACCGTGACACTCTTATCAGACGCCAACCCATACGGATACGCCCATGCCCAGCACAACGCCTCAACCCGCTTTCGTTCTGATCCGCCCACAAATGGGCGAAAACATCGGGGCAGCCGCCCGCGCGATGTGGAACTTCGGCCTTGACCGAATGCGGATCACAGCGCCCCGCGACGGTTGGCCGAACCAACGCGCCGTTGCTATGGCATCGGGCGCAGGGCGCCTGCTGGACGAGGCGATGCTATTTGACACCACCGCCGATGCGCTGGCCGACTGCCACTATACCTACGCGACGACTGCGCGTCCGCGCGAGTTGACCAAGCCAGTGATGACACCCGAAGAGGCGATGAAGGATGCCGCCACCCGTATCGCCGCCGGAGAGAAAGTGGCCGTCATGTTCGGTCCGGAACGGGCGGGACTGGAAAACGACGATGTTACACAGGCCAATGCCATTATCTCTGTTCCCGTAAATCCGCAATTCGCGTCCTTGAACCTTGGACAATGCGTATTGCTGACCGCCTACGAATGGCAGCGCCAGCAAGGATCAGATCTACGCGCGGCTTTTTCCCAACCGGAACGGGCAGAAACGATAGAAATACAAAAACTGGCAGAGCATTACGAAGAAACCTTGGGCGACGCGGGCTTTTTCTATCCCGATCACAAGGCCGACAGCATGAAGCTCAACCTGCGCAATCTGTGGTCCCGCATGCCCCTGACCAGCCACGATGTCAGGATGATGCACGGCATGATGCGCCAGATGGTACGATGGCGGGATCGCGACTAATCTGCATCCGCCCGTGAAAGGGCCTAAGCTCAATGCGTTCAGCAACAGTTTTTTGACCGAGATATAGGGGCTGACCCTTGCGCTTTGTCCGTTGCCTGCGTAGCTGACCGCCATGGCACGCGCACCCCTCCTTCAGCTCTCCGAGATCTCGCTTACGTTTGGCGGCGATCCCATTTTTGACAACCTGAGCCTTGTGGTTCAACCCGGTGACCGGGTGGCCCTTGTGGGCCGCAACGGATCTGGCAAATCGACCTTGATGAAGGTGATGGCCGGACTGGTCGAGGCCGACAAGGGCGCGCGCACAGCCGCCCCCGGCGTGACCGTTGGCTACATGGAACAGGACCCCACGATGGAGGGGTTCGAGACGCTTGGCGAATATGCAGCCTCTGGTTTGGATATCGACGAAGCCTACCGTGTCGACATGGTCGCCGAAGGCTTAAAGTTTAATCCGCAGGGTCTGGTGGCCACGGCATCCGGTGGTGAAAAGCGCCGGGCCGCATTGGCGAAACTGATGGCCGAAGCGCCGGAACTGATGCTGCTGGACGAGCCGACGAACCACCTCGATATTGAGGCTATCGCTTGGCTAGAGGCAGAACTAAAATCCACGAAGGCAGGTTTCGTGCTGATTTCCCACGACCGTGCATTCCTACGCAACCTGACCCGTGCGACCCTTTGGATCGACCGCGGCGAGGTACGGCGCGCCGAAGAAGGCTTTGACGGATTCGAGGCATGGCGCGACCGCCTGTGGGAAGAAGAAGACCAACAGCGCCACAAGCTGAACCGCAAGATCAAGGCCGAGGCCCGCTGGGCTGTCGAAGGCATTTCCGCTCGCCGCAAACGCAACCAGGGCCGCGTGCGTGCCTTGCAGGACCTTCGCGCCGAACGTGCGGGACAGATTCAGCGTCAGGGTGCCGCCGCGATGGCATTCGAGGGCGGCAGCACATCGGGCAAGAAGGTGATGGAGGCCGTAGGTCTGTTCAAATCCTTTGGCGACAAGCCAATTGTGCAAGGTCTCGACCTGACCGTGCAACGCGGCGACCGGATCGCCTTTGTGGGTCCGAACGGCGTTGGCAAGACCACGCTGATCAAGATGTTACTGGGTCAGGTGGAGCCTGATCAGGGCACCGTCAAGCTTGGTACCAACCTTGAAACTGCAGTCTTCGATCAGACCCGCGCACAACTCGACCCTGACATGACCCTGTGGGACAATCTCGTCAACGACCCTGAAATGGGCGTCAGCGGCAAGGCAGATCAGATTATGGTGCGCGGCGTGCCAAAACACGTTGTCGGCTACCTTAAGGAATTTCTCTTTGACGAGGCACAGGCCCGTGCGCCTGTGCGCGCGCTGTCGGGTGGTGAAAAGGCGCGTCTGCTGCTCGCCCGCCTGATGGCAAAGCCGTCCAACCTGCTGATCCTTGACGAACCGACGAACGATCTGGACATCGAAACGCTGGACCTGCTGCAGGATCTTTTGGGCGAATACGATGGAACTGTGCTGCTGGTCAGCCACGACCGCGACTTTCTCGACCGGACTGCGACGACGACCGTGGCGATGGAAGGCGACGGTCAGGCGACCGTATACGCTGGCGGCTGGACCGACTACCAAGCGCAGCGCGGCGATAGGGCAAAAGCCGCATCTTCGGTCGGCAAGCAATTGTCAACTAAGGGAAAGCAGCCACAAGCTGTTGCGCGCAAAACCGGGCTTTCCTTCACCGAAAAGCATCGCCTTGATGAACTGCCCGGCGTTATGGCCCGCCTAGAAGCAGAGATCGCAAAGCTTGAAACCGTGATGGCTGATCCAGACTTGTTTAACCAAAACCCGGTGAAATTCGAAAAAGCGACCGATGCGCTGACCGACCGGCATTCAAAACTGGAAGAGGCCGAGGCCGAATGGTTAGCCTTGGAGGAAAAGGCAAGCGCCTGATCCTAGCCGTTCTTGACATCACAGTGACGGCCTAGCGGGCTTCGCTATTCTTCTCGTCCTAAATATCCGGGGGGTCCGGGGGCAGCGCCCCCGGCGGATCGGCTTGCACAGCAAGCCGATCCGAAACGCCTCACCCGTCGAAGTTAACTTCTTCCATGATCCGAAGGGCTGCTGCGCGGTGGCCTGCCACCTCGGTCAGGTCAACATCGTCCACCGTGTATTCACCCCAGCTTTGCACCAGATCCGACAGCGGCGCGCCCGGCAGTACAGGGTATTCATTGTTTACATCTGCATAGATCGCCTGTGCCTCAGGGGAAACGAGGTATTCCATCAACTGCAGGGCCTCTTCCTTGTGTGGCGCGCTTTTCGTCATCGCAATGCCAGAGATGTTCACATGCGTTCCGCCGTCCTCGAAAGAGGGAAACCGGATCGTGACGCTGTTGGCCCATTCAATCTGTTCCGGGTCCGCCAGCATTTCACCCATGTAGTAGGTATTGCCAAGACTGATATCGCATTCCCCAGCCCATATGGATTTCACCTGAGAACGGTCGTTGCCCTCAGGCTTTTTGGCCAGATTATCCTTCAGACCCTGCGCCCAGACCTTGGCAGCTTCTTCGCCATGGTGGGCGATATAGGCGCTGAGCAGAGCAAGGTTGTAATCGTGTAGGCCAGAGCGGGTGCATAGACGACCCTTCCATTTCGGATCGGCCAGATCTTCGTAGGTTGTGATCTCACCCACCTGAACGCGGTCCTTGCTGGCGTAAACGATGCGGGCGCGAGTGGTCAGCGCGAACCATGTATTGTCGGCCGCGCGCAGGTTCGCTGGGATTGCCTCTAGCAAAGCCGGGTCATCGACGGGCTGGATGGTGCCTGAATCCACGACGCGCTGCATATTGGCGATATCGACCGTCATCACCAGATCGGCGGGACTGCGTGCGCCTTCGGCTTTCAGCCGTTCGATCAGCGCATCGTTCACGAAGGCAAGATTGACCGCGATCCCGGTCTTTTCCGTAAAGGCGTCCATCACCGGCTGAATCAGTTCGGGTTGGCGAGTGGTGTAGATATTCACGTCGGCCAATGCGGGTAGGGCGCAGGCGCTGGCAGCAGTGGCCAGCAGAAGGGTGCGGATGGTCATGGGTCTCTCCATTGCTATTGGCAGTGGTAAACCCGACTCATTTGCTTTGGTCAATACCCGAATGAATTAGTCAGGTTTGCGTTCACGACGTTTTGCAGCGTTCCAAAGATGATCCATCTCTTCCAAATTGCTGTCCGAAGGGGTGCGGCCATCGGCGGCAAGAGCATCCTCAATGGACCCGAAACGTCGCGTAAACTTGGCATTTGCGGCGCGCAGTGCTTCTTCGGCATCGACACCCAAATGGCGCCCAAGGTTGGCCACGACAAACAAAAGGTCGCCGTATTCCTCGGCAACCTCATCCTGCGTCAGGGTGTCGCGTGCCTCTACAAGCTCTTCCGCTTCTTCAGCGATTTTATCGACCACTTGACCGATATCGGGCCAATCAAAACCAACGCGTGCGGCACGCTTCTGCAACTTCACAGCACGCATAAGGGCGGGTAAGCCGATGGCTACCCCATCCAAGGTGCGGACCTCGGCTTTTGCCGCCCGTTCAGCAGCTTTGATCTTTTCCCAGTCGGCAGTTTGCTGATCAGCCGATTTATCACGCGATTCGTCGCCAAAAACATGGGGATGCCGGGCGACCATCTTGTCACTGATGTCGCGCACGACGTCATCGAAATTAAACAGTTCTGCCTCTTCGGCCATCTGCGTGTGATAGACTGATTGCAACAGCAGATCGCCCAGTTCACCGCGCAACTCTCCCCACGCACCGCGTGCAATTGCATCGGCAACTTCATAGGCCTCCTCAATTGTGTAAGGCGCGATCGTGCTGAAGTTCTGTTCGATATCCCAAGGACACCCTGTCTGCGGATCGCGCAGCCGGCGCATGATCTCCAGAAGGCGCGGCATACCACCTTTCGGGTCGTGGATTAGGTCGTGGGACATTGCAGGCCTCCAGTGTCTCTGACACTGTTCTAGGCATCACCGCACCGGAGTTCCAGCCATGCCCGTCACCAATGCCATCGCCGCCATGGCCCCTGATCTTGCTGCTTGGCGGCAACATCTGCACACGATCCCAGAGGTACGCTATGACACCCACCGCACTGCGGCCTTCGTTGCACAAAAATTGCGGGAATTCGGCGTGGACGAGATTCACGAAGGCATCGGCCAAACCGGTATTGTTGCGATCATCAACGGGCAAAAAACCGGTCGTACCATCGGCTTGCGCGCTGACATGGATGCTTTGCCGATGACAGAGGAAACAGGACTGCCCTACGCCAGCCAGTCCCCCGGTGCGATGCATGCCTGCGGTCACGATGGCCACACGACGATGCTGCTCGGCGCAGCGCGGCATCTGACAGAGACCCGTAACTTTGCTGGCCGTGTCGCGCTGATTTTTCAACCTGCCGAAGAAGGTGGCGCTGGTGCCAAAGCCATGCGTGACGCTGGCATCTTTGACACCTTCCAGATCGCAGAAGTTTACGCCCTGCACAATTCGCCTGGGACGCCTGTCGGTGACTTCTATACGACGCCGGGCCCGATCATGGCGGCTGTGGATGAATTCACGATCCAGATCAGCGGCAAGGGCGGTCATGGCGCGACCCCACACGCCACCGTGGACCCGATCAGCGCTGCAGTCAGCATGGTGCAGGCGATTCAAACCATCGTCAGTCGCAATCACTATGCCCTTGATGATCTGGTGATTTCAGTCACGCAAATCCATGCGGGCACCGTCTTTAACGTGATCCCCGATAGCGCCAGCATCAACGGCACCGTGCGGACCTTCGACAAGGCGGTGCAGGCCATGGTTATCCAGCGGCTGCAGGAAATTACACAGGGACAGGCGGCCAGCTTTGGCGTCACGGCCTCACTCGACTACGGCAACGGCGACCCCGCCACAATCAATGACCCCGACTGCGCAGCCTTCGCCGCCTCCGTCGCGGCAGAGGTCTCATCTTGCGACGCCAATGCCACCCGAGAAATGGGGGCAGAGGATTTCTCTTACATGTTAGAGGCGCGGCCGGGTGCCTACCTGTTTGTCGGGAATGGCAACAGCGCAGGACTTCATCATCCAAAATATGATTTCAACGATGAAACATCGGCTTACGGCGCGTCATTCTTTTCACGCCTGATTGAACGTGCCTTGCCGATGGGGACGTAGTCGCCATCAGTTAAGACTGTAAATCGACGACAAATGGCATAGCCCGTTGCCTGTGCCACGGCACACCCCATATGCGATGGGAACCAAGGAGCATGAAATGCTGAAAAAGATCCTTATCGGCGTGGGTCTCGTCGCAGTCGCCGGCGTCGCCTATGTACGGCTATCGCCGACCGATCTGGCCACCTACCACATCGCCCCCATGGCGACCGAAGCAGGCGATACCGCTGGTGCCAACAGCTTTAAGGCGGCCCGCCAGATCACGACGCCCCCAGCAGACATCCTAACCGTCGTTCAGACCATTGCTAGCGGCACCGAAAATACCCAGCTTGTCGCGGGGTCTGTGGGCGAAAAACTAATGACCTTCGAAACCCGGTCGGCGCTGATGGGCTATCCCGACTATACCACCGCCACAGTCCTTGACGGCCCAGAAGGGCCGCTGCTGGTCATTGTGGCGCGGTCACGCTTTGGCCAATCCGACATGGGTGTGAACCGCGCACGGGTCGAAGATTGGTTGTCCCAGATGGGTGCGCTGGTCGTACCTGCCTCTTGACGACTGCGCATCGGCCTGCCACCTGACAGCGATGATACCAGCAGACCGCATGGCCCAAATCATCGACCGCTTCCAGTTTCTGGAAGCGAAAATGTCTGGCGACATTGCTGGCGCTGACATTGCGGCCCTCGCTAAGGAATACAGCGATCTGACGCAGGTTGTTGCAACTTTGCGCGCCTATCAGGACCTGATTGTGCAGATCGAAGATACCGAAAGCCTGCTGTCGGATCCCGAAATGCGCCGTATGGCAGAAGAAGAATTGCCGGACCTGCGCAACAAACGCGACATTTCCGAAAAAGCCGTGCAACTGGCGCTGTTGCCGAAAGACGCGGCAGACGCACGCCCTGCGCTTTTAGAAATTCGCCCCGGCACCGGCGGGGACGAGGCCTCTTTATTTGCGGCTGACCTACTGCGCATGTATCAGCGGTATTCCGAAAATCAGGGTTGGAAGTTCGAGATTCTCGACCAATCCAACACCGAACTTGGTGGCATCAAAGAAGTTACCGCCCGCATCGCCGGTGATGGTGTCTTTGCCCGGTTAAAATATGAATCGGGCGTCCACAGGGTGCAACGCGTCCCTGAAACCGAATCAGGTGGCCGCATCCACACCTCTGCCGCGACTGTCGCTGTGCTGCCAGAAGCAGAGGAAGTCGATGTTCAGATCGCTGCCACGGATATCCGCATCGATACGATGCGTGCGAGTGGGGCAGGTGGCCAGCACGTCAACACTACCGATTCGGCCGTTCGCATCACGCATCTGCCAACCAGCATCATCGTTGTTTCTGCCGAAAAATCGCAGCATCGCAACCGAGAGATCGCGATGAACGTTTTGCGCACGCGACTGTTTGATCTTGAACGGCAACGCGTCGACGGCGAACGCTCTGCCGACCGCAAAGCACAGATTGGCACAGGCGATCGGTCTGAACGGATTCGGACCTATAACTTTCCGCAGGGACGACTGACTGACCACCGTATCAACCTGACCCTCTATTCGCTTGGGCAGGTACTGCAAGGCGACCTCGACACCATCATTGACGCACTGCAAGCCGACGCGCAGGCGCAACTTTTGGCAGAGATGGGCGCATGATCTGGGCCGAATTGCTGCGGCAAGGCGCCCAAACCCTGTCTACCGCAGGTATACCCCACGCCCCCCGTGACGCCCGCCGCTTGGCCGCACATGTCCTTGGAATTGAAGCCGCCCGCATCACCTTGATCGCGCAAGACGAGGTGCCACCCGGCATCACGCACCTATACGAGGGCATCATAGCCCAGCGGGCCAGACGCGTTCCCGTGTCGCACCTCACGGGGTCGCGCCAGTTCTACGGTCGCGTTTTCGAAGTCACGCCAGACGTCCTTGACCCACGGCCAGAAACAGAAACCCTGATAGAAACCGCGCTTGCGCGACCTTGGACACGCGTGCTGGACCTTGGCACTGGATCGGGGTGCATCTTGCTGACATTGTTGGCAGAGCGGGGCAACCAAACCTTTGGTGTCGGCACCGATCTTTCCCGCGCCGCCTTGGCTGTTGCCATGCGCAACGCCGCAAACCTGCGCCTTGGAGACCGGGTACAATTCCACGCCGGCGACTGGCTGGACGCGCTACCTGTTAGCTGCGCCGCCTTCGATCTGATTGTGTCGAACCCGCCTTATATCACGCTCGACGAATACGCCGACCTTGCCCCGGATGTCGGCCTATATGAACCGCGCCTTGCATTGACGGACGAAGGCGATGGCCTTGGCGCGTACCGCCGCATCACGCGCGCCGCACCGGACCATCTGGTGCAGGGCGGCTGGTTGGTCGTAGAGATTGGACCGGCGCAGGGGGCAGCCGTGGCAGACCTTTTCCGCGGAAACGGATTTACCACAATCACTGTCACACCAGACATGGATGGACGGGATCGCGTTGTATCAGGACAAAAACCGCGCATTTGACAGGTATCGACCGGAAAAGACGCAGTTTTGACTTGCCACACCCGCGTCAACATGCGATCTCAAATCAACCGGCGCGACGAGTGCTTTCGCGCTCTCACCGGTTTGCAGCCAGACACCGCTTCCTAGCCTCTTTCGTGCAAGACGCACGATCATGGTGGCAAGAAGCGCAACAAAGCCAAGGGCTTGACGGAAGTTCATTCATGAGATCATCGAAGTCACGGTCGCGGGGCAACAAGAACCGCAACACGAACCGCCCAACAGGCGGCAGCATCATTAACCGGGTCTTTGACAGCTCCGGTCCGGATGGAAAAGTGCGCGGTACGCCGCAACAGATCATCGAGAAATACAACCAGCTTCACCGCGACGCACAGCTGTCTAACGACCGCGTGAACGCAGAAAACTTTGCCCAGCACGCAGAACACTACCTACGGATGCTGGCAGAGGCGCAGCGTGAAGTTGACAAGCAGCGTGAAGAGCAAGAAGAGCAGAACCGCCTGCGTCAGGCTGAACGCGACCGCGAGCGCAATGAGCAGGAAGAGCTGAACCGTCAGCGTCAAGCAGAGCGGGACCGCGAACGCAACGAACGCCTGCGGACACAGGAAGATACTTCAAACGGTAACCCTGACCAACCGCGCCAGAACGATCCGCCCCGGCAAAACGATCAGCCCCGGCAGAATGACCAACCACGGCAAAACGATCACGCGCGTCAAAGCGATCAGCCGCGCCAGAACGACCAGCCGCGTCACCGCGAGCAACCGCGTCAGGCCGACAGCACAATCGATCAGCCCACGCCAGACACAGGCCTTGTGGAAACGCCGGAAGCCCACAGCGAAGAGGCACCAGCCCCTAAGCCGCGCAAACCTCGTGCCCCACGCAAGCCCCGGGTTAAACCTGATGCTGGGCAGGACGCGGCACCGCCACCCGCAAGCGACACAACCGAATAAACAAAAGGCCCCCGCGATCCGGGGGCCTTTTTCATATCAGGGTGTCAGGCTGCGGGTCAGGGCACAAAATTGCTCTAGCCCGATCTCTTCGGCCCGCGCTGTGGGCGGAATACCGACAGCGTTCAGATGGTCTTCTATGTCTGGACCAAGGGGCTTAAGCGCAGACCGCAGCATTTTGCGCCGCTGATTAAAGGCGGTTGCGACCACTCGGTTCAACATCGCCGCATCCGCCGGATAGCGGGGTGCGGGCAGGGCAGTCAGGTGAACGACGGCGGAACTGACCTTGGGCGGTGGTGAAAACGCCTCTGGCGGCAGATCCATAACGATACGCGCATCCGTGCGCCATTGCGCCAACAGCGCTAACCGCCCGTATGCCTTGGACCCCGGCGCTGCCACGATCCGCTGCGCAACCTCGCGCTGGAACATCAGCGTCAGACTTTCCCAGAACGGTGGCCAAGTCGGCGGCGACAGCCACCGCACCAGCAATTCCGTCCCAATGTTATAAGGCAGGTTTGCCGCAATCCGGATCGGAGCCGCTAGTAGGCCTGCTACGTCTATTTCAAGCGCGTCCGCGTTTAAAATCTCTAACCGGCCCGGATATTTGGCCGCAATTTCATCAAGGGCCGCAATACAGCGCGAATCCTTTTCAATTGCCAACACGCGGCGCGCGCCTTCGGCCAACAACCCACGGGTCAAACCGCCAGGTCCCGGCCCGATTTCCAAGATATCGGACCTTTTCAGATCCCCGGCAAGCCGGGCAATCTTGGCTGTCAGGTTCAGATCCAGAAGAAAATTTTGACCCAACGATTTCTTCGCTGCGATGCCATGCGTTTCGATCACGCTTCGCAGGGGGGGTAAGTCGTCAATCTGGCTCATGGCTTGCGACCTGCTAAACGACCTTCACCGCTATCTGGCGAAGCCAAATGCGACTGAGGGGACTTTAAATCGACGCTCAACCGGGCGTTCGCCATGTTGTCTGCCATCCTTAGTGCTGCGATCATAGAAGTTGCATCCGCTACACCCTTGCCCGCGATATCGAATGCGGTCCCGTGATCAGGAGAGGTCCGCACAAATGGCAAGCCTAAGGTCACATTCACGCCACCGGCGAAATCGATCGTTTTGATCGGGATCAGTGCCTGATCGTGATACATGCATACTGCCACATCATACCCTTGCCGCGCACCCGCGTGAAACATTGTGTCGGCGGGCAGTGGGCCAACAAGCGTCATCCCTTCGGCCCGCAATTCATCCAGCAATGGCGCAATCATATCTATTTCTTCACGTCCCATTTTGCCGTCTTCGCCCGCGTGCGGGTTCAGGCCCGCAACTGCGATACGTGGGGTAGCCAGACCAAAATCCCGGATTAATGCTGCGTGAGTGATAAGAAGCGTCTCTCGAAGGCTCTTTGCCGTCAGCGCCGTCGGCACCTGCGCCAACGGAATGTGTATCGTCGCAGGGACAACCCGCAAAGCATCGCAGGCCAACATCATGACAACCGGGACGTTACCGGCAAGGGCGGCCAGAAACTCTGTATGCCCGGGATAGGCAAAATTCGCGCCGTTAATCAGCGCAGCTTTGTGAATAGGCGCGGTACATATCGCGTGCGCCTGACCGGAGGCGACAAGGCTTACACCTTCGGCAATGGCGTTTATCACACCCTGCGCATGGCGCGGGTCAGGGCGACCCGGCACACGAAGGCTGCCAAAGTCACGGGCCAGGACGGGTAATGCGTCGGGGCAAGGTCCATGCGCCTCTGCAGCCGATGCGACGATGCGGTAGGGGGTATCTTGCGGCAAGTGTGCCGGATCGCCGATCCACAACATTGGCAGTTTTGAACCTAGCGAACGCCATGCATCAACCGAGACCTCTGGCCCAATACCAGCCGGTTCACCGCAACTGATGACGATGGGCGCGTCCTGCGCGGCCACCGCCTCTGTTTGCGCGGTCATTGGCGGATCGTCGCCGCAGCCCTCAGGTCGGCCAGCAGGGCATTGGCAAAGCCTTCCAAGCGCTGGCTTTGCAATTGCGCGCGCAGCGCCTCTGGGTCGGCCAAGGCGTCGCCATAGGTGCGACCGCACATCATCACCAATAACGTCGCGTTGCCACGCGTCAGCGCAACAGACGTTTCGTCACGGTCCAGCTTTGCAAGTTCTAGCGCAACGTCCTCCGGCACCTGTGAGGGCGCGACGGTTTCGCGGACCAGTACGTCCGCAGGTTGGCCCTTGGCCGCCCCATACAGATCGTTGCAGGTATCCAGCCGCTGCGCCACCACCTGTGCAGCGCGTACATCGCCGGCTACCGCATAGGTCGCGTAATCAATGGCCGTAGGCGTAGGGCGGGCCTGCGGGACTTCTCGGATGCCACGCATCTGGAACAATGCAATACCGTTCGGGATTTGAATCGGTGCTGTCACTTCTCCGATCGAAAGACCGCTGATCAGACCTTGCAGTGCTGGCGGGTAATTCGACAGCGGCAGCCAATTCAGACGGCCACCATTTGCGCGGCTGGGTAGGGCCGAATACTTGCGGGCGGCAGCCTCGAACGCGGCCTGCGAACGCGACTGGGCGATTTGTTCCGCAATGCCACTCGCCTCGGCCGCACGGGGCGGCGGGGCAGGAATGATAATTTCGGTCAGCAAAACCTCTAGCGCGTCAGTCCCGCTATTCTGCTGGCTGGTGGCGCGCGCGATATCAGCATCGGAAATCTGTGCCTGACTGGAATAACGCAGGCGGATATAATCGCGCCACGTCACGCCCACCTTTACAAACTGTTCCAATGTTGTCGAAGCGATCCCGTTTTCCGACAAGACCTGTCCGAACAGGTCTGGCGTCAGGCTCGCACGCTCGGCAAAGGCTTCGACCTCACTTTTAAGGTCCTCAGGCGTGATCTTAATACCCCGCCGATCCATCTCTTCCTGCTTCAAACGTTCTTCGATCAGCTGTGTCCGCGCGAGCGCGGCAACATCACCGGGGCTGCGGAACAACGTCAGCAGACGTGTCCGCTGGTCCAGTTCATAACCGGTAATGGCACTGTCGTTCACCGTGATCGCGGGCGAAAATTGGCCCTGTGCCAGCGCAGGCGCGGTCATCAGAGGCAGGAAAAGGGCGGTCAGCAGGGCAGTCAGGCGCATCGGGGCGGGGTCCTATCGTCTTTTCAGTTCCGGCATGCGGCAGGCGTGATCTTAGGTGTGCCACGGGCCGAAAAGCCTTGCAACGACACCGACAGGCCGTAATCCGTCGTCGGTTGCACCGTAGTCGAAGACGCATAGCGGCGCGAGACCGAAAGCGAGACCGTCACGCATTCGTTCTGCCAGCCTAAACCCACCCCCGCCTGAACCGGACCAGAGCGCGCGATATCGTAGCGCGTGTCAAAACTGACGTTCCACGCATCCGACACCTGTACCGCACCATCAATGCTATATTCCGATACGACATCAGGCCGTCCAATTGCAGTGTCTGGGGCTTGCCAAATATAGCCACCCGCCAGTTGTACCTCTGGTCGGTTCCAAAACACACGCGCCGTAGCCAGCGACGTGTCACCCGTATCGTCCAGTAAAGCGCGGGCATCAAACGTCAGGCCACGCGGCAAAGCAATCTGCCCCGCCACCAGCCAATCGGACGCTGCATCCACTTGTCCCGACGTCACTGTAAACTGCGGATCAGCGTTGTCGCGCAAAACCCGTCCAAAGCCGAGCGCCGATCTAACCCCCTCAGAGCCGACACGCGTCCAGGTCAGACCAAGCGCCAGCCGGGTGCCGTCCTCTGCCGCGTCATTGCCGGGAAAGTGGCTCAATGCCAGCAAGTTACCCTCGTCCAGTTCTGGTCGGGTACTATCCTCGTTAGGGGTGGTATCACCGAAAGGGCGCACATAGGTTAGCGCAGCAACTGGTTCCAGCACATGGCGCGTTCGCCCGTTCTGCCGCACTAACGGATAGCGCAGCGTCGCCTGCACATAGGGCGTGGCCCGGCTAAGGGTCGCATCATAGCTGTCCGTATCGTTCAGCTGCCAAATATCTGCCTGCAATGCTGCCGTCCCTGTCAGCAACACGCCCGTCGTGGTCAGCCAATCACGCGACCAAGCTGCCGTCGCGCCGGTGCGGGTCATATCTAGGCCCGTGTCACCCGTGCTTTGCCCGTAGCGAAGCAGCGTATCAGCACTCGCCGTTACCGTCACAGTGCCACCGGCAGACGGATGATAGCGGCGCACCAGGCCGGCACCTGCAACAAGCGGCGGCAAACTGGCGTTGTCTTCGTCATCTCGCAGGGTCTGAAAGTAGGATAGGCTGCCGGAAAACAACGCATCCTCGGTCACACGCGTCAGCGCCACGATGCTCGCCAACCGGTCGGTATCGCTGATGCTGTAATCGCTTAGGTATGACTTGTCAGATGCCGCCTGCACATCAAAGCGCAGCTTCAACCCATCACCTAGGTCAAAGTCACCCTCTGCAAAGACATAGCCGCGCAGATCATCCGACACGCCCAGATCATCGCTTGATGCCCCGGCAGATATCGTCATGTCGCCACTGTTGAACGCCTGCCGATAGCGGGTCTTCAGCGTCCGAGTATTCCCAGCTAGATATGGCGTCAGCAGTACGTCGCGACTAGACGACAGGGCAATATAGTACGGTAGTTCCAAACCCAGCCCCAAACGGTCGTTAGAACGAATACGCGGAATCAGCAGACCAGTGGCGCGGGTGTTGTTGGGATCGGGCAGGCGCATATAGGGCAGATAAAGGATCGGTAGCCCCTTCACCCGGAACGTCGCGTTCGTAAAATAAAGCTGCTGCGCCACCTGATCGTGGATCACCTTCTCTGCCCGGATTTCCCACAATGGGGCTTGTCCGCCACAGACCTGACAAGATGTTACGGCAGCTTTGTAAAGCTGGCTATACCGTCCCTCGGCCCGGTCGATCTGGTTAGCGGCTAGCTGTAATTGCTGGTCCAACACCAACCGCGCGCCTAACAGAACGCCGTTTTCCAACTGCGGATCAATATCGGCTTGGTCTGCCGTCACGATCTCTCCGTCTGGGCCAGTGATCAGGATCGGTCCCTCGATCTGCAGCCGATCACTTGGCTTGTCATAGACTACCCGTGTCGCACGCAGGCGGCTTCCTTGATACAAAACCTCGATATTGCCAGTCGCAGTCAAACGGTTTTCACCCTCAACAAAGACGTCGTCCGCAACCAGCGTCGCGGCCATCTGGGCTGTCGCCGCAACCGGCATAAGGCAAAGGGTCAGGACCCAGAAAAAACGCATTAGCCGTCCTCGCGTTGCAACAGAATACCCATGGCCACACCGGCCGCGGCCAAGGGTGGCGCCCACGCGGCCAGGGCAGCAGGCACATCGCCATTTTCGCCCAGGATCTGCGCAAAATTGCGGATAAAATATACTGTAAACGCCAGCAAGATTGCGGTCAGCACATTCAAACCGACACGACCGCCACGCTGAGGCCGCATCGTAAAGGCCGCACCGATCAGCATCATCGCCCCCAGAAACAGCGGTTGCGACAGTTCCATCTGCAACCATACAATATGCCGCTGCGCTGAAAACCCAGCCGCCTGCAGTCGCCCGATAAACGCAGGCAGATCCCAGATAGAGATCGAACTTGGCGTGCCAAAGTTGTTGCGAATCTCGTCCGCCGTCAGCGTAGATGGGATCGAAGTCGTTTCGGCCTGCGTTGCTGCCGCTTCCGGCGTGGCGTCCGTGCTAAGCGGCCATGTTTTGACCCCGGTCATCTGCCATGCGCCGTCAGACAGCACCGCCTGATCCGCCGTCATCCGTGCCAACGGTGCGCCATCTGGCCCAAAGGTTAGGAATGTCGCGTCCCAAAGCGTTGTGCCCTGCAGATTAGTAAGTGCGGCGTGAATAACAGTCTGCCCGCTTTCGTCGCCCTGGCGCAGCCAAAGGCCGGAAGACGCAAGGCTCAGCACAGATCCCGCACCCCGCAGATCGGCGACCTTTGCCTCGAACGCGCGTGACGTGGTTGCGACGACCGGGTTCAGCACCGCAACCGACAGGCCGCCGATAATCAGCGCCATGGCGAACGGGGCCACCAGGAGGCGCAGCCCCGATCGCCCGGCAGCCCGGACCACGATCAGTTCCGACGACCGCGCCAATCCCAAAAATAACGTCACGCTTGCGATAATCATGATCAGCGGCAGGATTTGATACACGCCTTGCGGCGCGTCCAGCAACGCAAGGCTGACGATATCTCTGAAGCTACCCGCATCGCTGCCATAGCGGCGCAGATTATCCGCCAATCCCAAAAAAGTTAGGATCGCCGTAAACACTGCAAACATCGCGATGAAAATCATCACGAACTTTCGCGCAAAATAACGATCGAGGATCATCCCTGCGCTCCCCGGACTGGTTTGCGCTTGAACAAATAAGGTCGGGACGCCACGAACAACAGCACCGCAATCATCGCAAAACCGACAACCACCGCTAGATAGGTCGCAAACCACATCTGCGGCGATGTCCGCGCCAGATCAAGGCCCGTCGTTTCGAGCGCCTTGATCACGATGATCAGAAAGATCGCGAAAACGACTTGGGGCCAGACCCCGAAGCGGCTGAAACTGCCAATCATCAGTGCCGCGAAGCCCAACAGTCCCCCCACACTGCCAAGCAGTGCCTGCGAAATCCGGTCATGCGCCTCTGTGACAAGCTGTGCAGCACTACGGTTCGTTTCGGCCTCTAACGCCGGGGTCGGTGATAGCAACTCCCATGTCATCACCTCGCGAGAGGACCGCGTATCGCGCGGTGTAATCTTGATCAACGCGCCGATATTATAAGAAAAATCCTTGAAATCGGTAACGAACAGTCGCTGGTCAGCTGTGCGCAAGTTCTGCGCCATACCATCCACCATGACCAATTGCGTGTCGTCCGCGTTGCGCACCAGATATGCGCGCCGCGCAGTGTAAGTCACCTCTGACTTTGGATCACGCATGTCCGACAGAAAAACATCCTGCAACTCTCCCTCCGCCGTGATTGCGCGGATGTATACGGTGATACCGTCCGTCGGCTCTATGAACTGACCCTCGGTCAATATGCGGGCAGTGATGTTTTGCGCAATTTCGGCCTGTCGCTGGTTCAGTGCTTGTGACGATAGCGGCACCAATACATGCATCAGGACAGAGACAAGAACCGCCACGATCAACCCGAAATATAAAACGGGCCGGGCCAGCCGCCACGGGCTAAAGCCGGTCCCTTGCATGACCACCAACTCGCTGTCTTGCGACAGACGGTTGGTGACATAGACGCTGGCTGCAAACGCCGACAACGGCAGCGCCAGACGGATCACGTTGGGCAGCGACAGCAGGATTAGTTCAATGATCATGGCAGCGGCCTGACCATCTGCGATCAACTGGTCGAACAGGCGCACTGCTGCGTTGATCCAATAGATCAGCACAAGAACGAGGCTGAAGAACCCGAAGGTCACCATCAACTGGCTTAGCATATAGCGATCAAATCGAGCCAATGGGGATGTCCTGCGCAATGGTTGCGGCAAACTAGCCGAGGCGCGGCGCAGGCGAAACTGCAAACTGGTCATTACGGCGCTGTAACGCTAGCTAAGGGACAAACCCATATGACGCAGTAGAAAGCCCGCCCCATGACACAGATCGCCGACATCCGCTTTGACGCCATCGATACCGAGGCGCTGGCCGACATCACCGGCCTGCTGGCCGTTCTCATCGGGGAGGGTGGCAAGATGAACGCCGCAGCGCGCCGTGTGAACACGCTGACCCGCAAGGCCCTGACCCGCGCGATAGAAAGCGAGGCTTTTGCCAAGGCTAAGCCCGGCGACGTGACGCGCCTGTCGTTTCCTGCAGGTCTGGCCGCCGACGCGGTGCTGATCGTCAAAACAGATCCCAAACCCGATCAAACCTCTGCCCGCCGTATTGGCGCGCAATTGGCGAAGGCGCAGGGCAAGCATCCATTGTCCATCCTTCTGGGTAAGGCCGCCCGCGCAGAGGATATCGCCTTGGGCCTAGCGCTGCGCGCTTACAACTTCACCGATCACAAGACCGACAAAGGTGACGGGCCCGGTCCTGTTACCTTTTTGGTCGACGACGCAGAGGCCACCGCCAAGCTTGCAGCCCCCGGTATGGCGATTGCCGAAGGCGTCTTTTTCACCCGCGACCTGACCAACGCGCCGGCGAACGTGCTGACGACGGACGATTTTGCAGCCAGGCTCGCGGCGATGCAGGAATTAGGACTAGAGGTCGAAATCCTTGAAGAAGACGACCTGAAAAAGCTTGGCATGGGTGCACTGCTCGCCGTTGGGCAAGGCTCTGCCAGCCCATCAAAGGTCGTCGTGATGCAATGGAATGGCGGCGGTGACGAAGCGCCCTTTGCGCTGGTTGGCAAAGGCGTTGTCTTTGACACCGGTGGCATCAGCCTGAAACCCGGTGCCAATATGGAAGATATGACCATGGACATGGGCGGCGCCGGTGTCGTGGCAGGAGTCATGCGCACATTGGCGCTACGGAAAGCGAAGGCAAACGTCGTGGGCCTCGTCGGCATCGTGGAAAATATGCCTTCTTCAACCGCCTACCGTCCCGGCGACGTCCTGACATCTATGAAGGGTGATACGATCGAAGTCGTGAACACCGACGCCGAAGGCCGCCTCGTATTGGCTGACGTGCTATGGTACGCGCAGGACCGCTTCAAGCCGACCGGAATGATCAACCTTGCGACCCTAACTGGCGCGATGCTGGTGGCACTGGGACACGAAAATGCTGGCGTCTTCTCGAACTCTGACGATCTGTCCGCCGCTTTTCTGAAAGCAGCAGAAGCTGAGAACGAAGGCGCATGGCGCATGCCAATGGCCAAAGCCTACGACAAGATGATCGACAGCCATATCGCCGACATGAAGAACTCTGGCGGGCGATTGGCCGGGTCGATCACCGCAGCACAATTTCTAAAGCGGTTCGTCAAAGACGATATGCCATGGTGCCATTTGGATATCGCCGGCGTGGCGTCGATCAAGTCAGAGACAGCACTGGCCCCTAAGGGTGCCACCGGTTGGGGTGTCATGGCGCTGAACCGTCTGATCGCCGACCGCTACGAACAGTGACTGGACCGGGCAGGGCGCACTGATGGGAGCGGTCTATTTCTACCACCTGACCGAAAGCCCGCTGGATCAGGCCCTGCCGCAATTGCTGGACCGGGCCCGGGCGCAGGGTTGGCGCGTGCTTGTGCGGGGGCGCAACCAGCCCTTGCTGGCACGCCTCGACACGGTGCTATGGGAAGGTCCGGACGATAGCTTTCGGGCGCACGGAATGGCGGGCGATCATGACGATAATCAACCAATCCTGCTTGTACTGGATCATCCCGGGACAGGGTTCGATTGCATCATGAGCGTCGACGGTGCGGACCTGACCGCTGCCGAGATCGCAACCGCAGAGCGGGCTTGTATCCTGTTCGATGGCCAGGACGGTGATGCCCTGCAAAGGGCAAGGGGCCAATGGAAAACACTGACCGGGGCAGCCGTCGCGGCACAATACTGGGCGCAGGAAGATGGGCGCTGGGTCAAGAAAGCCGAGGCAGGATAAAATGTTAACCAATAATCCTTAGAAACTGAAGGTAGGGTCGAAATCTTTGGGCAGTTCCGAGGTCTGGGCACAAGCCGCCAAGGCCAGCAGCAAAGTCAGTGTCAGGGTCAAGCGCATCGAATTACCTCGTCAGGATCAAATTATCGAATTTGATCTGAATGTTGCTGAAATTACGCAGATAAGTCATCCCCAGAAGCGACCCATCCATCGCACCGTCGTTCACGACGGCACGTACATCTGCCAAAGTCACACCACCCAATGTAACGCTGTCCAGCGTCACTTGCGCCGTGCGTACGATCCCATTGGCGGTACTTGCTTGCCCCAGATAGCGCAGACCGTCAGCGTCGATCCCAATCCGAGCCGCGTCCGCGCGGCTTATCACAACTTCGGACGCCCCAGTGTCGACCATAAAGGTCAGTGGCTGACCGTTTACATCTAGCCGCGCATAAAAATGACCATCCGCCTGTCGCGGCAGCACGATGTCGCCGCCGCTGATTACGCTTTGCTGCGGTGCAATGCTTTGTCGGATATCACCCCACATGCCCGCAATGGCGATGCCGCCGACGAAAATCAGCCCCCATATGCTGGCCTGCTGCGCCACCTTACCCATCTGCCCGCGTTGCGACACGAAATAGCTAACAACAATCGCACCGCCTAGCAGTGTAAGGTAGGTAATTTGCATAATCTGATCTGTGTTCATACACCCGATATAGGGATCAGCCCGTCAGACCGAAACCCTTGAGCCCATCAAGGATGAACTGCACCGACAGCGCCGCCAACAACATGCCCAGCAGGCGCGTCACCACATTGATACCGGTCTTCCCCAGTAGGCGCTCTAACAGGCCGGCTGCCATGAACATGGCGAAGACCATTGCGATCACGATGAGCATGACACCCAACACGGCGCCGAACCCGAGTGCCCCATCGGCCTGACCAGTCAGCAAAATGATTGTCGCGATCGCACCCGGTCCGGCAATCAGAGGAATCGCAAGGGGAAAGATCGATGGGTCATGCGCTGGATCCAACGCATCTTCTGCATTGTCCTGCCGACGGGCTTGCCGACGTTCGAACAGCATATCTAAAGCAGTGATGAAAAGCAGTACGCCACCTGCGATGCGGAAAGCTGGCATCGAGATTCCGATGAACTCTAGCAGCGCCTCGCCAAAGAAGGCGAACAGCAGCAGCAGCCCGATCGCGACCAAACAGGCCCGTGCGCCAATGGCCCGGCGATGGGCCTGTGACATCCCTTGCGTCATCGCGATGAACAGCGGCGCCAAACCGATGGGGTCAATCACGATGAACATAGCCGTAAAAGCAGCAATAAGGGCGGGCAGGTCGGTCATGGGTGAAACCTCCGAAAGCCGTGGGTCGTCTTATTCGGCCGAATAATGGGGCTTTGCGTCTAAACTCAGGTCCTGCCGGTCGCACTTTTTAGATGCTACCGGCCGGAGTATTGCAGGAAAAGTGCGGCTAAGAGCTAAGCTTTTTCAGCCTTTTCCAGTTTTTCCAAGGCCGCCATCCACATTGCTTCGGCACGGCCAAGACCGTCCATCACTTCAGCGTATTTCTTGTTCCACGTCGCAAGTTCGCCGATGCGGCTGTCTTCATACAAGGCAGGATCGGCGAGTTTCTTCGCCAGCTTGTCGCGCATCTCGTTAATCTTGTTCACGCGTTCCTCGCCCTTACGAGCATCAGAACGCAGGGCCATAATTTCTTCGCGTGTCGCCTTCTTGACCTTCGGCGCAGCGGCCTTGGCCTTTTCCTGCTGCTTTTCAGGGGTCAGCAGCATCTTGCGATAGGATTCAAGGTCGTCATCGTAGGGTTTTACGTTCCCGCCCTTCACCAGCCACAGACGGTCAGCGACCATCGACAAGAGGTGCATGTCGTGGCTCACGAGGATGACAGCACCCGAATACGCAGTCAGCGCCTCGACCAAGGCTTCGCGTGATTCGATATCAAGGTGGTTCGTCGGCTCGTCGAGGATCAGCAGGTGCGGTGCGGGCAAGGTGGCCAACAGCAACGACAGACGCGCCTTTTGGCCACCAGACAAGCGGCCGACTTCGGTATCCGCCTGATCGGCGCCAAGGCCAAAGCCTGCAAGGCGGGCGCGCAGCTTGGCTTGACCTTCTTCCGCGCGCTCGCGCATCAGGTGTTCCAGCGGGGTTTCTTGGATCCGCAGTTCGTCCACTTGGTGCTGAGCAAAGAAACCGATCCGCAGCTTGTTGGACGTGACCATCGTCCCACGTGCCAATTCCAAACGATTTGACAGCATCTTCGACAGCGTCGACTTGCCTTCGCCGTTGCGGCCCAACAGGGCGATGCGATCGTCTTGGTCGATGCGCAGGTTCAGGTCGTGAAGAACAATCGTGTTGCCGTAACCCACAGCGCCACCTTCGACGCTGATGATGGGCGGCGACAGCTCTTCCGGTTCAGGAAAGGTGAAAACAGTCCGGGCCGCATCGGCGGGCACGCGGATCGTCTCCATCTTTTCCAGCGCTTTGACGCGGGATTGGGCCTGCTTGGCTTTCGATGCCTTCGCCTTAAAGCGATCCACGAACTTTTGCAGATGCTCGCGCTTGGCATCCTGCTTTTTCGCGGCAGAGGTCAACAACGCAATCTTTTCAGCGCGTTGCCGGGCAAACATGTCATAAGTGCCGGTGTAGTAAATCAGCCCTTTGTTTTCCAAATGCAGAATGCCGCCGACGGACCGGTTTAGCAGTTCGCGGTCGTGGCTGACGATCAGCACCGTGTGCGGATATTTGGCAATATACGCCTCAAGCCACAATGCGCCCTCTAGGTCGAGGTAGTTTGTCGGCTCGTCGAGTAGTAGCAGATCAGGTTCCGAAAACAGCACGGCGGCCAGCGCCACGCGCATCCGCCAACCGCCGGAAAAGGCGGAGCAAGGCATGCGCTGTTCTTCGTCAGTGAAACCCAGACCCTTCAGGATCGTGGACGCACGCGCCTCAGCCGACCAAGCGTCGATATCGGCAAGGCGCGTCTGCACCTCTGCGATGCGCATCGGGTCGGTGGCGATTTCTGCTTCGGCCAGCAAGGCTTCGCGTTCGCTGTCAGCGCGCAAAACGGTGTCAATCAAACTGACCTCGTTGCCCGGCACCTCTTGACTGACGCCACCAATCTTCCAGCCACGAGGCAGGGAAATTGTGCCGGTGTCGAGGATCATCTCGCCACGTATGATGCGGAAAAGCGTCGTCTTGCCGGTGCCATTGCGACCGACCAGTCCAACCTTGTGACCCGTGGGAATGGTGACGCTGGTGTTTTCCAGCAGCGTGCGGCCTTCAACGGAATATGTGATGTCTGATATTTTGAGCATGGCCGCCGCATAGCAGAGGCGGCCGCCATGGGAAAGCGCGGTTTAAGAGCGTTCTTGCGCGACGTCGCGGTTCCAAATTGTGGCGTCTATCCCCTTGGACAAACCGTCGTGTTCATCGATCCTGAACAACGGTACTTTTCCAGCCGCCTTTTGACCAAAATAGTCCTTGGTCAGCGTGGTGACAGTCTTTGACAGCATCAGGATGGCGACAAGGTTGATTGTCGCCATCACCGCCATACTGGCATCCGCAAGGTTGAATACCGCCGCCACCGGCGGCACCGCCCCCCAGACGACCATGCCCATCGCCATCGCTTTAAGAATTAACAGTGGCACCCGGCCACCAAGGCCCAAGAACTCCATCGCCGATTCTGAGTAGGAATAGTTGCCAATGATGGACGTGAAGGCGAAGAATAGGATCGCAATCGCAATAAAGGCCGGACCAGCGGCACCGATATGCTCGCTTAACGCGTTCTGCGTCAGAACCATGCCCTGCGCACCATCTGGGCCGTAATCCACTGCTCCGGATAGTAAAATCATCAGCGCCGTCGCTGTGCAGATCATCAGCGTGTCGATAAATACGCCAAGTCCTTGCACCAGACCCTGCGACGATGGGTGATGCGGATCGGGCACGGCCGCGGCGGCAATGTTCGGCGCAGACCCCATACCCGCCTCGTTCGAAAACAGGCCACGCTTCACGCCGTTCATCAGTGCGGCCATGATGCCACCGGTGAATCCGCCGGCGGCCTGTTCGAACCCAAAAGCCGATTTCACAATCAGGGCCAACATTGCGGGCACTTCGGTGATGTGGATCGCCAGTACGTAAATCGCCACAAGCAGGTAGATGCCGGCCATTGCCGGAACGATCTTGTCGGCGACATTGGCAATCGACCGGATGCCGCCAAAAATGACAATACCCGCCAGCGTCGCGATCACCACGCCAGTTACGATTCCGGGGACACCAAACGCTTCTGACATCTCTTCCGAGATAGAGTTGCTTTGCACGGCAGAGAAGATCAATCCAAAGCTGAGAATCAGGCAGATGGAAAATGCGTATCCCATGGCGCGGCTACCGACGCCGCTAGAGCGTGTTGCGGTTGTTTGGATTCAGGATTCCCAGAACTCGCTTGATGTGGTTCCCTGCTGCTGAGGCAGATATGGGGGGCGAGGATGGGCAAACCGCATCCTATAGAGCTACGGAAACGCGTGCTTGATTACGTCG
>JAGXIQ010000052.1 GCA_024635625.1 Loktanella sp. | reverse complement strand
CAACGTGAAGGCGTCGGTGTGGCACAGGCCAGTCGCCTTGATCTCTACCAGCACCTCGCCCGCTTTGGGACCTTCGAGGTTCACTTCCATCACTTCAAGGGGCTGTCCGGCCTTCAGGGCCACGGCTGCTCGGGTTCGCATGGGATCGCCTTTTTTGGGGATGATATTTACGCGCAAACTGGGCGAAATCAGCCGGAACTGCAACCCGAGGCTTGCCAAGACATGACCGGTCGCGGCAATGTGCGGACATGAAAAAGATGCTCTTGATACTGCCGCTTCTGGCGGCCTGCCAAACCGCCCCCGGAACGCCTGTGGCCAATGGTCCCGCACAGATGGGCGGCGACGCTTGTGGTGCCTCTGGCTATGCCGGCCTTGTGGGCCAATCCCTTGGTGCGACGTCCCTGCCTGCTGATCTTAACATGCGCCTGATCAACCCCGGAGAGATGGTGACTGCAGATTTTGCGCCGGACCGGCTGAACATCACTGTCAATCGTGCAGGCCAAATCGAAGCTGTTTCATGCGGCTAATCCCGTTGATCCCCTTGGTGTTGGTTGCCGCCTGCGGCGGTGCCGTAATGCCGACTGCGCCAAAGGCACCTAGAACGGTTGCCGCCGATGCAGTTCCTTCGGGTCCTGGTGTTGAAAATTCTTGCGGTGCAGGACGACATGGCAGCCTGCTGGGCAAGGACGCGACAGTGCTGGAAAAGGTGCTGATCATGGGGCCTGTGCAGGTTATCCGCCCCGAAAGCGTAACAGCGCAGGACTTTCAGCCAGACCGGATCAACTTTATCATCGGGCGCGACAACACGATCACACAGATCACCTGCGGCTAGTATTGCAAGGCCCCGGCGCCGCGGGCAGGATGGGGGCATGTCACACACGTCGCCGGATGCCTTACAATGACATTGTTAAAGGCAACGCAGATGGCGCAAAGATGGGCGGTTTGCGACGATGCGCGGGTTGTTTCGCGTTGAAATCAAGGCAGTGCCTTGATTTGATGCGCGGAGTGCGCAAATCTGACACATGACCATACAGCCTCCCCCTTTCACCGCCCTAGGATCAGACGACCGGGTGTCCTTTCACCGGACCGAACTGGGACCGATCCTATCGCTTTATGGCCGCATGGTCGCCGCAGGCGAGTGGCGCGATTATGGGATCAGCGCGCTCAAAGACCTAGCGGTGTTCAGCGTGTTTCGTAGAACAGCGGAAAACCCGCTCTACCGGATCGAAAAACGGCCCAAGCTGCGCCTGAAGCAAGGACAATATGCCGTCGTCAGTATGGACGGCCAGATCCTGCGGCGTGGCAACGATTTAACAACTGTATTGCGGGTACTGGAACGAAAACTGATCCGTCCGATCGATTGACCCCTAATACATTTCAGAACCTAAAAGGTTCACATACGATACAAATTATGTATTTTGTATCAGCATCTTAACCTTAAACACCCAACCCCGGAACGCGTCTGCGGGACGTAACCTCTGACGCTTCTACGGTGCGGATCCGCAGGATTGCGTTGGCAAGAGGTTCGTAGGTCACGGCCATGGCATTGCCGTTGGCGTGAATCATCGTCGCCGGGTCCACCATCATACCGACATGGCCCCGCCAAAATATCAGATCGCCACGCTGCAATTCAGCATCTTGCGGTAATGCACCGCCCAAGGCCGCTTCTTGTAGGTCGGCATCACCGGGACAGGGGATGTCGCAGGCCGTCAGCGCGGCCGCAATCAGGCCGGAACAATCGATGCCACGGGTCGAATTCCCACCCCACAAGTATGGCACGCCAAAGTGAAGCTGTGCGATCGTTGCGGGGCTGGTGAACGGGCGGTCCAGTGGCCGCAGGTGCTTTTTCGGAACAAAACCGTGGGGCGTTTCGAAAAAGTGACGGCGTTCGTCCAGCACCCGGACCCGCGCGCCGAATGGCAACTGCATGACGTCGGGGCTTTTCATATCCTCATCGCGATAGGCATGAGTTCCGAGAGTGCCGACGCGGTGGGTCGGCACTACATCGGCAGCTAGCCTGCCAGTGGGTACGTAGCCAACGTAGCCGTCTGCGCAGTAAACAAATGACCAGCCTTCGCGATCTTCAAGGACGATGACATCGGCCCCCAGCAAAAGCTGACGGTCGCGACGACCATCCGGGGTATTCATCAAGTCGGTAACAGGCCGCGCCAGCGTCGCGGGCGCGCCGTCGACGAGCGCCAGTCCATCCACCTGACCGGCAAGGGCGCTGTGGGCTACGCGGGCATTGGCAGGCCAAAGGCGGCGGTCAGTCATAGCTTCAACAAATCCGGCAGCGCATCCAGAATAGCGCGCGCGCCCATGCCAACGCCGCCTTTGGGGCGGGCTGGTTTGGCAGTTGGATTCCAGCCGTAGATGTCAAAGTGGATATAGGGCCGGGACACGAAGCGGCGCAGAAACAGCGCAGCAGTAATCGCACCTGCGAAACCACCAGAGGGCGCATTGTCGAGGTCGGCAACGCCGGGTTCTATCATGTCCTCGTACGGGGCGTGGAAGGGCAGACGCCAGACCGGGTCGGCGACCTGCGCGGCGGCCTTTGTCAGTGCCGTCGCAGCGGCATCATCATCGGTAAAGAATGGCGACAGGTCTGGACCTACGGCAACCCGCGCTGCACCGGTCAGGGTCGCCATAGAGATGACCAGATCGGTGTCTTCTTCGCAGGCAAGTGCCAAGGCATCGGCCAGCACAAGGCGGCCTTCGGCGTCGGTGTTATTGATTTCGACCGTCAGACCCTTGCGAGACGTCAGGATATCTTGCGGGCGGAAGGCATTGGCGGAAATAGAGTTTTCCACTGCCGGGATCAGCAGACGCAAGCGGATCGGCAGCTTTAGGGCCATGATCATACTTGCAAGTCCTAGGGTCGTCGCCGCACCGCCCATGTCCTTTTTCATCAAACCCATGCTGCTGCCCGGCTTAATGTTCAGACCGCCAGTGTCAAAGCAGACACCCTTACCGACGAGCGTCAGGTGCGGTCCGGTGTCGCCCCATGTCATCTCGATCAGACGCGGCGGCGTGGCACTGGCGCGTCCGACGGCGTGGATCATAGGAAAGTTGCTGGAAATCAGGTCGTCACCCGTAATGACATTGATCTTCGCATCATGGCGGCGGGCCAGACTGCGGGCCGCGTCCTCCAAATCGGCAGGACTCATATCGTTGGTCGGCGTATTGATTAGGTCGCGTGTCAGCGCCTCGCCTGCGGCAATCATCTCTAGCCGGGCGGCGTCAATGCCCGATGGGGCCACAAGGCGGACGGCATCAGATTTCGGCTTTTTATAACGGCTAAAATCGTAAGACTCGAGCAGCCAACCAAGAGCTGCTTCTTCCAGCGCGGGACCGGTAAGGCCGGCGACAATGGCATAAGTTCCGGCGGGCAATTTTCGTGCGGCTGCTGCCACGCCAAAGCGCGTGCGTTGGCGGCTGGTTGCACTGCCCCGCCCAACAAGGGCCATGGCAACAGCGCCATCTGCGGCGGGAATAACAAGGGTCGCCCCGGACTTGCCCTTAAACCCGCAGGTCGCAGCCCAATCACGGGCGGACGCGGGTATGCTGTCCAGATCATCAGCGTCGATGATATGAAGCGGGATCGCGGCGGTATCGGGGGATGCAAATGTGGCGGTCATCTGGGTTCCATTCTAGCTCCCCCTCAGCCTAGCGGTCTAATCGCTGGCGACAAGGCCGGATCAGAAGTCGCGGAAGTCCCATACTTGGGAAATCGCAAGATCGAAGCCACGATCAAGACGAAACATTGTGGCGTCTAGCGCAATGCCGTCCTTTTGACGCGCACAGGTGGCGACGTGACGGGCGGCGGTTGCGACCTCTGTCAAGCCGATGCCCTGCGCCACGGCGGCAAGACGGTTGGATTGCCTCGTCATTTCATCAAAACCAGAAATGGCACGGGTGTCATGTAGCCGGTTCAAACGGATGGCGAGGTCTTCCAGCGCGCGGCAAATGGTTTCCTCTGCACCCTTGTCGCCGAGGTCTTTATAGATCTCTGACAGGGGGCCGGGGTCCATCGCGGGGTTGCGGTTACATTCGAGGACGGTAACGATGCTGATGGGTCGGGGCCTTTGCAAGGAAGCGATCTGATGAACTTCTTCTAGGGGTGGTGTGGTCACCATTTCATTGACGCAAACCCACGAAATCGCTCGAAATCCGTTCAAATAAGCAATAACCCTGTGACAAATCTAAGGAGACCGGACGTCATGGAATTCGCCAAGCCCCTGCCCGAGTATCTGGTCAAACGCTATCACGGTTGGAAAGCGACGACTTATACAGAGAACAAGAGCTGGTACCGGCGGTTGGCCGAGGATGGGCAGCACCCGCGCGCGATGGTAATTTCTTGCTGCGACAGCCGGGTGCATGTCACGTCTATTTTCGGTGCGGATCAGGGCGAATTCTTTATCCATCGGAACATCGCAAATCTGGTGCCTGCCTATGCGGCGGACGGCAAGCAGCACGGCACCTCGGCCACGGTGGAATACGCAGTTACAGCACTGAAGGTCGCGCATATCGTCGTGCTGGGGCATTCATCTTGCGGCGGTGTGCAGGGGTGTTTCGACATGTGCGAAGGCCATGCGCCAGAACTAGACGAAAAGACCAGCTTTGTCGGTCGCTGGATGGATATCCTGCGTCCCGGCTACGAGCGTTTAAAGCCAGGGGAGCCTGCGGACCGTCTACGCGCACTGGAAAAAGAGGCCGTTTTGATCAGCTTGGAAAATCTGATGACATTCCCCTTCGTTAAGGCAGCTGTCGAGGATGGGATGCTATCCCTGCACGGCCTTTGGAATCACATCGGTGAAGGATCACTAGAAGCCTACGATCCGACAGTGAAGGAATTCGTGTCCGTTTGACACAAGCTTGAACAATACACCTTATAATCGCGTCGACTGACACCCAATGACGTAGGGTCAGCAGTAACCTTAGCGGCGAACAGGGACTCTGACGCTCTACTTTATGGGTAGCGAGCCTGTTCCAACTCACGTTATCGTCGAAACTGTGCCTCTGTGGTACCGGAGCTTTCAGTGATCAAACGTCGCCTCAGCGAACTCGACCCGATCGACAGTTTCAACGGGGGTGGACGCCGTCTGTCGTTGCAGGTGGGGCTGGGAACAATTTGCTTTGTTGCGGCGGTCTTGACACGTGCCTTCATTGATATGTTCGCCACAGGTGCCGGGCCGTTTTCGCTGATCTTTCCGGCGATCATGATTGCAACGCTTTATGGCCGCTGGCAGGCGGGTATGGTCACTTTCGCCCTTGCGTTTTTGCATGCTTGGTATGTCGTCCTTCCCTACGCGTTTTCCTTTACATTCGAGAACCCGAACGATCAGGCGCGGACAATCGTGAACGGCTCTGTGGCGCTGATTATCCTGTTCTTTGCAGAGGTGTTCCGATCCGCGGTACGTCGTATGACAAAGGAACGTGACAGAGAGTTGGCCGTCCAGCAAAGCCTGATGAAAGAGCTGGAGCATCGCACAAAGAATAACTTTGCGATGGTATCGTCACTTTTATCGATGCAGCAGCGTCGCAGCGCCTCTGACGAAGTAAAGCAGGCATTGATGTCGGCAGCGAGCCGGGTGCAAAGCTTTGCCGCGATCCATGAAACGATCTATGCGGCAGAGACATATTCCGCCGATATTTTTTTGCCCCATTATCTGGCCCCCTTGATCCGGCAACTGGAAAGCGGGCTGTTTGAAAACGGTCGTGTTACGGTCGAACTGCAATGTGACCCTACCCATGTGGCGCGTGAACGCGCGCTAGCCTTCGGTCTGATCATCAACGAGCTTGTCACAAACGCAGCAAAACATGCATTCCCGGAGGGCCGCAAAGGCAAGATAACCGTCACCTATCGGGAACCATCGGATGCACCTTGGTCCTTGTCGGTCATTGACGATGGATGCGGGATCGGGAATGCGCCCGCACCGAATGAAACTGCTGTGGGCTCTGGCTTGGGCAAAATTCTGATGAGCAGCTTTGCCACAACCGCAGGCGGCGTTGTCCAAACCGAAGATCGCCCCGTCGGTACCAGTGTGACGCTGACCGAGATCAAAACCTGATTTGACCCCTGAACAATAAAAAAGGCGGACCAGTATGGCCCGCCTTTTCCGTATCTAGATTGTCGCTGTCCGACCCGACCCTTAGCCCTTCTTCAGGCACTCTCGGCCAAGCAATTCGGCGATCTGAACGGCGTTCAAGGCGGCACCCTTGCGCAGGTTATCAGACACGCACCACAAGTTAATGCCGTTATCAACGGTGCTGTCATCGCGGATGCGGCTGATGAAGGTCGCATAGTCGCCGACGCATTCGATCGGCGTCACGTAACCACCGTCTTCGCGCTTGTCGATCACCATGATGCCGGGGCTTTCGCGCAGGATGTCGCGGGCCTCGTCAGCGTCGAGTGGGTTTTCAAACTCGATGTTGATCGATTCAGAGTGGCCGACAAAGACAGGCACGCGGACGCAGGTAGCCGTGACCTTAACCTTGGGATCAAGGATCTTCTTGGTCTCTGCGACCATCTTCCACTCTTCTTTCGTCTCACCGCTATCGAGGAACACGTCGATATGCGGAATCACGTTGAAGGCGATCTGTTTTGTAAACTTCGTGGGCGGCTTAGAGTCGGTGGGGTTATAGATCGACTTCGTCTGGTCCCACAGTTCGTCCATGCCCTCTTTGCCCGCACCGGACACGGACTGATAGGTGCTGACGACGACGCGCTTGATCGTGGCGCGGTCGTGCAAGGGCTTCAGCGCCACAACCATCTGCGCAGTAGAGCAGTTTGGATTCGCGATGATCATCTTCTTTTTGTAGCCGTGCACAGCCTGCGGATTCACTTCTGGCACGATCAGCGGCACGTCGGCATCATAACGATAAAGCGAAGAGTTATCGATGACGACGCAGCCGGCGGCGGCAGCCTTGGGTGCGTATTTCTGTGTCGCCTCAGAGCCTACGGCAAACAGCGCCATATCCCAGCCAGTGAAATCGAAGGTATCCAGATCGGTCGTTTTCAAAGTTCGGTCGCCAAAGCTCACCTCGGTCCCCAGCGAGCGACGGCTGGCGAGTGCGGCGATTTCATCCACCGGGAACTCGCGTTCAGCCAGGATGTTCAGCATTTCGTGGCCCACGTTGCCCGTGGCGCCGACGACGACGATTTTGTAACCCATCTGTCAGGCTCCTTGTTCAGACCGGGGCGGTCTTACGCCCTTGCAGGACAAAGTGAAAGGGGGTCAGTCCGTGCGATCCCCGGATGAGAGGTAGAACAGCATCCCCATGGCCAGAACCACGGTAAACGCGACAAAGATCAGGGAAAAGGACTGGGCAGGTGTCGTGCCCAAGCGGAAGAT
>JAGXIQ010000003.1 GCA_024635625.1 Loktanella sp. | reverse complement strand
TCATCAGAAAGGCGGCGGCACGGACCTACGACCAACTTTGGGCGGCGGTGGGACATGTCTGCCACCTATTCTCCGACGAGGAGTGCTACAACTACTTCAAAGCTGCCGGATACGAGACCGATTAACTGCAACACGCTCTAGGTGTGCTAAGGGGCGGTGCAGACGACTACTGCATGCGGCTGTGGTGGCAAGTCAGCTTTTTAGGGGCATCAAAACCCGTGACGCAGTAATGTCGACACTGGTGGGTCAAATATAACGATCAGACACGCGAATGATCCAGCCGCGAGGATGTAAGGCTTTCCATTCAGCGATTTTCGCGCCCCTGTGACAGGCGCGCGGCTAGCTCGCTCCGTGCCTCTTTGGTCATAGTATCAACCCGGTCAGCCAAGGCTAGGGCCGCAATCTCTTGCACCTGGGCGGCCCGGTGGGCTGGGGCGGCTAAGGCCTCTCGAAGGGCAGCTGCATCATAGGGGTCGCTCGTGAGCGCCGCGATAAAATTTGCAAGATCAGCAGACCGGTCTCGACGCAGAGGGACCATATCTGGGCGGCTTTTCAACGCTTCCCGGATTGCGGCCCGATCCTCTGGCGCTAAAGCGCGCGCGACAGGTCCAAGGCTCATGTCGAAATCGCGTGGCGGTCTACCGTCGTGGCCTCTTAACATGACGCCTACAGCAAGGCCCGCGACCGCCAGATTGATCGCAAGCGAGATCACAAGTACAATCCGCATGACACGGGTACGGCGTGATGGTGGAAAAGGATTAGCCATCGATTGGTTCCTCAAGATAGGACAAGTCTGCTTCGGGCAGGAAGGTCACGGCCTGCGTCGTCCCAATCAAGGTCGCAACAAAGCCTTCGACACTGGCCGGAGGCGCCACGCCAACCCATAGCCCCGTGACACCCGCAGCCAAAACACCACCTAGTGCGGGCCACCCGCCCAGTAGATCGCAAACCCAATTGCGCGGCTGCGATACGGCACCGCGTGCAACGGCACCGGGTTGCGCCGCCTGCGCATCGGCCATCACCCGCGCCATAAGGTCGTCACTGACCGGCACCGGTTCTGCCAGAGCCTGCGCAAACATTTTGTCGAGGTCATTCATGTTGCGATCCGTCATCGTCATACCCCAATGCATCGCGCTGCCCGGCCAGAAGTGCCGCAAGCGCCCTTTTGCCCCGCGCAGTCAGGCTTTCGACGGCCCTTGGCGATATGTCCATAATGGCGGCAATCTCGGGGTTTGACAGCCCCTCTAGATGCCGCAGTGCCACAGCCTGTGCCTGTCGATCTGGCAATTCTGCCAACGCGTTCGACAGCGCAGACAATCGCGTGTTCGTTTGTATCGTCGCCGCCGCACCTGGTGCGGGATCGGCTGGCTCTGCTATCTGGTCGAGCCCGACACCGTTTCGTTTGCGACGGCGAAGCCGATCGGTACATAGGTTCGCCACGACGCTGTAAAGCCAAGTGCTGACTTGGCCCTCTCCCTGACGCCAATCCGGCGCGACCTTCCACAAGCGTAACATAGCCTCTTGGGCAACATCCTCGGCCTCGCCTCGGTCGTGCAACATGCGGATCGCCTGCCCCATCACCCGCGGTAAAAGCCGCGCGGACAAATCGCGTGCCGCAGCGGGATCGCCATTGGCATAAGCCACCAGCAAAGCGGCGTCGGGGATGGTTTCCCCGTCTGAGTGCAGCGCGGTCATAGGCGTCATGCTTAGGTCGTTCCCCCAAGGGTGGCAACGGTCGGGGGCGATGCACCACCCCGGCCGTGTCCATGGATTTAGCCGCGGGTCTTGGGGCCACGGCCTTCGTGGTCGCCATGACCGCCATGCTTAGCGCCTCGCCCACCGTGATCGCCACGCCCCATGCGGTCGGCAGCTGCCGCGAATTCATCCGCATCGACGTTGCCGTCATCATTGGCATCAAGGCGACCAAACATTTTAGCCATACGATCGCCCTTGGGGGCCATTTCGTCAGCTTGCAGCAAGCCATCGCCGTTGGTGTCGCGGTCCGCGATCATACGCGCCTGCCGATCAGCACGGCGTTGGTCATGTTGCGCCGTCAGTTCGTCAGCGGACAGGCCGCCATCACCGTTGGTATCGGCTGCGGCGAAACGTGCGGCCGCCTGAGCCTGCATTTCCTCTAACGTCAGTGCGCCATTACCGTCCGCGTCAAGTGCGGCAAAGTCGGGGCGTTCGGGGCGTTCTGCTGCCGCAGGCGGGGTTGTTTCTGTCGTGGTTTGTGCCTGTGCAGTCCCGGTCAAAGTCAGCCCCGTAAGCAGCGCCGCCATCATCAAACTCGTCTTCATGTGCATCGTCCTTGGTTGGAATTATGAACCAACGACCTCCTTAAGCCGTCGATGCAAGTGATACGCACAGTCCCCGCGCTTCCGTCGCAAACAGGTCAATTTTTTTCAACCACCACCGCGACCATTTCGCGCAAAGGCGGCCTCCCCCCTTTCTTTTTGGACTTATTACGTGCATCTGAACATCAAAGGAGTGATCATGACCCAGTCCGATACCCAGATCGCCCAAGCAGAACGCAACACAAAAACTGCCATGTGGCGCGGCTTTCGCCGATGTTGTCCGAATTGTGGCGAAGGCCATATGTTCCAAGGATTCTTGAAGGTTGTTGACCGCTGTCCCGTATGTCACGAGGATCTTTCGGGACACCGTGCCGATGACGGCCCCGCCTATCTGACGATCCTGATCGTAGGTCACCTGCTTGCGCCAATTCTGATTTACAGTTTCGTGGAATTTCGTCCGGATCCACTGGTGCTGGCGACAATCTTTACCATCGGAACCGTCGCCTTGTCGCTGTTTCTGCTGCCACGGCTAAAAGGTCTGGTTGTTGGTATCCAGTGGGCCAATGGCATGCATGGATTTGGCGGTCGTGACTGACAAAACTGCGATCCGCAACGCCGCAACGATCATCGTACTGCGCCGCGGGCCGCAGCCAGCAGTTCTTATGGGACAACGCGGTGCTTCGGCAGCTTTTATGCCTAGCAAGTTCGTTTTTCCCGGCGGTGCGGTCGACGCAGTAGATCACACTGTTCCATTACGTGGCTTGCCCGCGGCAGAGGAAGCTTCACTATTATCTGACAGCGACCTGCCACCGACGGCCCTTGCGGCTGCCGCTATCCGCGAATTGTGGGAGGAAACCGGGCACGTACTGGGCGCACCCGCGTCATGGCAAGACGCGCCACAAGGATGGCGCGGTTTTGCGGCCACAGGGCATGTGCCCGATGCCAGCAGCCTGCGCTTTTTCTTTCGGGCCGTGACACCAAAGGGCCGCACACGCCGCTTTGACGCGCGGTTCTTTCTGGCAGAAGCTGCTGACCTCATGACTGATCCCGACGATTTCTGCCGCGCCGAGGATGAATTGTCATTGCTGCAATGGGTGCCGCTGGCGCAGGCGCGGACGTTCGATTTGCCCTTCATCACAGAGGTCGTCTTGGCGGAATTGGTGGCCCACTTGGCCGACCCTGACGTGCCGCTGACAGTGCCGTTCTTTCGTAACGACGACGAGGCGCATCTAGTTACCCGGTTAGGCGGCGCGCGGCTGATTTAGTCGGCCAGCACCAGAAGGATCACACTCATGGTCAGCAAGATCAGGCCCTTCATTTCCCTTGCGGTGATGCGTTCGTTAAAGACGGCCCAACCGACAAGCAACGATAGCGCAAGCTCGATTTGACCAACGCCTTTGACCAGCGCGACGGTCTGCAAGGTGAAGGCCACGAACCAGCAGGTCGATCCGGCCATGCTTGTCAGCCCCACTAAACCCGCAATCCGCCACGCCCGCAAAACGCGCCCGATCTGTCCCGGTTCGCGCCAAACCAGCCAAAGCGTCATGATTGCTACCTGAAATGCAGTGACACAGGCGAGCGTCAGGATCGCGCGAAAAAACGTGTCGCCCTCCGGCAGTGCAAGCGCCGCGCCACGGTATCCAACGCTGGACACTGCGAAAAATACACCAGAGGCAAGGCCTAGGCCGCTTCCCCGATTCAGGATGCGCCGATACCAAGCCCCCGACGCGGCGGGTGCGTCTGAAAGCAGCACGATGCCGGGCAACCCAAGTATAAGTGCGACCCAAGCTAACGGCGGCAACTGCTCGCCCAAGAGAACGATGCTAAGCAGTGCGGCCATCAGCACTTCGGTTTTCATAAATGTCAGGCCGACGGCAAAGTTGCGCTGGGTGAACAGCGCCACCACACACATCGTAGCAAGGATTTGCGTAAAGCCGCCCGTCATGGCGAAGGCCCAGAAGCGGGGCGGCAGGCTCGTGCCCTGTCCAGTCGCATGCGCGTAAATGTAAGCGAGCAAGGCCACCAGTGGGGCAGAGTATATGAACCGCGCAAAGGTCGCGCCTGCGGTCGATAGGGTGGCGCTGCGCAACTGTTTTTGCAGCATAAATCGCACGGTCTGCGCGATGACCGCACCGAAGGTAACCCAGACCCAGATCATCGTATTGTCATTTACGTCCAACGGTCCGACCGACACCGTCTGGCCACGGCAGCGTGGCGTGGGCCTGTCCGATCAGCGCCAAAGGCTGCGCGACGCGGTCGTCCGGATCGGCGGCCTTACGGGTCGTCAGATCGACATGGATCAACATGTGCTCTCCAGTCGCAAGCAGACGGTCGCCGTCGAACATCTTATGGAATAAGTGCATCTTCTTACCTTGCCCCAGCAGGACTTGGGTCTTTACACGGATACGGGTGCCAGCCTGCACCTCGTCCACGTGGCGAATGTGGGTTTCGGCAGTGAAAAAACTGACACCAGAAGCGACATAATCCATGTCGCAGCCAACCAACGCCATCATCCGGTCAGTGGCGTCACCGAATGCCTGCAAATAGCGCGCTTCGTTCATGTGACCGTTATAATCGGTCCAATCCAGTGGCACAGCCCGGTCGAGCGTCGTGACCGGCTGCGACAGATCCGCGATGTCATTCAGTGTGGCAGGCAGCGAATCAAGCCGCCGATCGTGCGCATTCAGTACAGCCCCCGCCGCCCGATTACGTGCCTTCAAGCCACGTAAAAGTGTGACGAGGACTTCGTCGCGGTCACGTGGCTTTGCCACAGATATGCCCGACAGTCCTACGTGCGCCCAACTCAGACCAAAACCATCACGGATGACGTCGTCAATCTGTTGGGGCGTGGCACTGCCTTCGTGGATTACGGCGGCCGCAGCGAGTTGCAGGGCGTCTTGCAGGTGTCGTCCGATGGGCGCCCATACGCGCAGAGGATGCATACCAACGGATGTCAGAATTTCAGCAGCCCGGTCCACGACTGCATTTTGCGCAACAGCGCTGGCAATCAGTTCTACCAACGGCAGCAGATAAACCGGGTCGCAGGCGTGGGCGATAAGGATCTGTCCCGGATGCAGCGCAGTCTCTTGCAGTGCGGCGATGGGGTAATCGTCGATGGCGCATCCTAGGATGGCGTCAGGTGGGCAAACTGTTTGCACGGCGCACATCGCATCTTGCAGCGACGCCAGATTACCGACTGTGCAAACCTGTATCCAGTCGGTCCCTGCCACAGCTTCTGCAATGATATTATGGACGGTCAAGGAACCTTCGGGCGGCAATGCCACATCGGATAACCCCGGAAGGGAACGGCGCGCATCGTCAAGGATCGCTTCGACTTTGGTCCGACAGTCGGGGTTGGGATCATAAAGGCGCACGTCCCAACCCATCAGTAGGAACCGCGCCGCCCAGCCGCCGCCGACGATACCGCCGCCAATGATCGCTGCCTGGCGGGCCATCAGTTGACGGCGTCCAAATCCTGCTGTTCGAGGGCGGCATTCAGGTCTGTATCCGTCAGCGGATCATCAAGTGCCGCCTGCGGGACCGGGTTGCGCTTTACTGATGGGTCACAGGCCGTCATCGGGCTGTTTACATCGCGAATGATCAACCCACCACGCGATCGGCATTCCTCGAAAGGCATTGAGGATCCGATGACCATGAACTCTCGGAACGCGGTATTTGACCCAAGACCACCGCCGCCAGCGGTTGGCAGAACGCCTCCACCTGCACAGCCTGCCAAAAGGGCCAGCGCCCCGATGCCAAGAACTTTCATTGTGCCACCTTCACCAGTCGGCCCAGATCGTAGCCGTTGAATTCAAGTACTTCGCGCGCGGCCTTCAGTCGGTCGGCGGGAATATTTGGGTCGCGATTCAGAATCCAGCCCGACCGCCCGTTTGGCGCACCGACAACGGCGGTACGATAACCTTCGTCGATCCATAGAACCCAATAATCAGCCGGAAATGGGATGGAGTCAAAGCTGACCTTTAGCCGCCCCGGCCCTACGACATCCGCGCGCCCTTTGATTGTACTGCGGATCGTACCCTCTGGCGTGCGGCAGGTGTTCGTGACCGACAGCCCGCCGTCAGGCAGGGCCGCGTATTCCGCAGTGACACCGACGCAGCCAGTCTCGAATGGTACGGGGTAGCGGGCTACCTCGTACCACGTCCCGGCATAGCGGTCGGTACTGAAGTTCAGGGCCGATCCGATCGGCACGCTCCGGTCGCGGTAGACCTCGAAAACACCGCCGACGGGTTCGTTTGGTTGCGGTTTGGCGCAGGAAGCCAGCAGCGTTAAAAGAACGAGGAGACGCTTCATGCCATCACCGGGGCGCGTTTGGTCAAGCCAAGCTTTGATCGGACTTGTGCTGGGGTCATAACCCGCGCGCCAAGATTTTCGATGATCCCGACGGCGCGGTCGACCAGTTGTTCATTTGTCGCCAACTGACCATGCGACAGCATCAGGTTATCTTCTAGCCCGACACGCACATGCCCGCCGGCCAGAACGCTGGCAGCAACATAGGGCATCTGATGGCGGCCCAGCGCAAATGCAGAAAAGGTCCAGTCGTCGGGCACGTTGTTCACCATCGCCATCAAAGTGTTCAGATCGTCAGGCGCACCCCATGGCACGCCCATACACAGCTGCACAAGCGCGGGGGCTGTCAGCACGCCCTCTGACACCAGTTGTTTTGCGAACCACAGATGGCCGGTATCGAAAACCTCGATTTCTGGCATGACACCAAGTGCGGTCATCATGCCCCCCATGGCGCGCAACATGGCGGGGGTATTGGTCATCACGACGTCGCCAGCAGCAAAGTTCATGGAGCCGCAGTCGAGGGTGCATATTTCCGGCAGGCAAGCAGCAATATGGGCCATTCGTTCTGTTGCACCGACCATGTCAGTACCTGTGCCGGGCGGCAAAGGTTGTTCCACGTCGGCAAATACGATGTCGCCCCCCATGCCAGCCGTCAGGTTCAACACAACGTCGACATCAGATGCACGGATGCGGTCAGTGACTTCGCGATACAATGCTAGATCGCGGGACGGCGCGCCGGTCTGCGGATTTCGGACATGGCAATGCACAACGGCAGCACCGGCGCGAGCGGCAGCAATCGCACTATCGGCGATCTGCTGCGGGCTGCGCGGCACGTGAGGTGACTTATCCTGCGTCGCACCGGACCCAGTGACGGCGCAGGTGACAAAGACCTCACGGCTTATTTCCAGCGGCATCCTGTCCCCCTCAACCGGCGTGTCGCGACGTTGCGCGATTCCGGTTCAAGAGGCAAGGACAACCCCCGTGTCGGCGCGGTCCTGCCGATCAATAGGGCATTGGGTATGCTTTATAAACGGTCGCGATATCGGTCAGCACAGCGTCGGACAATGTGACGTCACGCCCTGCTAGGATCTGTTCCAGCTGCTCTGCCGTCGTTGCGCCAAAGATTGCACTGACCGCAAAGGGCCGGGTCGCTTGCCACGCCATCGCCATGTGAACGGGGTCAAGGTCATGCTTGGCTGCGATGTCCAGATAGCCTTGCACGGCATCGAACACCTGATCCGTTTTTCGCCCGCCCAAATCGACATTCAGGTCCATACGGCTGGCCTTTGGAATCACGCCGTTCTGGTACTTACCTGTCAGCAGACCTGCGGCCAGTGGTGAGAACGACAACAGTGTGACATCTTCGTTCACCATCGTTTCCGACAGGTCTGTATCAATGTGGCGGCACAGCAGCGAGTATTCGTTTTGGATCGTCGCCATACGCGGCAGCTTGTGTTCCTCGGCCAAGTCGCACCATTTCGTCGCGCCCCAAGCGGTTTCGTTCGACAAGCCAATGGCGCGGATTTTGCCTGCCTTTACAGCCTTTTCAAGGCCGGACAGCACGTCATGCATATGGTCCAGAGTCTGAGTGCGGTCCTGCCCCGACGGATCGTAAGTCCAGTTATTGCGAAATGCCCATGTGCCACGGTCGGGCCAGTGCAATTGATACAGGTCAATCATGTCGGTCTTTAGCCGACGCAGTGACTCGTCGATGGCGCCCTCTATATTGGCACCGGTGTAGCCTGCTCCGTCACGGACGAACCCTCCGTTCGGCCCTGCCACCTTGGTCGCCAGCACCCAATCGTTGCGGCGGCCAGACTTTTCAAACCACGCGCCAAGATACTCTTCGGACCGGCCAGCGGTTTCCTTGGACACTGGATTGACCGGATACATCTCTGCACAGTCCATAAAGTTCAGGCCCGCATCCAGCGCCATGTCGATCTGCCGATGGGCGTCGTCCTGCGGTGTCTGATTGCCGAAGGTCATTGTGCCAAGACACCAGTCGGTGACGGTGATGTCGGTGCGGCCAAGGGTGAGGGTTTTCATGCGGTGTCCTTCTGACATTTGAACCGGATCTAGCCCGACCGGCGGTCAAAGGCAAAGCCCGGCGCGGCCCTGCCCTTTCCATGTACTGCGCCCGGCGCTAGAAGGACGGCCAAGCAACAGAAAGTCACAGCCATGGCCCGCCACCTGATCACGTCCGCCATTCCCTACATCAACGGGATCAAGCATCTGGGAAATCTGGTCGGTAGCCAATTGCCTGCTGACCTTTATGCCCGCTACTTGCGCGGTCGCGGTCACGATGTGCTGTTCCTGTGCGCCACGGACGAGCACGGCACACCCGCAGAGTTGGCAGCGGCCAAGGCGGGCAAGCCTGTCGCGGACTACTGCGCCGAAATGCACGACGTACAGGCGACGATCGCTGACGGTTTCGGGTTGTCGTTCGATCACTTCGGGCGTTCATCCAGTCCGCAGAACCACAAGCTGACGCAGGCCTTTGCGGGCCGCCTGCATGATCAAGGCCTGATCCGCGAAGTGACCGAAGAACAGGTCTATTCCGTCACCGACGGCCGGTTCCTGCCGGACCGCTATATCGAAGGCACCTGCCCTAACTGCGGATTCGAAGACGCACGCGGTGATCAATGCGACAACTGCACCAAGCAGCTTGACCCAACCGATCTGATCAATCCGCGTTCTACGATCTCCGGCGCCACTGACCTAGAAGTTCGAACGACGAAGCACCTATATCTGGAGCAATCCAAGCTGAAGGGTAAACTGGCCGACTGGATCGAAAGCAAGGGCGACTGGCCCATCCTGACGACCTCTATCGCGAAGAAGTGGCTCAATGACGGCGACGGCCTGCAAGACCGCGGCATTACCCGTGATCTGGACTGGGGCATCCCGGTGAAAGACGGCGATAAGGACTGGCCGGGAATGGAGGGCAAAGTCTTCTACGTCTGGTTTGACGCACCCATCGAGTACATCGCCTGTGCGCAGGAATGGGTAGACGCAGGCAAAGGCAGCAATTGGGAAAGCTGGTGGCGCACCGATAAAGGCGCATCTGATGTTCGCTATACCCAGTTCATGGGCAAAGATAACGTGCCATTCCACACTCTTTCGTTCCCGGCCACCATTATGGGCGCCGACGATAATTGGAAGCTGGTCGACTACATCAAGTCCTTCAACTACCTCAATTATGACGGCGGGCAATTTAGCACCTCGCGTGGGCGCGGCGTCTTCATGGATCAGGCACTCGACATCCTGCCTGCCGATTACTGGCGCTGGTGGCTGCTATCCCACGCCCCGGAAACATCTGACGCAGAATTCACGTGGGAGACGTTCACCCAAGACGTGAACAAGGACCTTGCCGACGTGCTGGGTAATTTCGTCAGCCGGATCACAAAGTTTTGCCGCTCAAAGTTTAGTGAAACGGTACCCGATGGCGGCACCGAAGGCCCGGCAGAGGCCGCACTAACCGAAGAACTGACTCGGCGTCTGAAGGCGTACGAAGCCCATATGGACGCCATAGAGGTCCGTAAGGCTGCCGCAGAACTGCGCGCAATCTGGGTTGCCGGCAACGAATACCTGCAAGTCACGGCGCCATGGTCAACGATCAAGACCGACGAAGCGCAGGCCGCAGCGCAAGTCCGCATGGGCCTAAACCTGATCCGCCTCTACGCGATCCTGTCAGCCCCCTTCATTCCCGATGCGGCAAAATCCATGCGCGAGGCTATGAATGTGTCCGACGCTGAATGGCCGACAGACATCGCGCAAGCGTTGCACGCCCTGCCCGCCGGTCATGTCTTCACTGTGCCGGAAAACCTGTTCCGCAAGATCACCGACGATGAACGTGATGACTGGTCGGCACGTTTTGCCGGTGTGCGGACCTAATCAATTAGGCCCGCACACCCGTATGGGCCAACAGTTTGTCGACGTCATCCATATCCGACAGCATCAGGGCAAAAGTCCGGGTTGCGGGAATATGGGCGCAGACCACTAACACCACGATGGTCATTGGTGTCGCCAACAGCGTACCAGTGATCCCCCAGACCCAGCCCCAGACCAGTAGCCCGATCAGCACAATGACCGGAGAGACTGAAACCTGCTTACCCTGCACATAAGGGTCCACGACGTTGCCCAGAAACTGTTCCAGCGCAAACAATCCAAGCGCGATGATCGCCACGGTACCGGGATCGCGGGTGACAAGCGTGTAGAGCACCGGTAATCCGCCTGCGACGATGGACCCGATGGTTGGAATGAAGTTCAGCAGCACTGCAAGTAGCATCCAGACCAGCAGTAAATCGACATCGAAAAGCCAAAGCCACAAGCCGTAGAATCCTGCCGTCACCAGACCGAGGGCGGCGCGTGTTACGATAAATATCCGAAGCTTATGTGCAATTTGGGCTAAGGCATCCTCGACCTCGCCTTCCATCCGATCATTCAACTCGTTTGACATCAACCGCTGCCAACGCCCCCGTTCTGCCAGCATCAAGGCCATCAGAAGCACAACAAGAACCAATCCGGTAATGAGCGTACCTGTGCTGGCAACGATAAGTTTGGCCACACCTGCCATCATGCCGACCGCCTGCCCGCCGATCGTACCTGCAATCTCTGAAAGCGGCATACCGAACACGGTAGGCGTTTCGTCATTGGATGCGTCCTGCGAGGCGACTTGCTGGGTCAACGCGTCCCCGGCCGTACGTGCTGTCTCTTCGGCTTCGCCGCCAGTCGCGGCCTGTTGGACGGCGTGCATGACCCCATCAGGCAGCCCATCAAATACCGCTGTGGCCTGCACCGCCGCCATGGCAATGCCACCGGCGAAAATGCCCAATGCTGCAAGCACGGCCAGAACTGCCCCGACTTCGCCCAGCCAGGCCACAGACGCAGGCGCTTTGGACCGCACCCACGTATCGACCGGCGCGGCGATCAAAGCCATGAAGAACGCCAATACCACTGGGATCATCACCGCCCCCAGCGCGTGCAGCGCGGCGCCAGTCAAGATCACGGCGATCACGCCCAATAGAATGGTTCGCATGTCAAATTGACGGGTCATGTTATTTCCTATTGTGGATGCATCCAGAACGGCGAGAAGAGCCTGAGGTTCCCCCTTAAATTTAAAGGTAGTTTGGCCTGCGCATACGACATCCAACAGAGGTGATATTGGATAACGACGCAATCGTGCTAATGTCCTGCCCAACATTGACCAATTGGAAAGACCTCATGCGCCGCATTGCACTTCTCGCCACTCTTCTTCTGTCATCCACCGCCGCCGCCGCTGCACCCTGCGGCAACGACGCCAGTGGCTTTAGCTCGTGGAAACAACAATTCGCCCAAGAGGCCTCTGCCCAAGGGGTCGGCCAGCGCGGTTTGGACGCCCTTGCAAACACCCAATATGCAACGCGCACGATCAGCGCCGACCGGAACCAGAAGTCGTTCAAATACAGCCTAGAAGATTTTCTGCGCATCCGTGGCGCCGACACGATCGTGGCGCAGGGCCGCAAGAAGATTGCCAACAATCCAAACTTCTATTCCAACCTTGAAGCGCGCTACGGGGTACCCCCTTCGGTCGTTGTAGCGATCTGGGGGATGGAGACAGGCTTTGGCAACTTCATGGGCGACAGCAATGTGCTGAGCGCAATCTCGACCCTTGCATACGACTGCCGCCGGACCGATTTCTTTAGCCCCCACGCGATGTCGGCGCTAAAGCTCGTGGATCGCGGCAGCCTGTCGTCCGGCACGATCGGCGCCATGCACGGCGAGGTCGGCCATACGCAGTTCCTGCCTGGTAACGTCGACCGGTTTGGCGTGGACGGCGATGGCAACGGCGTGGTCGATCTGACCAACCAGATCGACGCGTTGGCATCGACCGCTAACTTCTTGCGCCAAAAAGGCTGGCAGGCGGGCGCTGGCTTTCAAGAAGGTCAGCCTAACTTTGCTGTGATCCAGCAATGGAACGCGGCTGGGGTTTACCAGAAAGCTATCGCACAGATGGCAGGCCGAATCGACGGCTGATCCAGCGGCTCAAGACGACTGAAAAGAAATCCTAGGGCGCAGCTGTCAAAGCTGCGCCTTTCCTTTTCGATCAGGCGCGTAATCGACGCATTCCTTTGCGAAATCGGACTTTCGGGGTTCTACATCTGATAAAAAGTGGGCCCCCGGCCGGAAGTTCGAGACCTCCTACAGGCACTTCTTCAGCTGGTAGCTCCAGCAAAACTAAGGCTATCAGTACCGGCACCGACCAGTCAACGGGCACCATATGGTCTACGGTATGGTCCACGGTGGCCTGAGGGAACGTCCGCTGCTCCTGCGCAGGTCTCCTGTAGTTGGTCCGGGACGTGAACCGATGATGCAGCGGTAGCCACCACCCCCTGTGGCTCGCTCCAGCCGCCCCTCTGCTCTGACATATTGATGGGGGGGGAAAGCAAGGGCCTCGCTAGAGCTATGCTTGAATTTGGGTGACGCGCATCATCAGGCGGCGCGGTT
>JAGXIQ010000051.1 GCA_024635625.1 Loktanella sp. | reverse complement strand
TTCTGATGCTGCTGGTCTTCTGGGAACTGACGTCGCTGTCTTCCTTCCTGCTGATCGGCTTTTGGAAGCACCTGCCAGAAGGGCGTCAGGGTGCACGCATGGCGCTTACCGTAACCGGTATGGGCGGCCTTGCGATGATCGGTGGTATGCTGATCCTTGGCCAGATCGTTGGCAGCTACGACCTGACGGTGATCCTCGAAAACCGCGATTTGATCCAAGCTTCGCCACTGTACTTGCCTGCGTTGCTGCTGATTTTGACCGGCTGCTTCACGAAGTCCGCGCAGTTCCCGTTCCACTTCTGGCTACCGCACGCCATGTCAGCACCGACGCCCGTGTCGGCCTATTTACACTCTGCCACCATGGTGAAAGCTGGGCTGTTCTTGATGGCCCGCCTATGGCCCGTGCTATCAGGCACTGATATCTGGGTCACGCTGGTCTGTTCCGTCGGCCTGATTACAATGGTGCTGGGCGCGTTTATCGCGTTTTTCAAGGATGATCTGAAGGCGCTGCTTGCGTTTTCGACAGTGTCCCACCTTGGCCTGATCTGCTTCCTTTTGGGCACAGGCACGACCTTTGGCGCAATGGCAGCAGTCTTTCACATCCTGAACCACGCCAGCTTTAAGGCCGCACTGTTCATGGTCGCGGGTATCGTCGATCACGGCGTCCACACCCGCGACATGAAGAAACTGGGTGGGTTGCGTCACGTCATGCCCCTGACGTTCTTTCTTGCGACCCTTGCAGGCCTTTCGATGGCTGGCATTCCGCTGTTCAACGGTTTTGTGTCCAAGGAAATGATGCTTGAAGAGGCGCTACACACCACGTTGTTCAATAGGCCCCTTCTTGTGACCATCGTCGCCACACTTGGAGCGCTATTCTCGGCGGCCTATTCCTTCCGCTTCATATCTCACACATTTCTGGGGGCGGAACGGCATGATTACCCCGCCCATCCCCATGATCCAAAGCCGGGTCTGTGGCTGCCCCCCGCCCTTCTCATGATCCCCGTCGTGGGTCTGGGCATCGCACCCTTTCTTGCCGAACCCTTCGTGCGCCTGGTGACCGAGGCCGTCGTCGGCGGCGTTGCAGAAATGCCTAAAGAGCACCTTGCCCTGTGGCACGGCCTGACGCCTGCCTTAGCAATGTCTGGAATCGCCGTCGTCGGCGGCCTGATATGGCTGGCGCTGTTCGGCCCGCTATCGAAGGTTTGGAATGCTGCCCCGCGGCCAGAGGCGAAAGACCTCTTTGACAGTCTGATCAAAACCTTGGCTGGTGCCGCTGGTACATTCAGCCAACGTCTGCACGATGGCAGCTTTACCCGTTATGCCGCGATCTTTGTGCTGACGATTGTGGCACTTGGGGCTCATGCATGGTTCACTGGTACCGCTGGTGTACTGACGCGTCAGATGCTGCCGATGACGCCGATTGCCGTAGCGCTGTGGGCGATGCTGATTGCCGCCGCTGGTTTCCTTGTCCTGTATCACCGTAACCGTCTGGCGGTGCTGATCCTGATGGGCATTATCGGTTTGATCGTGTCGGTCAGCTTCAACTACTTCTCGGCGCCAGATCTTGCGCTGACCCAAATCTCGGTCGAGGTGGTGACGATCATCCTTCTGCTGCTCGCGCTGAACTTTCTGCCCAACCGCAGCCCAGCGGAATCAGGCGCGGCCCGGCGCACCCGTGACGCTGTGATTGCCCTTGTCGGTGGCTTGGCTGTCGCCGGGTTGATCTGGTCGATCCTGATGTCGGACTTCCCGATGGCCTCGATTTCAGACTACCACCTTGCGAATTCCTATAAGGGCGGTGGCGGTGACAACGTCGTGAACGTCATCCTCGTAGACTTCCGTGGCTTTGATACCTTCGGGGAAATCATCGTCCTCGGCATCGCCGCCTTGGTAATCTACGCTTTAACAGAGGCGCTTTTGAACGGAAACGTCCGTGCAAAGCTGCTGAACCGCGACTTTGAAGAAGCCCGCGCTGGCGACGCCCACCCGCTGATGATGGTCGTGCTGACGCGCGTTATGATGCCCATCGTCCTGATGGTCGGTGTCTACATCTTCCTGCGCGGCCATAACGAACCCGGCGGCGGCTTCGTATCCGGTCTGATCGTCGCAATCGCGGTGGTCATGCAATATATGGCGTCGGGCTTTGCCTGGGCTGAAAAGCGGCAACGCTATCCATATCATGGCATCATCGGCGCTGGCGTGTTGGTGGCGGGCCTTACCGGCATTGGCGCGTGGTTCGCTGGTGAACCATTCCTGACGTCAGCCTTCGGTTATTTCCGCATTCCTCCGATGCAAGAATTCGAACTGGCTACAGCCATGGGCTTTGACCTTGGCGTGTTCCTTGCTGTGGTCGGTGCAGTCATGCTGTCGTTGGAAAGTTTTTCTCGCCTTGGTCGCCGTGCCGGAACCGAGGATAACAAATACGCCATGGACATCGATCCGTCCCGCGACCGTACTGCCGAGGAGGGCTGATCATGGAACTACTTGTTGCCTCCGCCATCGGCGTGCTGACCGCTGCTGGCATCTACATGGTACTGCGGCTGCGGACTTTTCCGGTCATCATCGGAACATCGCTACTTAGCTATGCGGTGAACGTGTTCTTGTTCGCCTCGGGACGTCTTGCGATGAATGCGCCCCCCGTCTTGCGCGACGGTGTCGATGTTTACACTGACCCGCTGCCGCAAGCTCTGGTGCTGACAGCTATCGTGATTTCCTTCGGTATGACTGCTGTCGTCGTCATCATGGCGGTCGGATCCTATCTAAGCGCGGGTGAAGACCTCGTTGATGTGCCGAAAGAGGATGTCGACATTCCGCAAGCCCCACACTCTCTGCGCGGGGAACCCGTCGAATGACCCACTGGATCGTTGCCCCTATCGTCCTACCCGCAATGCTGGCCGCCATTCTGGTGCTGGTTGCGCGCTTTCACATCTCTTTGCAGCGGATTTTGTCCGTCGCGGGTACTGTTGTCCTATTCGCCATCGCGGCAGGCCTATTCTGGCAAGCGTCAGACGGGACAATCAGCGTCTATCAGTTGGGGCACTGGCAAGCACCTTTCGGTGTTGTGCTCGTCGCAGACCGTCTGTCAACGCTTATGGTGCTGGTCACGGCGACACTTGCACCTCTGGTTTTGCTATATGCCATAGGGTCTGGCTGGGACACGCGCGGTCAACATTTCCACCCGCTTTATCAGTTCCAGTTGATGGGTATCATGGGTGCTTTCCTGACTGGCGACGCCTTCAACCTCTTTGTCTTCTTCGAAGTCCTTCTGATTGCCTCTTATGGACTGATGATCCACGCAGGCGGTGCCGCACGCCTGCGGGCTGGCACACAGTACGTGCTTTACAACCTGTTGGGCTCGACGCTTTTCCTATTCGCGCTCGGCACAATCTATGCCCAGACGGGTACGCTGAATATGGCAGATCTGGCTGTGCGTGTCGCGGAACTGGACCCGGCCAATAGCGCGGGCATTCGTGTTGCCGCCGTACTGCTTTTGCTGGTTTTCGCGGTCAAGGCCGCTATCTTACCGCTGCACTTTTGGCTTCCGTCCAGCTACGCAGAGGCTCCTGCCCCCGTCGCGGCATTATTCGCAATCATGACGAAGGTCGGTGCTTACGGCATTATTCGCACCTATACGCTTATTTTCCCACCAGATCTTGAAATCACCCAAGGCCTTTTCGACACGTGGCTAATGCCCGCTGCCTTGCTAACACTCGCATTGGGAATGATCGGTGTGCTGGGCGCGCGGCGCATCGACCGTCAGGTGGCCTTCGCTGTCATCGGGTCCATGGGCATGCTGCTAAGTGCGGTTGCCGTCTTTACCCCCGCAGGCATCACTGCGGCGCTGTATTACGCCATCCACTCTACCTTCGCGACTGCGGCGTTGTTCCTGCTGGTGGACGTTCTGCGCGATCGGCGTAACGCGGTTGGCGTCTGGCTGAATGACGCCGTCCCCGTTACAGGCGGCCCATTGGTGGCCGGAATGTTCTTTGTCGCAGCCATCGCGATGACGGGACTGCCGCCTCTTTCGGGCTTTGTTGGCAAGTTGCTGATTATGGATGCGGCACGTGAATCTAATTTGGTCTGGTGGGTCTGGGGCACGGTTCTCGTGGGATCGCTGATTGCAGTCGTCGGCTTCAGCCGCGCTGGCAGCCAGATTTTCTGGCGGGCGCATCAGGTAGCGTCTGCACAAGAGGCAGACCCCGAGTCCGAGGCGAACGAAGTCAACACAAAAGACAATTCCGCCCCGGAACCCGCCTTGCCAATGGTGGCCATCGGGACGCTTTTGGCATTGCTTGTTGCCCTTACGGTCTTTGCCGGGCCCATGACGCGCAATCTATCGGCGACCGCAGCGCAATTGTTCAATACTGATCCCTATATCGCTGCGGTTCTGTCCAAGCCGGGCAAGACTATCAAAGATGATCACGCCGATGAAGCGGCTCATGATGCGACTTACACCGACACCGAGGAGGGTCACTGACATGCCGCTTCGCTTAACGCGCCGCCTGCTGCCACACCCACTACTGACCGCTGTGCTGGTCGTAGTCTGGTGCCTACTGAACAACAGCGGGACCCTTGGCACGGTCGTTTTTGGCCTCATACTTGGTCTGTTGATCCCGATCCTCACAGCCGCTTACTGGCCTGACCGCCCGCCCGTAGGGCGACCAATAGGCATGATGACTTATTGCTTGATCGTCATCTGGGACATCCTCAAATCGAACCTGACAGTCGCCCGCCAGATCCTGTTTATTAGCAATGAAAACCTCCGGCCCGCATGGATCGTCATCCCGCTGGACCTCAAAAAGCCTGAGGCTATAACCATCCTTGCCGGCTCTATCACGCTGACACCCGGCACCATGTCTGCGGACCTTAGCGATGATGGCTGCGCCCTACTCGTCCATGCCATCCACGCGCCAGACCCGGACGCCGTGCGCGACGACATCAAGGATCGATATGAACGCCGCCTGAAGGAGATTTTCGCATGACCGAAGCCGCCCTCTATATCGCCATCGGGGCTGTCGGTCTGGCGCAGCTATTGGCCATGGTCCGCCTGCTGCGCGGGCCGCATGTCGGTGACCGCATCCTCGCGTTGGATACAATTGTCATTAACGCCATTGGGCTTATCATCTTGTCCGGCATCTTTTGGGGTACTCAGATCTATTTCGAAAGCGCGATGATCATCGCAATGCTGGGCTTTGTGTCTACCGTGGCCCTGTGCCGCTTTGTATTGCGGGGGGACATCATCGAATGAATGATTTGACCCTAATTGCCGACACAGCGACGGCCATTCTATTGATCATCGGCGCAGGCTTTACCTTCGCCGGGTCATTTGGCTTGCTTAAGTTAAAGAACCCAATGTCGCGCATTCATGCCCCGACCCTTACCGCAACCCTTGGCGTGGGCTGTCTGCTGCTGGCCTCGATGGTGCACTCCTTCGCCATCGGGGAACCATCCCTGCACGAGATATTGGTTATGGCATTCCTGTTCGTGACCGCACCGATCACCGCGAATTTTATCGCCAAGGTCCACCTGCACCGCTGCCGCGATGTCGCAGACCTGCCGCAGCCTCCAGCGGACAACACTTGGGCCACCCGCGCCAACGACAAAGTCGTCACAAACGACTTTGTTTCATAGCATATTTCCGCGACTTTAAAGGATCTTGGCGGCACCAACTGCAGTGATAACTACGACTGCGTCACGGGGTAATGCACGAATTTTGATGTTGCGTTGTCCGATGCGCCGTGACGCCGCAACCCTTGCATATATCTTTTCCGGCACCTTTTGAGCGTACCCGTTTGCACAGCGCTGAGGATACTGTTGGTTCCATTTATTCCACAGGACACCCAGATCTATTGCACCTTGGGACCCTACTCAACTAGCAGCGGCGGTTCTCGATAACCGCGCTGTAATCTGCGTCGATCCAGACGGTTGAAACCTCAATTCCAACACAAGTTTCCTTGTTTTGATGGGCTTTACGCTGAACAACATTGTCGGTCGCGAACGCGTGAATCTTGTATCTGCAAACGAGCGTCAGAGTCCCGCCTACAAGACCCTTCGGCACAATCTCCGCAATGGGACACTATTGCGCGCCAGCGGCGCCGCGGCGCGAATGTAAGGCTTAAAGCTGCCAATATTCCTATACGCTCACCCAACGCCACAGTTTTCAAAGTCGATACGGACGTCACTGACCGGACGATAGCCGCGATGACCGTACCAACTTTTTAGTATTGCCGCGCTTCAATCTACAGGACGTCATCATAAAAATCATAGCATTTTCAGATCTGTCACATCCCGCACCGACCCTACTTATAAAGCACTCTGGGACAAACTGCGGACCAGACCATGACACGCGCCGTACCTCATCCGGGAACGGACTGTGCATATCGGCGACCTGTAATCTGATCTTAGGACCCGACCGAAAACCATCTAAAGCGTCAAGTTCGCGACCGACGCCACAGCGCGAAAACTGACCTCAGCCCCCGGTAAACCGCCATGACAAAACTTGCCGACGGCGATCTGACCCATAGGCTGGATACGCAGCTTAGCGCCGAATTCGACAAGTTGGGCAATGAATGCAACGCACCCCGCGCCGCGCTAACGAACCAATTGCGCGCATCATCGAGGCAGTAGACACGCCAAACCATTGTCTCACGCTCCATCTAAGGATCTGCCTCGCCGGACAGAGGGACACTAGAACAGACGTCGGCGACGTTGGTCGAGATGGCGCATGTGATCCATGGATCAGCGCATTACGCATCGGCTGGCAACGCAGCTTAAGCTCTCGCCATGGGCAACGCCAAGAAGGCGGGAAAATTGCCGTAGAAGCGAGAGTAATTGAACGAACATCAGACGAAATCACCAAGGTAATCCACATCATTGACGACATCACATTTCACACGAACCGTCTTGTCTTATCGCTTTCGTAGGCTCCCGGGTTAAAAGGGAGCCGCTGCCCGCCACGCCATTTATGGCGGGCAGTGGCGGCGGTCGGATCGCAATCGTCTGGGTCTATAGGGACCGAGTATGAGTTTGGTCGACCGTCGT
>JAGXIQ010000050.1 GCA_024635625.1 Loktanella sp. | reverse complement strand
GCTCAGGGAACTGTGACGCGCGTCAGCTTACGGTTGCTCTTATTCCGAACAGACATACACGGCGCCGCCGACAGCCACGGCTGTGACCGCAGCTGCAGTCAATGCGACCGGCGCATACATAACACCGGCGGCGCTGGTCGCGGCGGTGCCCAGCGTGCTGCTGATGGATGCGCCGGTGCCAGATAACAGGACCGCGCCCGAACTATGCGTCACTTTACTTAGCGTCGAATCGCCGGTCCCTAGGACAGTGCCCACGACTGCGCCAGTGGCCGAAGACAGCACCTCTTTTGTGCCGTTCACTTTTTCGCAGACGCCACCGCCTGAACAGCGCCCACGAAAATTGCGGTCCCCCGGGACCAAGAGATAGCCGGTATCTGCGTCCGTTGTTTGCAGGCACATGTCAGAAACGTCTTCGATTTCAGTTAGAAAAGCAAAGACCTCGTGGCTGTCACACTGACGTATATCGCCAGTCACCCAATCAAATGAACGGGCCGGAAAATTCAGCAATCTCTCTCGCCGCGTAGCGGGAGCCGGAGAGACGGTGACGGTCTCATTGTCAATTTGCAGGTCGATCCCTTCGACCGTGGTTTGACAGACTGAAGCAAAAGCGGGCGTCGAAAAGAATAGCGCCGCGACGGTCAGGGTTTTCAGCATCGAATCCTCTTTCGGCCACGTGGGCGGGCCGTTGAAGGTTCATTATGCGGCAGGCGTGAAAGATATGCGATAACCGCACTCTGCGATCCGCTAATCCTTGCCGGTCAGGCCCTGCGCCAGGGGCGCAGGGGTAATATGATCAGCGGATGCTGCGCTCTTCAAAGCTTTTAGCGATGAAATCAGGGGTATCGTCGCCCATGCCGACAACTGAATCCTGACGGCCACCACGATCCTGCTGGCCGCGTCCGCGTCCAGCACGCTCTTCGCGCGACGGTTGTTCGTCACGTGCAGGACGCTCTTCACGTGCAGGACGTTCTTCACGCGCGGGGCGGGGTTCTTGTGGGGCGGCATCTTGCCGAGGCTGACGATCTTCGCGCGGCTTGCGCGGTTCCCGCCGGAGGCGCTCGTTACGTGCTGGGCGCGCTTCGGTCGCGGGCGTGACGTCTTGCGGTGATGCGGCCTCTGCCGTTGGGGTCGCTTGGGGCGCAGCAGTTTGCTGTGCGGCCGGTGTGTCAACGGCCTTGATCTCAGATGCGTCCACTTTTGGCTTACGGGGGCCACGCGTTCGCTGGCGGCGGGGCTTTTCTTCGCGTGGTCCGTCAACGTCGTCAATGGGCGCTGTTGTTGTCGGCGGCGTCATGTCGCCCATTGGATTATCCAAGCGCGGGATTGGATTTTGCACAAGGCGTTCCACGTCGGCGAGGTTCTTTTCGTCGCGAGGCGCGCATATCATGATTGCAGTGCCGGTCCGGCCCGCGCGACCGGTACGACCGATGCGGTGAACGTAATCTTCGGCGTGGCTAGGTACGTCAAAGTTGAACACGTGGGTCACGGCAGGAATGTCGAGACCACGCGCGGCAACATCAGAAGCGACAAGGAACCGGATTGATCCATCGCGGAAGCCGTCCAAAGTGCGCGTGCGGTGCGATTGGTCAAGGTCGCCGTGGATCGGCTCGGCATTCATCCCATGTTTTTTCAGAGACTTTGCGACAACATCCACGTCGGATTTGCGGTTGCAAAAGATGATGGCGTTGGAACACGCGTCACCTTCGGCAGCGATCAGACGGCGCAGTAACTCGCGCTTTTCGCTGTCGGCCTTAGTTTTGTGTGTTCCTTGAAACATCACGACACCCTGCTTGATATTCTCGCCGGTGGTCGCCGCGCGGGCGACTTCGATCTTGGCGGGATTGGACAGGAACGTATTCGTGATCCGCTCGATCTCGGGGGCCATCGTGGCAGAGAAAAACAACGTCTGGCGCGTAAAAGGTGTCATCTGAAAGATGCGTTCGATGTCCGGGATGAAACCCATGTCGAGCATGCGGTCCGCTTCGTCCACGACCATGATTTTGACGTCGGACAGAATCAGCTTGCCGCGTTCGAAATGGTCGATCAGGCGACCAGGGGTTGCGATCAGGACGTCGACACCTTTGTCGATCAGTTGGTCTTGTTCCTTGAACGACGTGCCGCCGATCAGTAAGGCTTTCGTCAACTTCGTGTATTTCGCGTACGCATCGAAGTTTTCGGCAACCTGAGCGGCCAATTCGCGGGTTGGCGCCAGCACAAGGCTTCGCGGCATCCGGGCGCGGGCGCGGCCGCGGCCCAGAAGGGTTATCATCGGCAAGGTGAAGCTGGCGGTTTTGCCGGTTCCGGTCTGGGCGATACCCAGCACGTCGCGCCCTTCAAGGGCCGGGGGAATCGCACCTGCCTGAATGGGGGTCGGCGTCTCATAGCCTGTATCGATGATGGCCTTGAGGACCTTTGGGTCGAGGTTCAGGTCGGAAAACTTGGTCATGTAGCCCTTTCAGATGTGCGGCTTGTGTGGCCGCAGAACTGCGCGGCCCGCCCGACCAAATTGCCGGAGCGTTCGACTGGCGTTCCGCTACGCCTTTATCGCGCAATCGTCAAGGTTTAGGCGGAACTGCCCCTTGGCGCTGTGCGTTAGGGTATGAGTTCCACTGAAAGGACACGACATGATCAAGAAGCATGGCACCGCAAATTGGCAAGGCAGCCTGAAAGACGGTATCGGTAAAGTTTCGACGCAGACCAAAGCACTGCAAGTCCATCCTTATGGTTTCAAAGCCCGTTTCGAGGACGGCAAAGGTACCAACCCCGAGGAACTGGTGGGTGCGGCCCATGCAGCGTGTTTTGCAATGGCGATGTCGCTTAATCTTGGCGAAAAAGGTTATACGGCGGACAATATCGACGCAAAGTCGACAGTTTCGTTAGAAGAAGTTGATGGCGGTTTTGCCGTCACGAAAGCGCATATCGAAGTAACTGCGGCGATTCCCGGTATCACCGAAGAGGAATTCAAAGCGGTTGCTCTGGCGACTGAAACCGGTTGCCCGATCAGTAAGTTGCTGAACGCAGAGATCACAATGGACGCGAAACTGGTCTGATTTTAGGTCCAGGCCGACTGATGGACTGAGGGTAAATAGCCTTCACGTAGGATGTTGACGACGGGGGCGGGGGTCAAAACAGTGACCTCCGCCCTTTTTCCTTTGGTCCGGACCGGGCCGTAACCCGACAATGAATATGGATGAAGTCCTCCATCGGTAACGAGGTTTGGTTCGCTATTCCATAGTACAATGGTGCCAAAGGGTAGGTCTTCAAGCTGCGCTGTATGCTGCTTTTGGCTGCGTGTGCCGGTAACGATCCGCGCGGCATGCAACATGGTATCTATATCACGCGCACGATGAACTTTGCCGGAAACGTTGGTCCAAACATTTTTGAATCTGTTGTAGGCGGCGCGTCGGCAATAGGCACAGGGGCGATGTCCTGCAGCGAAGGCGACAGCTTCGTCCAGGAAAAATAACGCTGTCCATTGGCGGCCAGACATTGGTTGGCGTTTGCGACCCTTCCAATCCAGCGTGCAACATATCCATGCTTTGTGTCGCCAAAGCGCCTGTCCCATGACGCCGTCTGCGATATGCAAAATGCCACGATTGCCCGTCAGCGTACCCCGGGCGGTGTTGGCGACGATTTCGCCAGTCGGTAAAAGGCGGTTTTGTAGGGGCATTGGGCTAGCCTAATCGGGGGCGTCGGCCGCCACCAGTACGCGTACAAAAGACTCTGCGGGAACCGTCCCGTCATAACGTCCGCGCAAACCCCAAACGCGTAGTGGCAAGCCGACCGTAGCCGCGATACGAAAGCTTTGTTCCGATAGGGTCAGAACGCCGATTTCTGCCCTTAGGCAACCATCGATACAGTGGGTGAAGCCGCGGTCGTGCACAGTGTAAGCGAAGGCGCTATCACCAGAGGTTACCTTTTCGATCCGTGGTCCGCTCGTGTCGCGGCGGCGGACGCTTGTGAGAACGCCAAAGGCGCGACCGGTTGGACCGATCACAATGACCGGGCGCGCGGTCATCAGGTTGTTGCCATCGGGACTGCGATAGATTTCACGTTCGTTGGTCGTAAACGATGTTGTTCCTAGCCAAGCGTCGTAATCCTACAAAACCTCCTTTTGGATCGGGATGCAGGCCGAAAGAGCAAAGATAAGTATCAGCCAGCGCATGGGGGGCAGACTGACAAAAATTGGTTAAAGCTTTATCAAGATCCGACAGCGGTAGGAAATGGATCGCCTTTGTCCATTGACGGGCCGTTCCGCCGCGCCGCATCAATGCGGGCCCACAAAAGGGCAGGGGTGTCACCTTCCCATACGCCGCTTAGCATGTACTGGACACGCGGCGCCTCGGCGGCAACGACGATGCGGTCGATCATGGTAGCACCATGATTGTGGATCAGATCCTCCATCGGGCCAGCGGCCAGAACGGCAACCTGCTCGGGTTCTGTACAGAGGTCGAGTGTGGTCAGCACAGCATCAAAAGCCAGACCGGGATCGTGCGCAACAAGCCAGTCGACCAGCGTGAACGTCCAGATCAGATGTTGGTCTTCGCGTTCTTGTGCCGCTTCCACCAGCCAGCTTGTGTAAAGCTCTGCCAGACGTGGTAGCGGTAAATCCCCCGGCGGCAGCGTATCCGCAGAGGTGCCAAGCGCCTTTGCCACCGTTGCGCGGGGGATCATGATCACACCATCATTTCCTTGGTAGCCGACAATGTAATGTCCGGATAATCGCGGCCCACGCGGTCAATGTCCCATTGCAGGCGGGTCAAAAAGACAGTGTCACCGTCGTTATCCAGTGCAATGTGCAGCTTGTTGGCGTTCGCAAACTTATCCACCGCGTCCTTGGTGCCATGCACCCAGCGAGCCGAAGTGAACTGCGAATTTTCAAAACGGACGGGCAAACCGTATTCCAGCTCTATCCGCGAGGCGAGAACCTCAAACTGCAAGGCCCCCACGACGCCAACGATGAAGCCGCTGCCGAACGTCGGCTTGAATACTTTTGCGGCGCCTTCCTCGGCGAACTGCATCAGCGCCTTTTCCAGATGTTTTGCCTTCATCGGATCGCCAGCGCGCGCCGTCTGCAATAGTTCAGGCGCAAAGGATGGGATTCCGGTGACCTTTAGATTTTCGCCCTCGGTCAAGGTGTCGCCGATGCGCAATTGCCCGTGGTTTGGAATGCCGATGATGTCGCCGGCCCAAGCTTCTTCCGCCAGTTCGCGGTCAGCGGCAAGGAACATGACTGGGTTGGTCACAGACATCTGCTTTTTTGACCGGACATGGGTCAGCTTCATCCCGCGGATGAAGTGGCCAGACGCCATCCGCACAAAGGCTACGCGGTCCCGGTGCTTGGGGTCCATGTTGGCTTGAACCTTGAAAACGAAACCTGTGACCGACTTTTCTTCTGGCGCGATCTGGCGGGGTTCGGCGCGCTGAATTTGGGGTTCTGGCCCGTAGGTCGCGATCCCGTCCATCAGTTCCTTAACGCCGAAAGAGTTGATGGCCGAACCGAACCAGATCGGCGTCATTGTGCCCGCCAGCATCGCCTCGTGGTCAAGTTTCGGCATCAACTCTTGCGCCATCTCTATTTCTTCGAGGAAGGTGTCCAGCAGTTCGGCGGGGATCAGCTCTTTCAGCTTGGGATCGGCCAAACCGCTAATCCGCACACTTTGCGCCACTTTGTTACGGTCGGCCCGGTCCATCAGGTCCAGCCGGTCGTTTAGGATGTCGTAGGTACCGATGAACTCTCTGCCCTTGCCGATAGGCCATGACGCGGGGGTCACGTCGATCGCAAGGTTTTCCTGAATTTCGTCAATAATCTCAAATGTGTCGCGGCTTTCGCGGTCCATCTTGTTGCAAAATGTCAGGATCGGTAGATCGCGCAACCGGCAGACCTCGAACAGCTTTTGCGTCTGCGATTCCACGCCCTTTGCGCCGTCGATCACCATGACGGCAGCGTCCACCGCAGTTAGGGTGCGGTACGTATCTTCGGAAAAGTCAGAGTGGCCGGGCGTGTCCACCAGATTAAACCGATAGCCGTCGAAATCGAACGACATAGCCGACGCCGACACAGAGATGCCCCGGTCCTTTTCCATCTGCATAAAGTCGGACCGGGTGCGCCGTGCTTCACCTTTGGCGCGCACTTGGCCAGCCATCTGGATCGCGCCCCCGTACAACAGGAACTTTTCCGTCAGCGTCGTCTTTCCGGCGTCCGGGTGCGAGATGATCGCAAAGGTCCGGCGGCGGGCGATTTCGGGGGGCAAGGCGGGGCGATTTTTCATATCCGCTGCTGTAGCGCGGTGCTGCGCCAAGGGCAATGATGGGCGTTATCGCACATTGTTTTGACCTAGATGACAGTCCTGCGTTGAAAATGACACAAGTGCCGAAGGAGGTTGAGATCATTAAGATTTCGACAACTTTGACCGTTGTTTCAGCTTAATATCGATGCGGGGATTCTGTAAGGGGATTAAAGATGAAAATAGTAATGAGTGCGGTCGCGTTAGCGGGATTGGTCGCCTGCGGCGGAAGTGGCAGTACGGACATGACGCCGACCAAGCCCAGTACCGTCAGCACGCCAACTTTCGGGCAATTGGAGACCAGTGTGCGGGGGGTGGAAGCTGATCAACTGCGCATCGCTAATCTGACGCCGACGACGACGCGCAACATCCCAACAAGTGGCACATCTACATTTACCGGCGGCGCACTTTTGGCGGTTCGTCGGGGGCAGGCGGAGTATAATCTGGTAGGCGACTCGGCGCTGTCAGTGAACTTTGCAAATGGCCGGATGATCGGTCGAGCGAATAATTTCAAAGGCGCCAATTCCCGAGGCGAAACCTTCAATGCCGCGGGGCAACTTAACTATAGCGGCGGTCAGGTCGGTCTTGGAGCATCACCGAACGTATTTGTGGTGAACTTTGATGGCAATCTGGCTGCAGGGGCCGATACCATCGGCGTTAATGGCGTGGCGCTAGGCGCGTTTTCAGGCAATCGCGTCAATGGCAGTATCCGCACGAAGGCGGTGCAGGGCATTGCTGGAACCCCGGGATCGCTGACGGTCGGACAGGGCATACCGCCCGGTATGACGGCAACGGTCAATGGCCAGACTGCGATCGGCGACTTTGGGTTCGTTGGCGAAAACTAAGGACGCGGCGATAAATCGCGCGGCGCTATTGGATAACAGCGCCGCCGATATGGCATGACATCGACAATGGGCTAGGCTTGGCCCAAGGCAGTTGCATGATGCGACGGCCACCTTCTTTTTTCTCAGGATCACTGCCATGACCGCATTTTCCCTTCGTACTTCCGCTAGCCTATGCGCCCTTGCGCTTGTTGCCGCCTGTGGGGGCACGACGATTCCTTTGCCGTCAGGCGGCGCTGTGTTTCCGGGGGATAATCTGCTGCCAGCCGGTGGGTCTGGTCAATTGTCCCTGCAAGAAATCGCAACCGTTGGCAGCAAGCTTGCGCCAAAGTTCAATAACGCTGGTATCACGCCGAAAGCTGCCGTGCCGACAAGTGGTGGCGCAAATTATCTTGGTTACGTGGCCGGTGACCTGACAACGCAGAACACCGTAAAGGTAAATGGCCTGATGCAGATGGGCGTTGATTTCGGCAATAATCGCGTCGGCGGTACTGTCGGTAATTTCGTGACCTCTGGTGGCGAGGCGATCAACGGTAACTTGACCGTCCAGAATGGTAGGCTGAACCGAACCCTGAACGGATCGCAGGTGACGATATTGGGCGATGTCGGCGGCACTTTGACCAAGGACAACCTGTCGATTGGCGTGAACGGCGAGATTTCCGATGGGCAGGGCCGCGCCGGCGGCTTTAAAGGCGATAATGGCGAGTTCATTGGCATTCCGATGCGCGGTAAGATCAGTGCCAACGGTCAACCGGGTACCTTCAAGCTGAATGGTGTTCTGGGCCAAACCTCTCGTTAAGGCCCGCCTGAAGCTCATGCCCTCGCGATGTCACGGTTAAGCAATTTTTAACCGTGACGTTGGAGGGTAAGCGGCGTGCCCTTCAGGAGGTCCTTCATGAGTGTCGCGCCAGCCTTGATCATGTTCATCGGACTAGCCCGGTGTGGTGGGGTGGCGCCAGTGTTACCAGCGGAACTGCGCTTGACCGCGCTGGTGCCGCAGCACAGCTCGATGACCGGTTGACTGGTGCCAATGTCAGCGACCCAACCCGACTGCCGATCGTCGGGCGGGGCGAATATAATGGCTATATGCGTGCGCGTTTACCCACCGGACCAGACGGCGCGCGGGTCGATTATTTGGGTGACCTGACTATCGATGTGAACTTTGGTGCGGGATTTGACCAAATCCGCGGTCAGGCAAGTGGGTTCAAGGCAGCCAATAACACCGCGCTTGCTGGTGCGCTGGCTATCACGGATGGCAATATCTACCGCGACACAGATCCCACGGCGGCCTACAGTTTTGACGGTGATGTGGACGGTACGCTGACCGGCGGTAGTAGCAGCTACATCATTGACGCAGAAATCGAAGGCGAGTTTCTGGGTCGTAATCAGGACGCAGTCAGTGGCGTGTTGTTCGGTGATGTGACCGGGCCTGCGTGGCAGGATATCTTCGACGGTAGCTTTGCTGCCACCCGGCAAGAAAACTAGTCCGAAGACGCTCGCCGTAGCAAAGCAACAGCATCACGCGACGATAGCAGCGACTCGCGCACTTCATAGTCTAGATGGTGACGATGCCCATGCCCTTGGCGCACGGCCTCGTCCAGATGTTCAGGCAATGCAGCGCGGGTGCGAGGGTCGATCAGCAGGGATTCCGCAGCGATACCTTCGGCGTAGATGATCTGATGTTGATCAAACAGCAGTTGGAAATAGTCGACAAAGCCGCCGTCCTGCTGAAATACCGTGTCGCCGTTGATCAGATGGCGAACTTTGATCAATACCTCGTGGCGGCCGGCGCCTAGCCTGTCCTGCCGTTGGTAGACAAACAGCCTGTGATCGGGGCTAAGGATAAGGTCGTTGGCATTGTGCAACGCGCCCTTGCGGATGACAACAGGCGCGAAATCACCGACAGCGCGCAGTGTCGTTTCCCCGACCCATCGCACGATCTGCGGGCCGTCGTCGCGCGTCAGCACCCGGTCGCCGACGCGGATTTCTTGGATCGGAACCTGCGCACCGGACGCCATGGTGATCCGCGTACCGCGGGTGAAGGATACGCTGGCGACTTCGGCAAAGCGGGTCGTGGCGATCTGACGATCAACGCCGACCAAACGGTACGGGTGGTTCGGGATAAGATTAGCAAGCGGCAGCATATAAACCGCCTCGACCCCGCCAGCGACAACCTCGACCAGCACAAGTGCCTCGTAGGTTTTGCCATCGATCGCCATAAGCGTGATGCAACAGTCCAGATAGATGTCGCTGCCGATCATGCCGATCTGTCCGCCGGTGGCTACGGCAAACTGGCCACCGGTACCTTTGGATTCCAATGATAAAGCCAGCGGGCGAGCTACCGCAGAGATTTCATAAATGTCGTCAAGTACGAGTTCATCAGCGAAGGTCAGCGGTTCACCGAAAGCTACGCCATCGGTGACACAAAAAGCATCGCCTGGCAGAACATGCACGCTTTGGATCCGGCTGGGCGCTGTACGCATCGACGTCTCTTATTAAAATGAACACCATCGTAAGTGTCGGGCCCACACCTTTAGTACACCAGACGTCTTTATGATTTAACAGGGCTAATAGTATGTTAAAGGTCGGTCGAATTACAATTGCCCCAGTATATCGAGAAGGACACGTTACATGGAACTTGGTATTAAGGGGAAAACTGCTCTGGTTTGTGCATCTTCGCGGGGGCTTGGGCGCGGCTGTGCGATGGCACTGGCAGAGGCGGGTGTCGATCTAATCCTGAACGCACGCGGTGCAGAAGCGCTGGAAGAGACGGCAGATGCTATCCGTTCCGCGACGGGCGTTAAGGTGACGGTCGTGGCCGCCGATGTCGCTGATCCCGAGGATCGCGCGAGGCTGATCGCTGCTGCACAGGGTGTTGATATTCTTGTCAATAACGCTGGCGGGCCACCCCCGGGTATTTGGTCCGACTGGAACCGCGATGATTTCATCAAGGCGCTGGACGCCAATATGCTCGCGCCCATCGCGCTGATGACGGCCCTGTTGCCGGGCATGATTGATCGCGGCTGGGGCCGGGTCGTGAACATCACCTCTGGTTCGGTCAAGTCACCCATTGCGCAGCTTGGGTTGTCGAATAGCGCCCGCGCTGGTCTGACAGGATATGTTGCAGGTACATCACGGCAAGTGGCGCCGCACGGCGTCACCATCAACAATATGTTGCCGGGCATTCACGCAACTGACCGCGCAGATGCGCTTGATGGTGGGGTGTCGCGGGCACAGAATATCTCTTTGGAAGATGCGAAAACCCAGCGCTTGGCGACAATACCCGCACGCCGCTATGGCACGCCAGAAGAGTTCGGTGCGATGTGTGCCTTCCTCTGTTCAGACAAGGCGGGCTTTATCGTGGGGCAGAACATCCTGTTGGATGGCGGTGCGATCAACGCGACGCTTTAACGGATTTCGCAGCCCGTCCTTGTGGTCGGGGGCGGGGGTTGCTAGTTGAAAGCCCGAGTCTTTCGCTAGAGTAACCCCATGCCCGCGACGCCCCGTCTAGAAATCGCGCATCTTGCCAAGGCCTTTGCAGGCCAAACCGTCGTCGACGACGTTAGTCTGTCGGTCATGCCGGGGCAGGTGACCTGCCTGTTAGGGCCGTCTGGCTGTGGTAAGTCCACGACGCTACGGATGATCGCCGGGGTAGAGGCACCGGATTCGGGGCGCATCAGTCTTGATGGTCAAGTGATCTGCGATGGCGAACATCAGCTACCACCAGAGCAGCGCTCTATCGGCTTGATGTTTCAGGACTTTGCGCTGTTTCCTCATTTGAGTGTGGCAAAGAACGTTGCATTCGGCTTGCGACTTGACCGGACCAAGGCCCGGGCCCGCGTCGTTGATCTATTGGATAAGGTCGGCATGGGGCGTCACATTGACCGGTTCCCGCACGAGCTTTCCGGGGGGGAACAGCAGCGTGTCGCTTTGGCGCGCGCTTTGGCACCGCGACCAAAAGTCATGTTGATGGACGAGCCCTTTTCAGGCCTTGATGACCGGCTGCGCGACGATATCCGGGATGAAACACTGGATGTGTTGAAAGCAGAAGGCACCGCCGTGTTGCTGGTGACGCACGAACCCGGCGAGGCGATGCGCATGGCGGACGAGATCGCGTTGATGCGCGACGGGCGGATCGTCCAGCGCGGCGCACCTTACAATATCTACAACACGCCCGTTGATCGAAGCGCTGCAGGTTTCTTTAGCGATATCAATGTCATTCGCGGCGTCGTTCATGGTGCGCTTACGGATACACCCTTCGGTCAGTTTCTGGCGCCGGGATTGCCGGATGGCACTGCGGTCGACATCTGTATACGCCCACAGCATCTGAAAATCGATTTTGACCGTGCCGGTCGCGGGCCGCATCCCACGCCAATGGAAGGCACACCAGCCCGGGGGATCGTCCAGCGCGCCCGGTTCATGGGATCCGAATCATTGGTCGAATTTCGGATGGATTACGATAACACCATTCTACGCGCACAAATTCCTTCGGTGTTTCTGCCAAAACCCGGCACACCGCTTTGGATCATGATCCGTCGCGATCGCTGTTTCGTCTTTCCGGCAGTCGCGTAAAAGATTGCGACAGAAAGCGCTTAAGGCGTTACGATTCTTCGGACGAAAGACCTTTGGCGATCCGCGCTGCTCGGCCGCCGCGCCGCTGTGTGATCAGGCTTGCGCGGTCGGGCAGGGCTTTCATGATCTCGCGGCGTGCGTTTGCTGACATCCGTGACCAAGCGCCGATTTCGTCGATCGTCCGCAGACAGCCAGTGCACAGTCGACTTGCGGGATGAATCACACAAATCTTGATGCAAGGACTGTCGATCTCGTCGCGTTTCCAGACATTATCGGTCAAGGGTTAGCCTTCATATGGCGCATGCGGTCTAATGCGCCTTGCAAGATATAGGCGGCAGCGACGTGGTCGATGACCTCTGCCCGGCGCTTGCGAGACGTGTCAGCCTCTAGTAAGGCGCGCGTCGCGGCCACGGTCGACAGGCGTTCGTCCCAATAGGTGATTGGAAGTGGCGTCAGTCGTTCCAAATTGCGGGCGAAGGCGCGTGTTGCCTGACAGCGCGGACCTTCACTACCATCCATGTTCAGAGGCAATCCTAGCACCAGACCATTGATCTGCCGTTTTTCGCACAACGCGAGCAGGGCTGTAGCGTCCAGGCCGAATTTCTTGCGTTTGATCGTCTCGAAAGGCGTGGCAACGCCGCGCATCACGTCTGACACCGCTACGCCAATCGTTACCGTCCCAAGATCAAGACCTGCAAGCGCACCCATCGGCGGAACGGCGTCAACAAAAGTGGCGACGTCCTCGCATATCATTCTAAGACACCAGCGGATTTCGCCGCAGTTTCAAGTACCTGCAAGGCGACGCTGTCGCCGACGAACGTCGTTTTTGCTTCGGCCCAGACGGTCTGCGCTGCGTCGGTTTCACCCAGAACACCGTAGGCTGTGATCAGGCGCGCCCAGTCAGAGGCGGGCCCACCTTGGGTGCCCAGACGGTCTGCCAGTTGGTTGACCATGTTGCCGATCATCGCCTGCCTGTCTTCATCGCTCATATCCTGAGCGGCGGCCATGTCAGCCTCTCCCGGTCCACGAATCTCTGGTAGAACGTATTCGATCCCAGCACGCGCTGCGGCGTCTTCTATTTGGGCGCGGGCTAGGTCGGCGTGGAACGACGCATCGCCGCTTTCGACAATTGGCCGCCAAAAGCGGAATGCCACGTCTGGTCGGCCCGTCTGATTATAAAGCGCACCAAGATAGTAGCGCCCGGCGATACTCGCCTCGTCGCGTTGCATCAAATCCCGCGCGATGATCTCTGCTTCTGGCGAGATGACGCCGTTGGCGGCAGCAACCATCAGATCAACCTGCCTCTGCAGGTCGTCCAAGGTCACATTGTCACCCTGAAGGGACACGACGCGGTCCTGTGCCCGCGCTGCCGCGGCATAATTACCAAGACGCGATTCATGGAACGCAAGCAGCGTCCAACCTTGCAAGTCGTCAGGGCGGGTTGGGACCACAGTGCGCAGTTGCGCGATCTGCTCAAGGTACTCTGCTGGCGCATCGACCTGTGGGGACGGCGGTGCCGCTTCTTCCAGTGCAGCCTGATCGGGGCGGGTTTCACGCATGACCTCGGCCTGCGCCAGACGGGCGGCCAGCGGTTGATCCGGCTCTCCTGGTGCGCCGATTGCTTCGTAGGTGGCGCCACCCAGCACCAGCAAAAGAAGGCCCACCACGATGATTACAAGACGGTTGGCCCACGCAGGTGCCGTGCCGGTCAACTGCGTCGTACGGCTGACCGCCAAAAGCCTGCGCGAAATTTCTGCGCGCGCGCGCTCTGCCTCTGACTGCTTCAGGATGCCGCGTTCGACGTCGCGATCAACCTCTTCTAACTGGCCCTTGTAGATCACCAGTTGCGGGTTTTCAGCCGCCTCCGGACCGGGGCGCAGCAAAGGGGCCGCTAAAAACGATATGACGCCAAGCGCCATCATGATGCAGATGATCCAGAACACGTGCTTCCCCCGAATTGCCGCTTCTACCTAGCGATCCCGGCGGTCACTTGAAACCCCGCAATGGTCACGCTGCGACGAGCCATCGCAGGGGTATGTCGCAAAACCCGTCTGTCTTGCCGCACGCAGTATCCTAAGATATGCCGCAAGGGTTCAGGAAAGGCGTGCAGACACGCGCGTAGGCCCTTAAGGATTCGCCCCCATGAAACGCTATTCCGCCTTTGCCATCGCCCGCGAAGCGTTCCGCCAGCATAGTGGTTGGACACGCGCTTGGGGGCAGGCTGAACCCAAACCGCGCTATGACGTCATTGTCGTGGGTGCCGGCGGCCACGGGTTGGCTACGGCCTATTACCTCGGCAAGAATTTTGGCATCACGAATGTTGCCGTTTTGGAAAAGGGTTGGCTGGGCGGCGGCAACACGGGGCGAAACACGACAATCATTCGCAGTAACTACCTGCAAGATCCGTCAGCCGCGATCTACGAAAAGTCCCGCAGCCTGTACGAGACGTTGTCACAAGACCTGAACTACAACGTCATGTTCAGCCCTCGCGGCGTGATGATGCTGGCCCAAACACAGCATGAAATCCGTGGTTATCAGCGTACGGCGCATGCCAACGCACTGCAGGGGGTAACGACAGAGTTCATCGGTCCACAGCGCGTCAAGGAACTTTGCCCGATCATGAACATCGACGGCCAGCGCTATCCGGTGCTGGGTGCGCTGTGGCAGGCCCGCGGTGGTACGGCCCGGCACGACGCGGTCGCATGGGGCTATGCGCGCGCCTGTGCTGATATGGGCATGGACATTATTCAACAGTGCGAGGTCACTGGCGTCATGACCGAGGGTGGCAAGGTCACGGGCGTCAACACATCCCGCGGCGACATAAAGTGTAATAAATTGGCGATGGTTGTGGCGGGGCATGCCAGTGTGTTGGCGCAAAAGGCCGGATTTCAATTGCCCATCGAATCTGTCGCTCTGCAAGCATTGGTCAGCGAACCGATTAAACCCTGTATGGACGTTGTCGTCATGGCGAACACGGTGCACGGCTACATGTCCCAATCAGACAAGGGCGAAATGGTCATCGGTGGCGGCACGGATGGCTATAACAACTATACCCAGCGGGGGTCTTTCCACCATATCGAGGAAACTGTCCGCGCATTGGTGGAAACCTTTCCGATCGTTGGGCGGCTTAAAATGCTGCGCCAATGGGGCGGCATTGTCGATGTAACCGGCGACCGCTCCCCGATTCTCTCAAAGACACCAGTCGAGGGTATCTTTGTGAACTGTGGCTGGGGCACAGGTGGCTTCAAGGCAATTCCGGGGTCTGGCTGGGCAATGGCTGAACTGGTGGCCAAAGGGCATTCGCCTTTGACCGACGAATTCAGCATGAACCGATTCCGGCACGGTAAGTTCATTGACGAAAGCGTCGCTGCCGGGGTGGCGCATTGATAGGCCCGGCGTTGGTTGTGTGCAAAACTTCTAGAATGGCGCGAGCCTGTGGGAACCTTGCGAGGTGTTGCGACGTTATGTCGCCAACTGACCCTTTCAAGGAAACTTTGGCATGTCCGATCGCAACACAGACCCGAACCGCCCAAACACGACCACCATTCACAACAACACGACGCCCGTCGTCGAGAAACGTTCAGGCGGCAGCAGTGCGCTTGTTCTCGGCGTTGTTGTCATCATCCTTGCCGTCCTCGCGTTCTTGTTATTTGGCGGTAACAGCGCCGAGACAACAACGACCGGCGGTGATGCTGCTGCAACTGCGGATGCCGTGGGGGATGCAGCGTCCAGCACTGCAGACGCCGTTGGTGATGCAGCCGCTGGTGCAGCTGATGCGACAGGCGACGCGGCAGCCGGCGCAGCCGATGCTGTTGACGACGCGGCAGAGCCCACGACGGGCAACTAACCCAACTTTTATCGACGCGACATTGGCCGTCCGCCCCCCTTTGGGGGTGGGCGGCTTTTTTGTGTTCCGACGTCACGCCACAAAGGTCACCCCATGCTGATCCTGCACTGCCCCCATTGCGACCGGATGGTCGACGAAACCGATCTGCACGCGGGCGGAGAGGCGCATTTGAAACGCTACGGGCCGGGGTCAGAGGCTGAAGTCTTTGAGAATTACTTGTTCATGCGAGCGAATCCGAAAGGTGTGCACTTTGAGCGGTGGCGCCATGTGTACGGCTGCGGCAAGTGGTTTTTGGCTGCACGCAACACTGCGACGTTAGAAGTCTATGGCACCTATGCGGCGCAGACGACGGAGCCGCCGCAAGCGATCCGTGATGCGATATCCGAAAAACAGCCGGGTTGGCGCTGGGGGACTTTCCAATGAGGCTGCGGACAAACGGACGGCTGGTTGCAAAGAACCGGCCTGTGCATTTTACGTTTAACGGTAAGCGGATGCAGGGCTATGCGGGCGATACTCTCGCCAGCGCTTTGCTGGCAAACGATCAACTGCTGGTCGGGCGGTCGTTCAAATACCACCGCCCGCGTGGGCTTGTGGCGGCTGGCGCGGAAGAGCCGAACGCGCTGGTCGAACTTGGTCGTGGTGACCGTCAGGAACCAAACGCCCGCGTCACGCAGGTAGAGCTATATGACGGCCTTGCCGCACGTAGCCAGAACCACTGGCCAAGCCTAGAATTCGACGTGGGCGTGATTAACGCAAAGTTATCGCGCTTTTTGCCCGCGGGCTTTTACTACAAGACATTCACCCAGCCACGGGCGTTCTGGAAACATGTCTACGAGCCAATTATCCGGCGCTCTGCGGGTCTTGGGTCGGCACCCGAAACAGGTGATGACCACACCTACGAACACTTTAATGTCGCAGTCGATGTTCTTGTTGTTGGTGGTGGGATCTCTGGTTTGGCCGCGGCTTTAGCTGCGGGTCGTGCCGGGGCGCGTGTGCTGCTGATCGAACAAACTTCGGGTTGGGGTGGTCGTGCAGTGGTGGATCGTCCGACGATCGAGGGTGCCACCGCACAGGATTGGGTCAATGCGACACTTGGCGAATTGCACAGGATGCCAAACGTCGACATGCGAATCCGTACTCAAGGGGCCGGCGTTTTCGATCACGGCTACGCCCTTGCGCATGAACGTCTGACTGATCATGCCCCGAAACGCGGCGGACCGCGCCAGCGGTTGTGGCGTATTCGTGCGGGTCAGATCGTGACAGCAACAGGCGCGATAGAGCGGCCTTTGTCGTTTGCTTACAACGATGTGCCGGGCGTTCTTTTGGCAGGCGCTTTGCGTGATTACGTTGTGAACTTCGGCGTGGCCGTGGGGGAACGAACTGTTGTTGTGACCAACAATGACGACGCCTATCGCACCGCTATCGCCTTGGTGAATGCAGGGTTGGAAGTGCCGGCAGTGATCGATGCCCGCGCTGCAGCAAAAGGCGAATTGCCTGACCAGGCGCGTGCAATGGGCATTCGTGTCATAACCGGCAGTGCAATTCGTGCTGTCGAGGGTGGCAAGCGTGTCACTGGTGTCAGCGTATGTGCGCAGGATGGCACCGGCGGCCAGATCGAGGCGATAGCCTGCGATTGCGTCGCCATGTCGGGCGGCTGGTCCCCGGTCGTGCATTTGTGGTCCCATTGCGGCGGTAAGCTGGTGTGGGATGATGCCCAATCGTTGTTCCGGCCCGATGCCGACCGTCCGCCATTGGGCGCCGACGGCGCGGGCTTTGTGACAGCAGCTGGTACGGCGAACGGCCATTTGTTCACGGCAGAAGCGATTGCCGACGGCTTCGGTGCCGGGCGCAAAGCGGCAAGTGCATCGGGACATACCCGCAAACCGGGTCAGGCGCCCATGGGCGACGACTTGGCCGAGGCCGCAATCGAACCTGTCTGGATGATGCCAGCAGGCGCACCATATGACTTGCGGTCGAAGATGTGGCTGGATTACCAGAACGACGTTAAAGTAAGCGACGTACAACTGGCGGCACAGGAAGGCTTTCAATCGGTTGAACATGCGAAGCGGTACACCACGCTCGGCATGGCTACAGATCAGGGAAAGTTAAGCAATATCAATGGACTTGCTATTCTTTCTAACGCGTTGGGCGAGGCAATTCCGCAGGTTGGCACAACGACATTTCGTCCGCCTTACACGCCGTTGCCTTTGGCAGCGATTGCCGGTGTGGCCCGGGACGAATTGTTCCAGCCGATCCGCAAGACGCCGGTATATGATTGGCACGAAAACAACGATGCCGACTTCGAACCTGTCGGTCATTGGCGCAGGCCCTACGCCTATTTACTTGGCGACGAGACTGCGCACGATGCGGTCAAGCGTGAGGTGAATAACACACGAACTAATGTCGGACTTTTGGACGCCTCTACCCTTGGCAAGTTGATCGTGAAGGGACCCGACGCGGGCAAGTTCCTAGACATGATGTATACTAACATGATGTCCAACCTGGCTGTCGGGAAATGCCGCTATGGCCTGATGTGTTCGGAAAACGGATTCCTGTCCGATGACGGCGTGGTGGCGCGGTTGGATGATGACACGTGGCTGTGCCACACGACAACTGGTGGCGCCGACCGCATTCATGCCCACATGGAAGACTGGTTGCAGTGCGAATGGTGGGACTGGCAGGTCTATGTTGCCAACGTGACAGAGCAATTCGCCCAGTTCGCGGTCGTCGGGCCAAAGGCACGCCAGCTGCTGCAGGACATTGGCGGCATGAAGCTGGCGAAAGACGACTTGCCGTTTATGCAATGGGCCGAAGGTCAGATCGGCGGCTTCGATGTCCGCGTCTTCCGCATCAGTTTCTCGGGAGAGCTGTCGTACGAGATTGCCGTGGCGGCTGGACAGGGCGCAGCGTTCTGGGATTTGCTTTTGAAGCACGGCGAACCTTTGAACGTGATGCCCTATGGCACCGAGGCATTGCACGTGATGCGGGCCGAGAAGGGCTTTATCATGATCGGGGACGAGACGGATGGCACTGTCATTCCCCAAGACCTGAACCTCGATTGGGCGATTTCGAAGAAGAAAGACGATTTCCTTGGTAAACGTGGTCAGCAGCGTACGCATATGCAGGATCCAGATCGTTGGAAATTGGTTGGCTTGGAAACGCTGGATGGGTCTGTGTTGGCTGACGGGGCCTACGCGGTAGAGGTTGGCGAGAATGCAAATGGTCAGCGCAATACGCAGGGCCGGATCACCTCGACCTATTACTCGCCGACTTTGGACAAGGGGATTGCGATGGGTCTGGTCAAGCGCGGTCCGGACCGGATGGGTGACGTGATTTCCTTTACGAAGGATGGTGGCGGCACGGTAGATGCGCGGATCGTCGACCCTGTGTTCTACGATAAAGACGGAGAGAAGCAGAATGTCTGATCCCATCAGCGCCCTTTTGGGCCGTGAAACCCAGGGTAGCGTTCAGGTCAGCGATACAGGCCTGCGCGGCATGATTACGCTGCGGGGTGATCTGTCCTACGGCAAGATGAAGTCAATCTGCAAAGACTTGACTGGGGCTGCAATGCCCGGCCTGCGCGAGGCGCAATTTAAAGGTGAAAACGGTCTGCTGTGGATGTCACCCGACGAGGTACTGATACTGCTACCCTATGCCGATGTCGCTGATGGATTAGCAAAGATTGCCAAGGCGATGAAAGGACAGCATCATTTGGCGGTTAACGTCTCTGATGCGCGGGCCGTATTGCAGGTACAGGGACCGTTTGCACGCGAAGTGATAGCTAAGCTTGCCCCAGTCGATCTGCATCCCGACGCCTTTCCGCCCGGTCAGGTCCTTCGTACCCGGTTGGGACAGATCGCCGCGGCCCTTTGGATGACGGATGCACAGACGTTTCAAATCATCTGTTTCCGATCTGTTGCGGACTATGCCTTTGATCTTTTGGCGGCCTCAGCGGCAGCGGGGCCGGTTGGCCACTTTCCACGCGGAACCTGACCCAGTTTCAGGGGTTGACCTACTGAGCAATCGCGCATCCATTCGCGCGAATGAACCGAAATAGAAAAAGGGGTCACACCATGGCTTTCGAACTTCCCGATCTTCCCTACGCCCACGACGCGCTGGCATCTAAGGGCATGTCCAAGGAAACGCTGGAATATCATCACGATATTCACCACAACGCCTATGTGACCAACGGCAACAAGGCGATCGCTGGCACTGAATGGGAGGGCAAGTCCCTCGAAGAGATCATCAAGGGCACATACGATCCTAAAGCGGTCGCGCAGTCCGGTATCTTCAACAACATCAGCCAGCTTTGGAATCACAACCAGTTTTGGGAAATGATGTCGCCCGACGATTCCAAAATGCCCGGTGAGGTCGAAAAAGCTGTGACCGGAGCCTTCGGCTCGGTTGATAAGTTTAAGGAAGAGTTTGGCGCCGCAGGCGGCGGTCAGTTCGGCTCTGGCTGGGCTTGGTTGGTCAAGGATACCGATGGCAGCCTGAAGATCACCAAGACTGAAAACGGCGTGAACCCCGTTTGCTTTGGTCAGACAGCGCTGCTGGGCTGCGACGTGTGGGAGCATTCCTATTACATCGACTTCCGCAACAAGCGCCCCGCTTACTTGACAAACTTCCTCGACAATCTGGTCAACTGGGAAAACGTCGCAAGCCGGATGTAATCCGCTGCGCGATTGAACTATCAAAGGCCCGTGCCCCGTGCGCGGGCCTTTTTGCTTTGGATACCTGCCCATGACCCTGCCTGATGCCACCCAGATCGCAGCCGCCGCCCGCGACATCGCGAAAGAGACGATCCGAACGCCAGTTTTGGCGCTGACCTCTGACCGTTGGCAGGGCATTTTGCCCGACGCTGAAAGCGTGACCGTCAAGTTAGAGCTGTTTCAGCAGGCGGGATCGTTCAAGGCCCGCGGCGTGCTACTTGGGCTGCGTCAGTTAGATGCGGTTCAGCGGCGGGTTGGGGTGGTTGCAGCAAGTGGTGGAAATCATGCGCTGGCCGTCAGTTGGGCCGCGCAAGCCGCGGGGGTCAGCGCGCGCATCGCCATGCCCGAAACCGTGGACCCGCTGCGCATCAACGGCTGCCGTGCAATGGGTGCAGAGGTGACGCTGTGCGCCGGTATGCCCGCCGCCTTCGCAGAGATGGACCGCATGGTCGCGCAAGAGGGTCGTGCGATCCTGCATCCGTTCGAAGGCCCTCATATGACGTTGGGAGCTGCGGTTTGTGGCGCAGAATATGTTGCACAGGCCCCGCAGATCGACACTTTAGTTGTGCCCGTTGGCGGCGGGGGACTGATCGGTGGCATGGCGTTGGCCTTCAAGCAGGCGAATCCGGATGTGGAAGTCATCGGGGTCGAACCCACGGGGGCCGACAGCATGACGCGCAGTCTGGCCGCCGGGCATCCAGTGGCGCTGAATCACATCCAGACCATTGCCGACAGCCTAAGCGCGCCGCGTGCGATGCCGTATTCCTACGATGTCGCCGCACAGGTCGTTGACCGCATGGTGCATGTCACAGACGCACAGATGCGGTCGGCCATGGTGCATTACATGGACGTGCTGCGCCTGATGGCAGAACCGGCGTGTGCGGCGTCGCTGGCCGCGATCTGTGGCCCGCTACGGGCTGACCTAAAAGGGCGGCACGTTGGGATTATAGCCTGCGGGTCAAATATCTCTTTGACGCGGTATAGCGCAATCTTGGCCGGCTAACCCGGAACAAACGCGGCGCCTCGACCGTTGGTTTCCCAAGTGAATAACGAAGGAGAGAGCTAATGACCAAGATCAAAAACGGCACATGGGTCGTTGTGGCCGACGGTGAAAAAGCCTTGTTTCTGCGTAACGTGACCGATGGCGAGGATCCGAACCTTGAAGTGATCCGCAAAGAAGAGCAGGACAATCCGAAAGACATCGAGCAATCGGCGAACCGCCCCGGTCGCGTCGGGCAATCGGCAAATTCCGGTAAATCTGCATACGATGACACCGACTGGCACGAGCTGGCAAAGGAACGTTTTGCCGCCGATCTTGCCGATATTTTGTACGAGCGGGTCCATAAGGGCAAGTTCGACAGTATTATTTTGGTCGCGTCGCCCAACGTGCTTGGTGAGTTGCGCGACAAGCTTCACCAAGAGGTCAAGGATAAGGTCGTTGGCGAGATTCCAAAGACATTGACCAACCATCCGATCAAGGAAATCGAAGATATCGTCAAATCCGACCTCGCCGCCTGATTGATATAAATTGTTAGAAGGGGCCGATCCTTTGGGCAAGCCCCTTACCAGATGTGTTGCAGATTGCGCGTCGCTTCGGCGGCGCGCTTTCTTGTTCATTCGCCGAAGAGGTCTCGCTCGTAGATCCGACCCTTTGCCAGTCCCAGTTTCATCGCTGGTGTCTGCTTCGTTTGGCGGGTCCCCATCCAGTTGTGGTGGAATCGGTAGATTTCGATGATCTTGACCAGCATCTCTGGCCGGTAGAGGAAATGCCGATCCCAAGTGCGCCCGTTGTTGCTCGGAGTCGACACGGGGCGGGATGCGGGGCGAACGTTGCTGCGAATCTTGTGGAAGTAACTGTCGACGCTGCGCAGGGTTGCGAGCCGCATCAGCCTCGCGCATCGTTCGGTTGTCAGTTCGGGCCGGTCGGTCTTCAGGTCGACGACCCGCGACGGCTCTGATTTCGTATGGTATGGCCAGGCGAACGGAGTTCCGAGCCGATGGCCGGCAAGGCGCTTCACGATCTCCCGGTCGATCTCCTCGTTGAAGACTTTTTCAGGCAGGCTGTCGAGTTGATGGCCCGAGAGGCCCAGGTCGTTGCGCAGTTCGCGGCGACCTTGGACCCACAGCGCCTCGCGGACATCGTTCACCTGATACTTGTCGAAGGCCACAGTGGCGACATCAACACGACCGGACTGAACCTCAGGGGCGAATGTTGCGAGGAACGCTTTGCTGAGCCCGGCATCCCCATCCTGGACGAAGTAGAAGCGGCTGTCCGACTGCGAGACCATTCTGCGGAGCATTAGGGCGTGGGCAAACTGCTGGATGTCCTGACG
>JAGXIQ010000049.1 GCA_024635625.1 Loktanella sp. | reverse complement strand
CTGGATATCCGCAACAAGGACCTGCGCCCGATCATCAACGCCCTGTGGGGCGCGGAAAAGGTCGCTTGGGCCCACCCCTTTGGCACCGATAACCTTGGCCGCGACCTGATGGCGCAGATCATGCAGGGCGGGCGGATCTCTCTTGCCGTAGGCTGGACCGCGATGATCCTCGCGGTGCTGATCGGTCCATGGCTCTGGGGCCTAGACCCGACGGCTCTCGACATTCGCAACAAGGATCTGCGGCCAATCGTCAACGCGCTTTGGGGCACGGAAAAGGTATCTTGGGCCCACCCGATGGGGACCGACAACTTGGGCCGTGATCTTATGGCGCAAATTATGCAGGGCGGTCGTATCAGCCTTGCCGTCGGTGCCGCTGCAATGTTCCTTGCGATCCTGATCGGTACTTTCGTCGGTGTCGTCGCTGGCTATTTCACCCGCCTCGACGGGTTACTGATGCGACTGACGGACCTGTTCCTTGCGCTGCCGCTCCTTCCACTTCTGCTTGTTATGATGCTGTTGTTCCGCGATCCGTTGCGGGCGGCATTCGGGCCAGAGCAAGGCATCTTTATCCTGATCGTTGCAGGCATCGGCATCACAAGCTGGATGCACACCGCCCGCATTGTGCGCGGCGACGTGCTGGCCCTGAAGGAACGCGAATACGTCCTTGCTGCCCGCAGCATTGGCACACCCAGCCGCCGGATCATTACCCGCCACCTGCTGCCCAACGTCCTGTCACCCATCATGGTAAGCGCGACCTTGGGCCTTGCAACTGCGATCATTACTGAATCGGCCCTGTCCTTCCTTGGCCTCGGCTTTCCGCCAGACTTCCCCACGTGGGGCAAGATCCTTGCCGACAGCGTTCCCCGGATGACGGCCTTCCCAGAGCGCGTTATCTGGCCGGGCCTTGCCATCTCTCTTACGGTGCTGGCTGTGAACTACATTGGCGACGGCTTGCGTGACGCATTAGACCCCCGCATTCGCGGCCAATAGGGGAACCATACGCCCGTCCCAGCATTGGGGCGGGACAAAGGGAAACCATTACATGGCCAAGACGACCCACGACCTGACCAAAGGGCCCGTCTGGCGCGCCCTCGTCCGCCTTTCTGCCCCAATGACGCTTGGCATCCTCGCGACCCTCTCAGTCGGCCTCGCGGATGCCTATTTCCTTGGTCGGCTAGGTGGCGCGCCACTTGCTGCTGTGGGCTATATCTACCCCGTCACCGCCGCCGTCACGTCCCTCTCCATCGGCCTCAGCGCGGGGGCCAACGCGACAGTGTCACAGGCCATCGGCCAAGACCGCAACCCGAATCGGATCGGATTGCATGCTGTCGGCCTTGGCGTGGCGCTGTCGGTTGTCATGGCGGCGATGATGTTCCTGACCTATCCGTGGCTGTTCGGCCTGCTAGGTGCACGCGGCGACACGGCGCAAGAGATCGCGGCCTTCTTGCCATGGTAGTGCCTGTCGTTTCCCTTTCTTGTCGTCACGATGCAGGCAATGGCCCTGTTCCGCGCGCACGGCAGTTCCCTGGCCCCCGCGATCTTGATGACCGGGGCGGCGCTGTTGAACATCGCGCTGGACCCGCTGTTGATCTTTACTTTCAACTTTGGCACCGCCGGGGCCGCTATGGCGACCTTCATCGCCCGCGCCCTATTTGCGGCTGCCGCGATCGCATATGCGTTGCACAAAGGCGTTCTGGTTTGGTGCGGCGAACTAACTAAGGATCTTTGGTGGTCGCTTCGGGAACTGGCTTCAGTCGGGGCACCCGCCGCGTTTTCAAACGCGATCAACCCGGTAGGCATGGCGATGGTCACTGCCGCTGTCGCACCCCTCGGTGACGATGCTGTCGGCGGATTTGGCGTTGCTACGCGTGTGCAGCAAATCGCGCTCGTACCAATGCTGGCGCTTTCAGCGGGCATCGGCACAGTCGTGGGGCAAAATTGGGGTGCCAACCTGCCAAAGCGGGCCGCACGGACCCTGCAAGCTGCCTTTGCATTCTGCCTTGCCTACGGTCTGGTGGTGGGCATCATCTTGACACTGTGGGGCACAACATTTGCGGGTTGGCTTCCGTCAGACACCGGTACGACCTACTATGCCGCGACGTATATGCAGATCGTGGGCTGGTCGCTGTTCGGCTATGGCTTTGTTGTCGTGGCAAATGCCGCAATGAACGCCCGGTCCAAGGCAGCCTGGTCGATGTGACTGTCTCTGGGCCGCATCTTGGCGGTTTACCTGCCGGGTGCTTGGCTTGGCGTGTCATTGCTTGGCTTTACGGGCATCACACTTGCAGCCGTGGCGGCCAATGCCGTGGCCGCAATCGCTGCCTGTGGCACCGCATGGCATCTTGGCCTACTGGGGCCTGCAAGCTTACGAGACACCTTTACCTAGGTGCGGGCGAAACCGGTCATTCGATGTGCTTTTTCAACCGCTTCACCATCGCCCAAACGCCCAATAGCACCAGTGGCGTCACGATCGCCGCAATCGTCGACTTGCTGATACCGAATTGGTATTCAAGCGGGCCCAGAATATACATCGCAAGGCTGACGGCATAATAGCTGATGGCCACTGTCGACAGCCCCTCGACCGTGCGCTGCAACCGCAATTGCGTGTCAGACCGCTTGTCCATGCTGGCCAGCAAATCACGATTCTGCGCACTGCGCTCTACGTCCACCCGCGTTCGCAGCAGATCGCCAGCCCGAAGCGCACGGTCGGACATCGCCTTTAATCGACCTTCGGTCGATTTCACCGTCCGCATCGCCGGATCAAAGCGTCGCATCATGAATTCGCCAAAGGTCTGCCGCCCGGCAAACCGCTCTTCGCGCAGCACCGCGATCCGCTGGTTCACAATCGTCTCGTAGGCGCCCGTTGCGCCAAAACGAAAGGCCGACTGCGCGACGATATTCTCCAACTCGGCAGAGACCGTCAGCAGACTCTGCAAAAGCGTCGCAGGCTCGCCCACAGGACCGCACATTTCGGACAGCAGGCTCGTTAGACGGTCATCAATCGCTGCCATTTCAGGGGCAAGATTGTGCGCCCGGCTTAGGCCCAGCATCGACATGGCCTTGTAGGTCTCGATCTCGCACAGGCGTTGCACCACGCGTCCGGTGCGCCGCTCTCCCGCCTGGGACCGCGCGAACACCGCGAAACGCATGTGGCCACCCGTATCGATCCTGAAATCAGAGGCTATGATAAGCTCGCCATCCAGCACCCGACTGATTGCCAGGCTTTCGGGCACGAACCAATCATCGACCTTTGCGACGATGCCCTCGTCCCCCTCTGCCAACTCGACCCGGATCAACGCAGAGGTGATCCGCACGCCGGGGGCCTTGCGCAACCATTCGTCAGGAAAGACGCCAAACGTCGACGCATTATAAGGTCGTTCTGCCACGCCCTGACCGAATATCGTGAAGGTCACGAATTCTGTATGGCTTTCCCACTTCAGCAGATGCTTGCCAATTTGACCCGAATAATGCGTGGCACCCGGCTGCGGATGGGCCGCACCGAACCGGTCCAACAATGCGATCAGGTGGGTACGATCGGCATCGCGGTCGCGGCCCGCTGCATTATGCGCAGGTTTGATCGCCAAATAGGCAGCACGGGCGGGTGCCTGCACCGCTGGAAATGGCCGCGCGTGCAATTCGTTGGCCATGGCATAGCGCAGCGGGTGGTCTTCGATAGCGGGCATGGGGCTGCTTTCCGGTTGTTCTGGCAGCCAACCTAGCGGTCTGCGCCTTTGCGTAAAACAAAAAATTCAACGCTTAGAAATACTTAGCGGCGCACGATGGTATACCGTGCGCCGCTAGATTGTCCGATAAAAGTCTGAAAACCCTTAGATCACAACCACATCCAGCGGCGGGAAGCCGTTGAAACAGACCGATGAGTAGGTCGAGGTATAGGCCCCGGTGTTGCGGATCAGCACCCGGTCGCCGCTTTTCAGCGTCAGCGGCAGGTGCATCGGGCGCTTTTCATACAGCACATCGGCCGAGTCACACGACGGTCCCGCCATGATGCAGGGGCCAGTTGCGTCGCCGTCGCGGTCAGTTTCGAACTGGTAGCGGATCGCTTCGCCTTCTGTTTCGGCCAGACCAGAGAACCGACCAATCGACAGATAGACCCAGCGGTGAACGTCGCGGTCGGACTTGCGGCTGACCAGCATGACCTCGCAAGCGATAACGCCCGCCTCTGCAACCATGCCCCGGCCCGGCTCTGCCATGATGCGTGGGATGTGGCCAAATTTTTCTTCGACCAGCGTAATAACGCGGGATGCATAGACCGTTGGCGTATCGATGGCCTCTCCGTAGAATGCCGGAAAGCCACCGCCGATATTCAGCAAAGACAGATCATGTCCCGCATCCTTAGCTGCATTCCAAATTTCGGCCATCTGGTCCAGAGTCGGTGCCCACATCTCGGCGCGGCGGGTTTGTGAACCGACGTGGAAAGAAAAGCCCACCGGCGTCAGTCCGATTTCTTTTGCGTAATCCAGCAGTTGCAGGGCTAGGCCCGCATCGCAGCCAAACTTGCGGGTCAGCGGCCAGTCAGCCTCTGATGTCTCGACGATTAGGCGAATATAGACTGACGATCCCGGTGCATGTTCGGCGATCTTATCCAGTTCTTCTTCCGCGTCGGCGGCGAACAGGGTGATGCCTGCGCTGTGCGCCCACGCGACGTCGGACGCCCGCTTGATCGTATTGCCATACGAAATGGTGTCAGGGGTGGCCCCTGCTGACAGACACATCTCGATCTCGCCCTTAGAGGCGGCATCGAAGTGCGATCCCAGCTTCACCAGACGTTCCAACACCGGCATCGCCGGGTTCGCCTTTACGGCGTAGTGGATGTCGGCATGACCCAAACCCGCCTTCAGCGCTTTGTATTGGGTTTCCACACGATCACAGTCGATGATCAGGGTCGGTTTATCGAAATCCCGGCCGGCCACATAAGCGTCCAGTCTCGGGGTTGCGACACGAACAGGCGCCAAAGCGCCAGCGATTGATGCAGTCATGGTCATCTCCAGTAGACCCGGCCATTGGAGGGACCAACCCACTCCGAGACCGCTCAGTTCCAAGGGAGACGTTACCGTCGCTGCATGAACAATGCATAGTGCAGGCCAGAGGCGCGTGCGTTGGCGTCTATGTCGCGCATTTGATGCAAACCGCGGGACCAATCAAGGGATATTTTAGGGCATTACCAAATATTTTGCATGGCCCTGCAACGGACGTTACACCGCACCCATGTCACGCTTAATTCTGTTCAACAAACCCTTCGATGTGCTGTCGCAATTTACCGATACGCGCAGCCCCACCCCGCGTGCGACACTGTCTGATTTCATAGACTTGCCAAAGGTTTATCCTGCAGGCCGCCTTGACCGGGACAGTGAAGGGTTGCTGCTGCTGACCGACGACGGCGCATTGCAGGCCCGCATCAGCGACCCACGATTCAAAGCGGCAAAAACTTACTTCGTGCAGGTCGAAGGCGATCCAGACGACGACGCCCTCGCGGCCCTGCGACAGGGTGTCACTCTTAAGGACGGGCCCACCCGCTCAGCGAAGGTGCGACGCATCGACACCCCAAGCCTATGGCCGCGTCATCCGCCCGTCAGGTTTCGCAAATCGGTACCCGATAATTGGCTAGAGATGACGATTACAGAAGGCCGCAATCGTCAGGTTCGCCGCATGACTGCCCATGTCGGCCACCCTACCCTGCGGCTGGTCCGCTGGCGGATCGGGGACTGGTCGCTCGACGATCTCGCACCCGGCACGTGGCGCGACGCCGATATCTGAAAACCTGAGGTTCGCAATTGCTACTGCCTTAGCGGGCCAGTCCCCTACAATCGTGTCCAATGTCCCAAACAGAACAACGCCCGATCCTTTCGGTCCGGGCGTTGCCTAAATCCTATTCAGAAATACTGCATTAGTCGATTTTTGGCAGCAGTTCTTCCAGCGACTTTTTGGCATCGCCATAGAACATCCGCGTATTGTCTTTGAAGAACAGCGGATTTTCGATCCCGGAATAACCGGTTCCCTGCCCACGCTTGGACACGAAGACCTGCTTCGCTTTCCAGACTTCCAAGACCGGCATCCCAGCGATGGGGCTATTGGGATCGTCCTGTGCGGCGGGGTTCACGATATCATTGGAACCGATGACAATCGCGACGTCTGTGGTGGGGAAATCGTCGTTGATCTCGTCCATCTCCATCACGATATCATAGGGGACCTTGGCCTCGGCGAGCAGCACGTTCATGTGGCCGGGCAGACGTCCCGCGACCGGATGGATCGCGAAACGCACGGTTTTGCCTTGTGCACGAAGCTTTGTCACCAACTGGCTGACAGCCTGCTGTGCCTGTGCCACTGCCATGCCGTAACCGGGGATGATGATAACCGAATCTGCCTCGTTCAGCGCACTCGCGACACCGTCGGCGTCGATGGCAATCTGCTCGCCCTCTACAGCCATCGCCGGACCCGTTGTCCCGCCAAAGCCACCAAGGATCACGCTGACGAACGACCGGTTCATCGCCTTGCACATGATGTAGGACAGGATCGCACCTGACGAACCGACCAGCGCGCCGGTCACGATCAGAAGATCGTTGCCCAGCGTGAAACCAATCGCCGCTGCCGCCCAGCCAGAATAGCTGTTCAGCATCGAGACAACGACTGGCATGTCCGCCCCGCCAATCCCCATGATCAAGTGCCAGCCGATAAAGCCTGCGATCAGCGTTACCAGCACCATCGTCCAGATGCCCGCGCCCTGCGCGAACATCACACCCAGCAGCACCGCCGCAATCAGCGCGATCGCATTCAGGTAGTGGCCAGAGATGAAGGGAATGGCATTGTCGTCAGATGGCAACATCAACTTCTTCGGCTTGCCATCAACTTTACCGGCCAGCTTGCCAAAGGCCACGATGGAGCCGGTGAAGGTCACGGCACCAATGAAGATGCCCAAGAACACTTCGACCTTCAGGATTGCGATTTCCACCGCGTCCTTGTGCCAAAGTTTCTCTCCGAAACCAGTCAATTCAGTGCCTGCCGGGATTGCGACGGTGTGACCGTCCGCAATGGACGGCACGCCCATCGCCCCCGCCTGCATCTGCTGCACGGCGTGAAGCATGATGTCGGCGTTCAGCCCGATAAATACGGCTGCCAGACCGACAAAGCTGTGCAATGCCGCGACCAGTTGCGGCATCTCCGTCATCTGGACTTTGCCAGCAACGTAGTAGCCCGCAAATCCGCCCGCCGCGATGGCAATCAAAATCAGGAAGACGTTATAGACGCCCGGGCCGAAAACCGTGGCGACAACCGCAATCCCCATGCCGGCGATGCCATACCAGACCGCGCGCTTTGCGCTTTCCTGATTGTTCAAACCGCCCAAGGCCAAGATGAACAGCACGGCGGACGCGATATAGGCCGCCGATGTGATACCTACAGAAAACATCAGATCCTCCTCAGGACTTCTGGAACATGGCAAGCATGCGCCGTGTGACGAGGAACCCGCCGACGATATTGATGGATGCGATCAGCACCCCGATAAAGCTAAGAATCACAACGATCCAGTTGCCCGCCCCGATCTGCAGCAACGCGCCAAGGATCACGATACCAGAGATCGCATTGGTTATGGCCATCAACGGCGTGTGCAAACTGTGTGCAACGCCCCAGATCACCTGAAACCCGATAAAGCACGACAGCGCAAAGACGATGAAGTGCGACATGAAGCTTTCGGGTGCGAAGGCACCGATCAGCGCCATGACCAGACCGCCTACGACTAATAAGGTCACCTGAGATTTCGTCTGTGCCTTAAAGCTGGCGATCTCGTTTGCGCGCCGTTCTTCGGGCGTCAGCGCCTTGGGCTGCTCTCGCTTAGGCGCGGCGGCAATGGCCGCGATCTTGGGTTTTGGCGGCGGGAACGTGACTTCGCCATGGTAAGACGCAGTGGCGCCCCGGATCACGTCGTCTTCCATGTTGTGGTTTACGACACCGTCTTTGGCGGGCGTCAGGTCCGTCATCATGTGACGAATGTTGGTCGCGTAAAGCAAGGACGCCTGTGTCGCCATACGTGATGGAAAGTCGGTGTAGCCGACGATAGTGACGCCGTTGTCGGTGACGATCTTCTCGTCCTTGACTGTCAGCTTGCAGTTGCCGCCACGTTCGGCGGCCAAATCGATGATCACCGAACCCGGCTTCATCGCGTCGACCATGTCCTTGGTCCACAATTCCGGTGCGTCACGTCCGGGGATCAGCGCCGTCGTGATGACGATGTCCATGTCCGGTGCAATTTCGCGGAATTTTTTCAACTGCGCTGCGGTAAACTCGGGCGAAGAAACAGAGGCGTAACCACCGGTAGAGGAACCGTCAGTCTGCTCTTCTGCGAAGTCGAGGAAGACAAATTCAGCGCCCATCGATTCGACCTGCTCGGCCACTTCGGGTCGCACGTCGAAGGCATATGTCATAGCGCCAAGGCTTGTGGCTGTGCCGATCGCGGCAAGACCAGCGACACCTGCGCCTACAACCAGAACCTTTGCGGGCGGCACCTTGCCTGCAGCGGTGACCTGACCGGTAAAGAAGCGGCCAAAGTTGGCACCCGCTTCGATCACCGCGCGGTAGCCCGCGATATTGGCCATCGACGACAAGGCATCCATTTTTTGGGCGCGCGAAATACGCGGCACCATGTCCATGGCGACGACCGTAGCACCCTTGGCATTGGCGGCCGCCAGCAAGTCTGCATTTTGGCCTGGGTAGAAGAAGCTGATCAGGGTCTGCCCCTCGCGCAGCATCGACACTTCGGCGTCAGATGGTGGGCGCACTTTCGCAATGATATCCGCCTGTGCGAACAGCGCTGCAGCATCGTCCACGATAGCGACGTCGACGGCGCGATACGCGTCGTCGGTAAAGCCCGCCGCGGATCCGGCCCCTGCCTCGATCAGGCACGTATGCCCTAATTTCTGTAAATCCTTAGCCGAGGCCGGGGTCATCGCGACCCGCGCCTCGCCTTGATACGTTTCCTTCGGTGCGCCGATTTTCACCTAAAGCATCCCCCTGTTTGTGCCGCGACCCGCGGCCTCAGTCCCGCGCAACATTATTTCACGCGATCAAGGTTGCAAGCGCATTCATACCCAGCGGCGCACCCGTGTTGCATATTCCGCAAATGCGCCACCAAACGCTGCGTGCAAGCGCGCTTCTTCGCCATGGATGAAATGGCGTGCGATCCAGATGCCAAACACCGGAACCAGGATCAACCCCAAGGGGGCCTGCCAGCGCAGACACAAGCCTGCCAGCACCAACACATCGCCCAGATAGATCGGATTGCGGGTCAGCGCGAAAATGCCACCCGTGACCAGAGCGGTTGGCTTGCGGTGTGGAATGACCGTCGTGCGTGACAGGGTCATGGTAAATACAGCCACTGCCATCAACAAAAGGCCCAAAAGGATCAGCCCGGTCCCCATAAGTTGCAGCCAGGGTGTACCAGCCGTCCAAAAACTACGACTGACCCATGCGCCGAATGCAGCCAGTGCAAGCCAAAGTGGCGGAAGATCGAGAGTTTTCATGTCAGCCCCTTGTGCCCGCAGTCTGCGCGGCTAGCATCGCCGGATAAGCGGAGGATACCATGGAACATAACGGCAAGCACGCCCTCGTCACCGGGGGCGGCAGCGGCATTGGCCGCGCGATTGCAGAGGCATTGGCAGCACAGGGAGCGACGGTCACCATCACCGGTCGCCGGGCTGCGGTACTGGAAGAGGTAGCGGCAGGATCGGACCGGATTCACCCGCTGGTCATGGACGTGACCGACGAGGCCAGTGTCCGCGACGGAATCGCCTCGGCTGCTGGTGCGCATGGACCAGTAGCGATCTGCGTTGCCAACGCAGGCATCGCAGAAGGCGGCCCATTTCTAAAGACTTCTTTGGACGACTGGCGCCGCACCATGGTCACGAACCTTGACGGCGTCTTCCTGACCTTTCAGGCGGCCCTTCAAACCCTGCCCGAGGACACCGCAGGGCGTTACGTCGTCGTCAGCTCCATCGCTGGCGTGCGCGGTCTTAAGAATGCAATTCCGTATACGGCGACGAAACACGGTGTCATCGGCCTGATACGCGGATTGAGCGAGGAGTTCATGCAAAAGCGCCCCGTCACGTTCAACGCACTGTGCCCTGGCTACGTCGATACCGACATTGTTCACAGCCAGTTGCCCGGCCTGATGCGCCGCTTTGACGTGGACCGCGCGGGCGCAGAAGCGATCGTGGCCAAAGGCAATCGGCATAAGCGTCTGCTACAAGTCGATGAGACGACGGCGGCCGCGATGTGGTTGGTCTCTGATGCGGCGCGCAGCGTAAATGGACAGACAATCCAGATTGCAGGCGGTCAGGTCTAGGCGACTGTTCGTCCAGATGCAGCACGCAGTGTCGTGACAGATTTATGCCGGTCAGGTTTCGCGGGACCGGCATGAAGTCCCATCATTACATTTCAAATGGCAAATGTTTCGTGTGCGAGACATACTATGTAAAACGAGGGTATTATCTTTAGAATTGTTAACCAAACCTGAGAATGAGACAGGTCATCGGCCTTTAGGCAGTAGGCGCAGACATCGCTTCATGCCTCTCGTACACCCGTACGTTCACCTGCCTTACTATTTGGTGAATCAGCGAAGACCCTTTGAGGATGCCTGCCATGTCCCCTCGCCATCCGGACGTTACAGCCTTCATTGCCCGCCAAGGCCGTTTTCAGGCCGAACTGACTGCCTTGCGCGCATTGTTGCTGCAAACCGAACTGGTAGAGACGTTAAAATGGCGTCAGCCCTGCTATACCCATAACGGCGGCAATGTCGTGATGATCTATGCGTTGAAGGATACGGTCGCGATGGGTTTCCTAAAGGGCGTATTACTGCCGGACCCGGAGGGTAACTTGCGCGCGCCGGGTGCAAACTCTCAGTCTTCGCGCTGGATCGGGGTCGAGGGTGTCGCCGACATCGCGGCACGGCGCGACATATTGCTGGCTTATATCAACGCGGCAATCGCGGTGGCCGACGCGGGGCTAAAGGTTGCGTTTCCTCAGAAGGACGCATTGGTTTATCCAAACGAATGGCTCAATTCGCATTAGCTATGCACATGGTCTAACCGGCAGGATACCTGCTGCTGCGGCGAGGACTGCGCGTGGTGTTGGCTGCCTTGGAAGCACTGCGAGATGAAACCATCTGAGATAGCTGTCGAGATACTTGGTG
>JAGXIQ010000048.1 GCA_024635625.1 Loktanella sp. | reverse complement strand
TTACCGTTCACAACCAGATCAACGCGCGATGCTTTAGAGGCGAAGGTGGTTTGGTCCAGAACGATGTGCTGGATGGCCGAAATCTCTTTCGTGGTCAGCGCGTCGCCCTTGCGAACAGTTACGCCCAGCGCTGCGATGTTGGCTTCCGTTGCGGCGATGCCGGCGGCGGTACGGTCGTTGTAACCGTTAGTGGCGATCAGGTCGCTGACACTGGCGGCGGACGCGGCGCTCACACCGAGGGCGGAAACGAGGGCTGCGACGATCAGGGAGGATTTGAAGTTGTTCATTATCTTGTCTTTCAATTTACTTTCGAGGGCGTTCTTTCCTGCCCAACTCATATAGGTGACAATTTTGCGAATGCGCACATCAAACCGCAAACATTAATTTGATATACGCATTTGCGCACATAAACTATTTTAAAAATCCACAGACGGAATCGAAGTTTTTTTGCAACCCACCTTTCTGTGCGAAAGGCAGCCGTTGCGAGGCGTTTCCGGTCGTGACAGGCTATCGAGATGACATATTTGAAAACAAGCGATGGGACCGCTCTGTCCCGCCTAACCTTTGGTACAATGCAGTTTGGTGGTCGCGCTGACGCCCCAACCAGCCGGGCGATGTATGACACGGCGCGGGCGGCGGGTTTGAATCACTTCGACACCGCCGTGCGCTATACCGAAGGCAACGCGGAAAAGCTTTTAGGCCCGATGGTCGCAGCCGAACGTGAGTCGGTCTATCTGGCGACGAAGGTCGCCTATGCGGGCGGTGCGGGGCGGGCGAACATCCTTGCGCAGTTCGACATCTGCCGCAGCCAGCTGAACACGGACAGCGTAGATCTGCTTTATCTTCATCGCTGGGACACCGAGACGGATCTGGAAGAGACCTTTGCCACCATGGCCCGCCTGCAAGCAGATGGGGCGATCCGGCATATCGGCGTTTCCAACTATGCCGCGTGGCAGGTCATGAAAGCACAGGCGTTTTGTGCCACCCTCGACACCCGGATCGACGTAATGCAGCCAATGTATAACCTTGTGAAGCGGCAGGCAGAGGTCGAAATCCTGCCGATGGCTGCAGATCAAGGTATAAAGGTCTGTCCTTATTCACCCCTTGGTGGCGGGTTACTGACCGGTAAGTATGCGCGCGGCGAAACGGGCCGCCTGTCCGAGGACAAGATGTATGCCGCCCGCTACGGGCGTGACTGGATGTACGACGCCGCAGCGCGACTGGCCGAATTGGCAGAGGAAGTCGGCACAGATTCCGCCACGCTGGCTGTCGCCTGGGTCGCAGCCCACCCAACGGCCCCTTCGCCTATCGTGTCGGCCAAATCCGTGGAGCAACTTGAGCCCTCGCTGGCGGCCAATACGTTTCAGATGACGGCAGACCTGTACGACCGCATCACGTCCCTTTCCCCTACCCCACCGCCCGCGACCGATCGGCTGGAAGAAGCGTGACCGACATCATCGTCATCGGCGGCGGAGTCGCCGGAATTTCTGCTGCGGCACGACTGTCGCATCTGGGTCACGTCACCTTAATAGAGGCCGAGGCGCAAACGGGGTATCACAGCTCTGGTCGGTCCGCCGCCTTGTTCGAGGAAACCTATGGCAAGCCCACGACACGGGCCTTGAACAGCGCAAGCCGCCCCTATCACGAAACCGCTAATGGCGGCGTGCTGTCAGCCCGCGGTTTGATGCTGCTTGGCAGTGCGGACGAGTCCGAGGCCTTTGCCCACGACCTGACCGACATGGGACTGGATGAAATATCCGTGGCAGAGGCACGCGCTATTATTCCTATCCTGTCAGATCACGCGGACCGCGTGGGGTACCACGCAGATGCGTGGGACATCGACACGGAACGTCTGATGCAGAACTGGCTACGCGAATTGCGCGGCAACGGCGGCACCCTGATGCCCGGCGCACGGGTCAGCGCGATTGGTCGGGACGCGGCCGGCTGGCGTGTAATCATCCCGCTGGGCGATGTGACAGGACAGATACTTGTCAATGCGGCAGGCGCATGGGCGGACGGCATTGCCGCTATGGCGGGCGTGCGGACGCTTGGCCTGGCACCCCTGCGCCGGTCGATGGCCCGTCTTGCAGCCCCCGGTGGCCACGACACGCGGAACTGGCCAATGATGTTTGGACCAGGCGAGGAATGGTATGCGAAACCTGACGCGGGCGCGCTTTTGGTATCACCGGCCGAAGAAGATCCCAGCGATCCCGCGGACGTCTACCCCGATGACATGACTCTGGCAGAAGGGTTGGCCCGCTATCAGGATTACGTCACGCCAGAAGTCACCCGCCCGATAGCCACATGGGCCGGGTTGCGGACTTTTGCGCCCGACCGACAGTTGGTGCTAGGTCGTGCGGCGGATGCACCCGACTTCATCTGGTGCGCGGGACAAGGCGGCTACGGCTTTCAGACAGCCCCTGCCGCTTCTGCCTTGATTGCGGATGTGGTGGCGGGGCGGATACCAGAGCTTGGTTCCGACCTTGCCGCCGGATTGTCACCAGCGCGGTTTGGTTAGGCAACGCAGGCTTGAAATTCCCAACTGCGCAGGGTGGTAAAGGCCACGTCATGGCTTTGCCCCCCGACCCTCAGGTGTGGAAAAAGGTTGAATAGTTCCGACCGCGCCGCCGGTGCCAGATTAGCAAGGCCTTCAGGTCCGGGGTGAAAGCTTTCGGTGGCTGCACCTTCGGCAAAAATCACTTCATGCCTGTCAAAGACAAGGTGGTAGTAGGTGACTTCTTTCATAGAACCGTCGATGTAGACTTCTTCGAAACTGGCGGCCATGGATTTGGCGCGCACAAAGACAGCGTCTTCGCCAAAAAGCAGCGGCACGCGAATATGCTGATACAGCATCCGGTGCTGTTGGCTGACCCGCAGGGCGCGACGCGGCAGTCCAAAGCCAAGCGCACCGGCCTGAATGCAGACTGGCCAAAGGTTGCGATCCGCCTGATAAGCTGTTCCCAACAAAATTCGGCTGTGAATCATGCGGATCGGCTGTGCCGTCCCGTCCCAAGTGTCGACCAGATCGCCGATCGCCAATTCTTCTATCATGCGGGGACCGTCGGGTGTGTCGATCAGCGTGCCGCCCGTCAGGCAGATGACAGAGGTATCCTCGGACAATGCGCCGTCCAGCCGGGTCCCGTGGACATCAAATTGAATGCTTTCTGCGGTCGCAGCAGGAATGTTGGAGGATGTAGCCCCGGCCGCTGGGCCGTTCATTGCGGTGATGCCTGTCGTGCCACCGCCAATGTCGATAAATGTCTGCAACTGCGTTTTCGCACCGGCGTCGATCAGCGCCAGCGCCTCCGCCTCGTTATGGCCGGTGGTGTGATCGGGATCCGTCGCGGGCGTGATAATGCGGAACACGGTCCAGCCAGTCGAGGGATCAAGGGTGCCTGCAAAGTTTGCCAGATTGAATGCCTGCCCCAGCGTGCCATCGCTTTGATACGTCGCCAGTGTCAGGTCGCCAACTCGCGCCATCTCTGACGGGGCAACCGATATTTCCACGTACTCTGCGACACCTGTGGATTGCGCCACGGTGTTGCGATAATGGATCTCTGAGATGAACGCCATGTAGGCCTCCGGTCCTATGAATGCGAAATTCAGCATCAATTGAACAGGTGGCGCGGAAATGTCGCGCTTTGGGAAAGAATAAGGCAGAAGGCCCCTTGATCATGCGCAACTGCCAGCCATCTGGTGCCCATGGATAAGCCCACAATGAATCGCGAAGGCCCGCGCCTCCAACGCCAATTCGATCGTCTGCGCAGGGACTTCCCGCGTCTGGGCGTGCTACTGCATCGTATTAGCCGACCGGGATGGGCGCTGATCCGCGTCCCGGTCGGAGTCATCTTTATCCTTGGTGGCTTGCTGGCAATTTTGCCGGTGTTCGGACTTTGGATGATTCCGGTGGGCCTCCTACTTTTGGCCGTCGATGTGCCGGTGCTGCGGCGCCCTGTATCTGGTGGGATAATCCGCCTGCGGCGACGGGCAGAAGTATTCCGCCAGCGCCGCAAAAAGTAGAACGAGCAACTGCACCCACCCGCAGATTATTCCATCACAAGCAGATGGGCGGACCTGCCACCTTGCGCAGCAGGTCCAATAGAGCGCGCGTCAGGCGTCTTGGCGGATGGTTGCGTTCTTGGGGTCGTAGGGCGAGTCCTCTACGATTTCGCAGTCCCAAAGTTTGTCGAACATCTTGACCTGCAGTTTGGTGCCGATGGCCGCATGTTCGGGTTTAACGTAGCCCATGCCGATAGATTTGCCGAAATGCACCGAATAGCCGCCCGACGTCAGGCGACCAACGCGCGTGTCGCCTGCATATAGCACTTCGCGGCCCCATGGGTCAGCATCGGAAGGGCCGTCGATCAGCAGGGTCACGCAAGTGCTGCGGATGCCTTTGGCCTGCATCGCATCCTTGCCGTAAAAATCCTTAGTCAGATCAACGAAGCGCGGCAGGTCAGCCTCTAGCGGGGTGGCGTCGCGGCCCAGTTCGTTACCGAAGGCGCGGTAGGATTTTTCTTGCCGCAGCCAGTTCTGGGCGCGTGCGCCAACCAGTTTCATACCATGCGGTTCGCCCGCTTTTTCAAGCAGATCGAAAAGGTAGTTCTGCATTTCCATCGGGTGGTGCAATTCCCAGCCCAGCTCGCCTGTGTAGGCCACGCGGATGGCGTTGACGGGGCACATGCCAAGTTCGATTTGCCGGGCAGACAGCCATGGGAAACGCTTGTTCGACAGCACAGTTGTCGGGTCGGCATCTTTGATGATCGATTGCAGAACATCACGCGCTTTGGGACCTGCGATAGCCAAAACGCCATATTTCGTGGTGACATCTTCTTTGTTGATCCGCCCGAATTCTGGTTCTTTATCAATAATCGCTTTATAGAGGTAATCTTCGTCATAAGCGTGCCATGCACCGGCAGAGACGAGGTAGTAATCGTCTTCAGCCAACCGGACGATGGTGTATTCGGTGCGCGTGGTGCCATGAGAGGTCAGCGCGTAGGTCAGGTTAATGCGGCCGACCTTTGGCAGTTTGTTCGTTGTGAACCAGTCAAGAAACGCCGTAGCGCCGGGCCCGCTGATGCGGTGCTTTGCAAAAGCGGTCGCGTCGATCAGGCCGACGCCTTCGCGGATCGCCTTGGCTTCCGCTACAGCGTATTGCCACCACGTACCGCGTCGGAATGACCGGCTGTCGTGGTCGAAATTGTCTGGCGCATCAATGGGTCCAAAATAGGTCGGACGCTCCCACCCGTTTACCAGGCCGAACTGGGCGCCGCGGGCCTTTTGCCGATCAAAGGCGGGCGATGTCCGCAGAGGACGACAGGCGGGGCGTTCCTCGTCCGGGTGGTGCAGGATGTAGACGTTTTCATAGGCTTCCTCGTTCTTGCGGGCCGCCCATTCAGTCGTCATCCATTGGCCGTAGCGCTTTGGGTCAAGGCTTGCCATGTCGATCTCGGCCTCTCCCTCTACCATCATCTGCGCAAGGTAGTAGCCGGTGCCACCCGCCGCCGTGATGCCGAAAGAGAAGCCTTCAGCAAGCCACATGTTGCGTAGGCCGGGGGCTGGGCCAACCAAGGGATTGCCGTCAGGGGTGTAGCAGATCGGGCCGTTAAAGTCGTTCTTTAGCCCGCAATCCTCGCAAGACGGGATGCGGTGGTTCATCGCCATGTATTGATCCTCTATCCGGTCGAGGTTCAGTTCAAACAAGTCGGCGCGGAAGCTGTCGGGCACACCGTATTCGAAACGGGCGGGGGCATGTTTTTCATAGACGCCCAAAATCCAGCCGCCGCGTTCTTCGCGGACGTAGGATTGCGCATCCGCGTCACGCACAACCGGGTGTTCTGGATTGCCCTCTTTCCGCCAAGCAACAAGGGCGGGGTCTTGATCCATCACAATGAACTGGTGTTCGACGGGGATCGCTGGAATCTTAATTCCCAGCATTTTCGCGGTGCGTTGCGCGTGGTTGCCGCTAGCGGTGACAACGTGTTCGGCGGTGATGACGATTTGTTCATCAGAGGGCACAAGGTTGCCGCCCTTCTCTATCATCTTCGTCGCCGTCACTTCCCAATGTGTGCCGTTCCAGTCGAACGCGTCAGCCTGCCAGCGCCGTTCAATCATCACGCCACGCTGGCGCGCACCCTTGGCCATCGCCATCGTCACATCGGCAGGGTTAATGTAACCGTCGGTGTTATGATAAAGTGCGCCTTTAAGGTCCTCTGTACGGATCAGGGGCCAGCGTTCCTTTATCTCTTCGGGCGTCAGAAAAACGTAGGGCACGCCGCACGTCTCTGCCGTCGAGGCGTAAAGTTGATATTCTTCCATGCGTTCGTCAGTTTGGGCCATACGCAAGTTGCCGACGACTGCAAAGCCCGCGTTCAGTCCAGTCTCTTCCTCCAGCGTTTTATAAAACCGGATAGAGTAGTCGTGGATGTGGGTCGTCGCAAAGCTCATGTTGAAATATGGAAGCAGGCCCGCAGCATGCCACGTCGACCCGCTGGTCAATTCGTCGCGTTCCAACAGCATGACGTCGTCCCAGCCGGCAGCAGCCAGATGATAGGCGATCGAGGTGCCGACGGCGCCGCCGCCGATGACCAGTGCCTTGACGTTCGTTTTCATGGTCGATTCCCTCGGGCCAGATGTGTTGCTGGCAATCTGCTGCAAACCGATGGGCGGTGAAAGAACCAGCCGACGCAAATCGGCATGAATACGACAGCACCGCGATTGACAGGTTGCCAAGTCAAGCAGAACACCCGACGATATGGCCGAAGCAACCACATACTTGGACCCCCATGACCCAAGACGAATTCATCCGCCTTGTCGGGTCATCCTTGTTCCATGTCACGCTTCAAACAAACCTACCGGGTATTGAGGCGCGTGGGCTTTTGCGCCCAGCAGAGGCCGCGCGGCAAGCAGGCTTTGCGCCCGCCGATGTCGCCCTGCGGAATGATCCGGAAACCATCGTAGCACACGCTGGGCCGATGACGCTGAACCACCAGCGCCCGTTGTTAGCCGGGGCGGATCAGGCCGCCGATTTCCTGTCATCTGGCAGTTTGCGTGACTGGGCGTTGCAACTGGACGAGCGGATCTTTTTCTGGCCGCGCAAGATGCGACAAAGCTATATGGACAGCCTTGGCGACCGCGTTCCACTGGCAGTGCTAGAGATCGACGCGGCAGGATTGTTCGACCTGCATAGCGGTCATCTGGATATGGCGCCAATCAACTCTGGTGCCGCTTTGCGCAGGCCAGCCAAACGAGGGCCGTGGATCTATGTTCCCGCGACCGCAACAGTTGAGGCGTTTCGCGCAAACAGGTTCAAACGCAAACTGGTCAAGTCCCGTGACGCAGTGGCAGAGGTCAGCCTGCGGTGCGACATAACGGGATCGCAAATATCAAAGCTGCTGATCGGGCGCGAGGCGTGACACGGCACCCTAGCCCGCCTAAAACACCCTGAAACAGGGAGGGGATCGATGCAAATCTGCAAGACCGTGACCGAGGTCCGGCGCACCATGGCGGACCTGCCCGCGCAGGGAAGTGTCGGATTGGTGACAACCATGGGTGCGCTGCACGCTGGCCACATGGCACTGGTCGCCGCGGCACGCGCCGATCATGCGGCGGTCGTGGCAACGATCTTTGTAAACCCCACACAGTTCGGCGATCCTAAGGATCTAGAGGCGTATCCACGTACCGAAGATGCCGATCTGGCCATGCTAAAAGACGCAGGTGTCGCGATGGTGTTTCTGCCGAATGCGTCAGAGATTTATCCTGAAGGCGAAGAAACCATCGTAGAGACGACACATCTGGCCAATATCCTGCACGGTGTCGTGCGGCCCGGACACTTCCGCGGGGTCGCCACGGTCGTGACCAAACTGTTTAACATCATCCAGCCAGACGCCGCGTACTTTGGCGAAAAAGACTATCAACAGCTTGCCGTGATCCGCCGCATGGTCACTGATTTGCATATCCCCGTTCAAATCCACGGCGTACCAACGGTACGTGAAGCAGACGGGCTTGCAATGTCGTCTCGGAACATCCGCCTCGTCGGCCATGAACGTTCGGATGCGCGCGTGCTATATCAAAGCCTGACCGTTGCCGAAACGATGGTGAAGGAAGGCAAGACTGTCGAACTTGTGGCCGAGACGATCCGTGACATCATCGGATCACGCCGTGCGGCGACGCTCGTTGGCCTTGATATTGTTGACGCCGCCGCCTTTGCCCACGTCACTGGCATTCCGACCCACCCCATCGGCATCATGATTGCCGTGCAGTTCAAGAATGTTCTGCTGATCGATCAGAAGGAAATCACTCCATGAGCACCCAGACCGAAACAATCCGCCGCACCACCGTGCCGCAAATTCGCAACCGTAAGGGTGGCGAGCCGATCGTTTCCTTAACGTCTTACCACGCACATACGGCGGCCATCGTAGACAAGTATGCGGACTTTATTCTGGTCGGCGACAGCCTTGGTATGGTGATGCACGGTATGGACAGCACCATTGGCGTGCCACTTGATTTGATGATCATGCATGGCCGCGCGGTCGTGCGCGGCACCAAAAAGGCGCTGATCGTCGTCGACATGCCCTTTGGCACCTACGAGGAAAGCCCGAACATGGCATTTCGCAATGCCGCTACCATTATGAAGGAAACCGGCTGCGGCGCGGTAAAGCTAGAAGGCGGCGCGCGCATGGCAGAGACGATCCACTTTTTGGTGGAACGAGGCATCCCTGTCATGGCCCATACCGGTCTAACGCCGCAATCGTCACACGTGATGGGTGGCTTCAAAACACAAGGTCGCGACGAAAGCACGTGGGATGCACATCGCGAAGACGCCCGTGCCGTCGCCGAGGCTGGCGCCTTTGCCGTCGTGCTGGAAGGGATGGTCGAACCGCTGGCAGCAATGATTACGAAGGAAATTGCGATTCCCACGATTGGAATCGGTGCCTCTGCCGACTGCGACGGACAGATTTTGGTCCTAGAGGATATGCTGGGTATGAACCCTTGGACCCCAAAATTCGTCAAAGTCTACGGCCAGCTTGGCCCCATGATCGAGGATTCGGTGAAACGCTACGCCGAGGACGTCAAGTCGCGCGCCTTTCCGACCGAAGACGAAGTCTATCGCTAAGGCGAAAAAATATCAGGAAAACGCCCAGACGCCAGCGTTTTCCTGACTTATTCGGGGGTTACACTTAACCTCAATTTGTATTTTTGACACGCGGTCCCCCACATTGTGACTATTTAAAGTCGAGGGGGGATCATTTTTTCAAGTTTAGTGTTATGCCTTCAGTACCGCGCGTTAGATGCGGACTTGAGGAGAGCATTATGAAACGCACCACGCTTTTTGCGGTGGCAGCACTTATGGCATTGGGTGGCTGCATGTCCCCCGAACCAATGACAGGCCGTGCCGACAACGATATGCTTCGATTTTCAAGCATGAATTACGCCGCGCTGTCCGAGCGCGCGCAGTAAGCACGCCGAAGCCCTGATCCATCCATCTGATCGCGCGCCCTTGGGTGTGGAGCGGTCAAAGACTTGCCGTGCACTGGGCGGAATGCTTGGCCAAGTCCAGCTTGGCCAAGCTTGAAAGCATTTAGCCCGCGATATCTTCGTCCATAACCAGCGGTTCGAACGGCGGTAGATCTGCCGGGACGGGCCCAACAACACCGATCTCGACGGGGGGTGGCTGCATCCCATTCGTTGACGGCAGCGGCGTCGGCGATGACGCCGGACCATCCAGTGAAGTTGTGCTGACTGGCGAAGGTGGCGGCACTGGCATCGGTTGCGAGACAGGCGGAATCACGAGTTGCGTAGCCCCAGCCATCCCGGATGTATTACCGTCAAAGCCGACCGGCACAGGCCCGGCGCAGGCGGCCGTCAGGGCCAATCCGGCAGCGGACATCAAAATCTTGTTCATCGAAGGAATTCCTTACAGCTTTGCCCCAAAGATGGGCCGTTCAATGCCTGCGTCAATTACGCGGCTTACATCTGTCCGGGTACGACCAGATCGGGCGGCCGGTGTCCATCGGCAAAGGTCTTAATGTTGATTAGAACCTTCTCTCCCATTTCGACGCGTCCCTCGACCGTGGCAGACCCCATGTGTGGCAGCAGGATCACGTTCGGCAGTGCTTTCAGACGAGGATTTATTTCGTGTCCCCGCTCGAACACATCAAGGCCCGCGCCCGCGATTTCGTTCGCGCGCAGCATCCGGGTCAGGGCATTTTCGTCTATCACCTCACCTCGGCTTGTGTTTACGATCACGGCTTCTGGCTTCATCAACTTTAGACGGCGTGCGTTCATCAGGTGAAAGGTGGATGGCGTATGCGGGCAGTTGACGGATATTACGTCCATCCGCGCGACCATCTGGTCCAGACTTTGCCAGTATGTCGCTTCTAATCCCTCTTCGACTTCGGTCCGCAGGCGCTTGCGGTTGTGGTAGTGAATTTGCATGCCAAAGGCCCGCGCCCGACGCGCGACCGCCTGCCCGATCCGCCCCATGCCGAGGATTCCAAGACGCCGCCCGGCGACCCGCCCACCCAGCATGGCAGTTGGTGCCCAGCCCGCCCAGTCGTCTGATTGGGCCACGCGCATGCCTTCTGGAATGCGGCGCAGCACGCTTAGCATCAGGGCCATAGTCATGTCGGCGGTATCATCGGTCAGAACACCGGGAGTGTTGCAGACTAAAATGCCGCGCTGCCGCGCAGTCGCCACATCAATATTATCCACACCAGCGCCGTAATGCGCGATCAGTTTCAGCCGATCGCCCGCTTGGGCCAGCAATCGCGCGTCGATCTGGTCGGTAATCGTCGGCACCAGCACGTCGGCGTCCTGCATGGCCGTTGCCAAGGCCTCTCTGGTCATTGGCACGTCGTCGACGCGCAGGGTCACGTCAAACAATTCGGCCATGCGCGCTTCGACCGCATGCGGCAACCGTCGCGTGACGACAACACTTAGCTTCTTACCCGGCATCTGCCCCCCTGCGGCACTTTCCAAATCCTTGTCCTAGTGGCAGGTTGCCAGTCAGGGACGCGCGGCACAAGAACCATCGCGCCCGTCAGGCAGATCAAGGCAACCCTATGAACTTTGCACGCACCTTAGGCCTATTGTTTCCCCTGTTGCTGGCCGACCCGGTGACCGCGCAGGACGTGACCCCTGCACCCGTTGGATTTACCGCGCCCGACATCGGTCCGGAGACAAACCTGCCCCTGCCCCGCTATGTCAGCCTTAAGGCCAAAGAGGCGAACGTCCGCCGCGGCCCGTCCCTAACACACCGCATCGACTGGGTATTCCAGCGCCGCGACATGCCGTTGCAGGTTATCGCCGAATACGGCCACTGGCGCCGGGTCATCGACCGCGACGGACAAGGCGGCTGGGTGCATTACACAATGTTGTCGGGTGTGCGCACGGTCATCGTTGATCAGGACCGGATGGCGCTGCGGGCCAAACCATCTGACACAGCAGCAGAGCGGGCAGAGCTAGAACAGAACGTCATCGCCCGTCTTGGCGAATGCGAAGGCGATTGGTGCGAGCTAACCGCTGGTGGATATACGGGTTGGGCACACAAGACTGTGTTGTGGGGCGTCGATCAAGATAATAGCGTTAACTGATCCTTTCGGCCCATCGGTACCTGCGCTAAGAGCGAATATGACCGAATTGACCAATCACAACCGCCTGAACCTATCCGCTGGCCTGCTGTCCTGCGCCGTTGCCCTTTCGCTTGTGGTGGCCAAGCTTTGGGCGTTTGGGCAGACTGGATCGCTAGCCATCGCCGCGACGCTGGCGGATTCAGCGATGGATCTCATGATGTCACTCGGCGCGCTTGCGGCCATCGCATATGCAGCCAAACCAGCCGACGACGACCACAACTTTGGCCATACCTCCGCCGAGGATCTGGCCGCCTTAGGGCAATCCCTGATCATTCTGACATCGTCTGGTGTCATCGCTTTCGCGGCGATCTGGCGGTTGTGGCAAGGCGATCCGGCCTTGCCAGAGAATGAAGGTGCGGGCATCGCGATTGTTGTTTTCTCGATCGTGCTGACATTGGGGCTAGTGGTCTGGCAACGCCGCGTGGCGGCGAAGACAAACAACCCGGTCGTGAAGGCCGACAGCCTGCACTATCTTGGCGACTTGATCCCCAACGTCGGTGCGATTGTGGCCCTATGGGCCTCGTCGGCGCTAGGTCTGGCGCAGGTTGACAGTGTCGTGGCACTTGGCGCCGCCTTGCTGCTGGCCGTCGGTGCGTTGCGGATCGGAAAAGGGGCTTGGGATGCCTTGATGGACCGTCAGGCCGACCCGGAAATGATCGCAGGCATTGCGGAAATCGCCCAAGACTTTGACGGTGTGCGTGGTTTCCACGATCTAAAGACACGCCGCGCAGGCAGCCGGGTCTTTGTGAACCTGCATATTGAACTGGATGGCAACCAATCCTTGGACCGTGCCCATGCAATTGGTGCCGGACTTCGCCGCGCGATCCTGCATGCTTATCCTCGCGCCGATGTCCTGATCCATAAGGATCCTGTCGGGGTGCAAAAACACCCTGACGATCCCAGTGTCCCATAGCAGATAATTGCGTTTCTGGACGAAATACCCTTCGTCCAGAAATTTTAGGCTGCCAAACCGCGACCTTTCAGCAGCGCCTCTACACCCGGCATCCGACCGCGGAACGCTTTATAAAGCGTCGCTGCGTCCACTGATCCACCTGACGACAGCACGGTTTCTTCTAGCCGCTTTGCAAGGGCGGGATCAAAAGGATCGCCAGCCTCTTCGAACGCGGCAAAGGCATCGGCATCCATGACTTCGGACCACATGTAGCTGTAATAACCGCTGGAATAACCGTCGCCTGCAAAAACATGGGCGAAGTGTGGTGTCGCGTGGCGCATGCCGATCGCGTGCGGCATGCCCAACGTTTCGAGTATCTCTGCCTGTCTTTGCATCGGGTCAGACGGGGCGTCGTCCGCATGGAATTCCAGATCCACAAGCGCACTGGAAACGTATTCGACAGTTTGAAAGCCCATGTCATAGGTCGCGGCCTTCAGCATCCGCTGCAGCATTTCTTGCGGCATCGCCTCGCCTGTGCCAGCGTGGACCGCGAATTTCTGCAGAACTTCCGGCACCTCCAGCCAATGTTCATAAAGCTGGCTTGGCAATTCGACGAAGTCGCGCGCAACAGAGGTGCCGCTGATGCTTTCGTAGGTCACATCGGACAGCATTTGGTGCAACGCGTGGCCGAATTCGTGGAACAAGGTGCGCGCGTCGTCATAAGACAGCAGCGCTGTCTTGCCTTTCGCTGGTTTTGCAAAGTTGCAGACGTTCACAACGATGGGCCGGATATCGCCCGCCAAACGCTGCTGGCTACGCATTGCCATGCACCACGCCCCGGACCGCTTGGATGATCGCGCAAAGTAGTCGCCGACAAAGACCGCAACGTGCTTGCCGTCCCGCGTGACGTTCCACAAGCGCACATCCGGATGATAAACGGGACCGTCGAATGGTTCGAATTCCAGCCCAAACAAGCGGTTTGCACAGTCGAAAGCGGCCTCGATCAACTTGTCGAGTTGTAGGTAAGGCTTCAACGCAGCCTCATCCAAATCATGCTCGGCCTGCCGGCGTTTTTCGCTGTAATAACGCCAGTCCCAAGGTTCCAGTAGGCCAGGCACACCATCGGCATGAAGCATGGCAGTCAGTTTGACGGAATCAGCCTGCGCAGCAGCTTTGGCGGGCGTCCAGACCTGCATCAGCAGATCGCGCACCGCGTCTGGAGTGCCCGCCATTTCGGTTTCCAGCTTATAGTCGGCAAAGCTGTCGTATCCCAGCAAGTCGGCCCGTTCAGCCCGCAAGGCCAGCGTTTCAGCGGCCAACCCGCGATTGTCGGTCTCTCCGCCATTCATGCCGCGTGCTGTCCAAGCCGCGTAGGCCCGCTGTCGCAGATCACGCCGAGGCGAAAATTGCAGGAAGGGCACGATCAGTGACCGCGACAAAGTGACGACCGGGCCCTCGTGATCGCCCGCCTCTCCTGCTGCGCGTGCCGCATCGATGACGAAGTCTGGCAAGCCCGTCAGATCGTCCTCTGCGAGTGGCATCGACCATGCACCTTCGTCGGCCAACAGGTTTTGGGTGAATTGCGTACCCAGCACCGCCAGACGTGATTTCACGTCGCGCAGTCGGTCAGCGGCGGGACCCTGCAATTGCGCCCCCTGCCGCACAAAGCCACGACGTGTCAGCATCAACACCCGCGCCTGTTCGTCGGTCAGGTCTAGATCGTCACGCCGTGCCCACAAATCTTCGATCCGGGCGAAAAGCGCAGTATTCGCCGTCACTTCGGACCCGAAGGCACTGAGCAGTGGCGAGAAGTCCCTTTGCAGAGCCTGCCGCGCCGGATTGCTATCCGCGCCAGCAACGCCGTAGAACACGCCTAACACACGGCCCAACTGCGCCTCGGCAATCTCGAAGGCCTCGATAGTGTTGGCGAATGTCGGCGCTTCGGGGTTGTCAGCGATCACCGCGATATTCGTGCGGGCTTCTTGTAGCGCCGCATCGACGGCGGGCGCGAAATCCTCGTCCTTGATCGCATCGAAAGGCGGGAGGGCGTGCGGTGTGTCCCAGTCGGTCAACAGCGGATTGGTCATGAGAAATCTCCTTTGTTCCAAACCTAGGTCCGCCCCGGCCAAAGTGCCACCGCCGCCCGGTCATCTGGCCAAATAAACTCGAAATCTGGCGTCAGCGCCGACCTCTCTCGAACCGCCGCAACACCAGTGACAGCGAAATCGTCATCGTCAGATATACCAGAGCCACGACGTTGTAGGTCTCGAAATAGCGGAAATTCCCGGCTGCCAACACTTTGCCAAGTTGCGTGATGTCCGCCACGCCAAGCACGCTGACAAGTGACGAATCTTTGACCATAGCGACGAAATCATTGCCCAGCGGCGGCAGGATCGTCCGCAACGCCTGCGGCCAGACGATAAATCGAAAACGATGCCAGCGGGACAGCCCCAAAGCACGGCCGGCCTCGATTTGGCCTGCATCAACCGACTTTAGGCCAGCGCGAAAAACCTCTGCCAGAAAGGCGGAATAGGCAAGGAACAGTGCGATAATAGCGCGCCACAAAAGGGGGAAATCCCGCGTGCGTACCTCTGGCAGGCCAAGCGCGTTCCAGCCCGCGACCATGGCAGGGGCCAGCACGAAGGCCACATAAAGCAACAGAACGAGGATCGGGATGCCGCGCATCACTTCGACATAGAACCGGGCGATCTGCCGCAGCAAAAGTGATCCGGACCCCGCCATCAACGCCAACGTCAGGCCCAGTGTGCAGGCCATGGCATAGCTGACAATGGTCACGAAAATGGTTATTTTGATACCTTGCGACAGTGTCGCAAGTACGTCGCGGGATGCCGGGTCGCGCAGGACTTCTGCAAAAAGCAACCCGCCGATCAGAACGACCGCGACCAGCCAGTACGGAAAGTCGCGGTCCTTTGACGACACTTTGGTTTATTCGCCCATCTTAAAGTCGAGGAACCATTCGGTATTCAGCGCGTCCAGCGTTCCGTCGGCCCGCATGTCTGCGATGGCAGCGTTGATCGGGCCAACAAGCGCAGAGCCCTTTGGGAAGATGAAACCGAAATCCTCTGTACCGAGCCTTTCGCCAACAATCTTTAGCGCGCCGTCGCTGGCGGCGACATAACCCGCACCCGCGGTGCCGTCAGTCAACACAAGATCCACATCGCCGGCCCGCAGAGCCTGTACCGTCGCACCAAAAGTCTCCATCGTTTTGATGCGGGGGTTCGCCTCGTCACCGTCCAGTACGTCGTAGACGCCGACGTAAAAGGGCGTTGTACCGGGCTGTGCGGCCATGAGAAGGTCCGCGTCGGCGGCAAAGCTGGCGGCATCAGCAAAACGTTCCTCGTCGCCGCGCACCATCATGACCATTTCTGATGTCATATAGGGTTCAGAGAAATCGACGACTTCTTTACGGTCGTCGCGGATCGTAATGCCGGTCATGCCAATGTCGTACTGACCTTCGGACACGGCAGGGATCATCGCGTCCCAGCTTGTGTTTTCATACACGACATCCATGTTCAGACGTCGGGCGATTTCCGCGATTGCGTCGTATTCCCAGCCGATGGCCGCACCGTTTTTGATGAACTGCAGCGGCGGATACGCGTTTTCGGTCACGACCGTCACCTGCTGGCCGCCCAGATCGGGCAAATGGCTATCGGCTGCTGCTGCGTTGGCTAACAACAGTGCGGCAAGTGTCGTCAAAATTTTCATGATCAAATCCCCCGGTTCATACCCATCAGATCTTGGCCTGCCCGGCCTGCACCTTCAAGCCCCGGCCGCCGCAGACAGTGCAATCGGGTTTGACAGGTATCTGCATGATCCGTGTATCAGCGTAGAGTGCATCATAAATCATCAACCGCCCGCCAAGCCCCTGCCCAGCGCCCGTCAGCGCCTTTAGCGCTTCAACTGCCATCATAGAGCCCATAACACCTGGCAACGGGCCAATCACCCCAGCCTCGGCACATGACGGCACCAGCCCCGGTGCGGGACGAGTGGGAAATACGCAAGCATAGCAGGGCGTGCCACGCGCGGGGTCATAAAGGCTGATTTGGCCTTCCCACTGGGTCATCGCGGCAGAGATCAACGGTATTCCCGCCGCCACGCAGACCGCATTGACCAAATAGCGGGTATCGAAATTATCGCAGCCGTCCAAAACCAAATCATACTCCGCAAAGAGTTCGGCGGCGATCTCTTCTGTCAGGCGGCGATTGTAGGGGCGTACGACGATATGAGGGTTCAATTCTTTGATGGCTTGCGCAGCCGCTTGCACCTTGGGCAAACCGCGCCAGCCGTCGCGATGGATCACCTGCCGCTGCAAATTGCTGGCGTCTACCGTGTCGTCGTCGATGATACCGATGGTCCCGACACCGCTAGCCGCGAGATAGAGCAGCACAGGTGACCCAAGCCCCCCTGCCCCCACCACAAGCACCCGCGCGTCCTTTAAAGCGCGCTGCCCGCGACCACCGACTTCACGCAGCATGATGTGGCGGGCGTACCTGGTCAGCTCGTCCTCGGAAAATTCCTTTGACGCCGCGACTTTTATCGCGGGCTGGGCCCGTGACTTGACCACGCGCAGCAGGGCGGCGTAGCCCCAGACGATCACCCCCAAGCCAAGCAGCAATAGCCAAAGCCGGGCATCACCGCCGGTTGCCTCGCGCAGTGGATGACCCTGCGGCAAAACCAATTGCGCCACAATGACAGCAGCCATCAACAAGCCGACCATGACCCAGCGCGCTCGTTTTGGCGCACCCATAGCCATGCCAACACCCCAGATCACCACAACCAGGAGTCCCACCATGATCATGGTGCGATCCCCGTGGATCCGAACCCGCCCGCGCCGCGGGCGGTGTCGTCCAGATCGGACAAAGCAAATCCTGCTTGCACCACCGGGGCGACCACAAGCTGCGCGATCCGCATCCCGTGGGTAACTGTGAAATCTGCGCTGCCCAAATTTACGATTAGCACGCCCAAGGGGCCGCGATAGTCGCTGTCGATTGTGCCGGGCGCATTCACCAGCGCGATCCCATGCCGAAGCGCCAACCCAGACCGTGCGCGGACCTGCACCTCGAACCCTGTCGGAATTGCCAGCCGCAAGCCAGTTGGGATCAGTGCCCGTGCACCGGGTTGCAGCACCAATCCGCCCGCGCGATCAACGGCATCCAGATTGGCACAGACATCCGCACCGGCGGCACCGGCGGTTTGATAGGTTGGCAGCGGCAAGCCCTCGTCCGCACCCGCCAGATAAGCTATACGAACCACCGGCCGCACATCCGCAGCCATCTGGCCAGACGAATTCCCGCCTCCGGCTTCGACGCTCATGCCAACGCCTCGGCCAGACGTTTGGCAAGCCTGTCTGCCACCTCATTCTTGGTCATGCGCGGCCAGTCCTCTGCCCCGTGATCGGTAATCAACGTCACGGCATTTTCGGTCCCACCCATGATGCCCGTACCGTCAGAGACATCATTGGCGACAATCCAGTCGCAGCCCTTGCGCGTTCGCTTTTCGGTAGCCAGCCGCGTGACGTCCTGCGTCTCGGCGGCAAAACCGACGACAAGCTTTGGCCGACCCTCAGCCCCCAATGCCGAGACTTCGGCCAGAATGTCCGGGTTTTCTGCAAACGCCAGCGTCGGCAGTCCGCCAGCCGTTTTCTTCATCTTTTGCGTCCCTGCATTCGCCACGCGCCAGTCAGCTACAGCGGCGGCAAAGACACCAGCATCCGCAGGCAAGGCGGCAAAAACAGCATCCCGCATCTGTCGCGCGGTTTCGATGCGAACGACGGTCACACCCTCTGGCGGTGGCACGCTGGCGGGACCGGTGATGAAAGTCACCTTTGCGCCCAGCGACACCAACGCGTGTGCAATCGCCGCACCTTGCGCCCCAGAAGAACGGTTGGCGATATAGCGCACCGGGTCGATTGGTTCATGCGTCGGACCGGACGTAACAACCACATGCCGTCCCGCCAGCGGGCCAGTCCTGAAATGCCCTTGTATCGCAGCAAGGATGGCGGCCGGTTCTGCCAGTCGGCCCGGTCCGTGTTCACCGCATGCCATATCGCCGACATCGGGGCCGACGAAGGAAACGCCATCCGCCCTTAGGGTCGAAAGGCTACGTTGGGTCGCAGGGTGATTCCACATACGCACGTTCATCGCGGGTGCCATCATCACGGGCGTATCCGTCGCCAGCAGCAGCGTCGTCGCCAAATCACCTGCCAAACCCACGGCGGCCTTTGCCATAAGATCCGCCGTTGCGGGCGCTACGACGATCAGGTCCGCCACCCGGGACAGCTGGATGTGGCCCATCTCGGCCTCGTCAGTTAGATCGAAAAGGTCTGTATATGCCTTTTCCCCAGCCAGTGCCGCAACGCTAAGGGGGGTGACAAACTCTGCCGCCGCCCGCGTCAGAACTGGTGTAACAGCCGCACCAGCGCCGCGCAGCAGGCGGATCAACTCCAGCGATTTATAGGCCGCGATGCCGCCCCCGATGATCAGCAGGATGCGCTTGTCGTGCAGCATGGTCAGTCCCCTTGGTTGCCACCAGATGTAGGCGGCAGCGGCAGGGATGACAACACGGCGCTAGTTGGTGAAGGCAGCACAGGGATCGGGGCGGTCTGTCACAGACGTGACGGTGACTGCGTCGAAAGGTGCGCCATCCGGCACGTCGCCCTCGAATTGCCCCAGTGACCAGACCGTCAGGTCAGGTCGAGCCAACCGGATCGCGGCAGGAGCACCAACGTCAGTCCGCGCATGGCCGGTGCCGGTGATCAGCACGATCGGTCCGCCATTTGCATCAAAGGCCGCAACCGCTGCCGCGCCAAAAGCTGCATCCCTTAGCCGCTGTGCCTCTACCATCCCGGGTAGCATTTCGGGGGGCAAAGCGCCGCAATGGGCCTCTGCCTGTTCCAGCGAAAGGGTCGCCAACTGTTCAGCGGTCAATTCTGGAATCAAAAGCTTTGCATCAACCGCATTGGCACCATCCTGCATGGCCTGCATCAAATCATCGCGCCCGACCGCGGCCCCGACGATGACAGTCTTTGGCGCGGCGGCAAAGATTGGTGCGTAGAGGGAAAAGTCCGGCCAACCACTGTTCGCCCAATCCGTGGCAGCAGACACCGTTGCTGCATCAGTTCGATCAACGGCCATGGCGGCAGCAGCCTGCGAGGGCGTCAGCATTTCGAAGACGAGGGCCTTTGGTGCAAGGTCCGTCACGATGCCGGCCTGAGTCACATGGTGGGTCGGATTATCATGAACTTCGCCCAAAACGAAGATGTCGACCCGTGGCAGCGGGCCGACATCCGCGGCCACGGGGGCCGCCAGCAAGACCAACCCGGCGAACAGAACCGTGTTAGTCCCGCACCACGGGGTCATGCGAAAAACGACAGCACTTCCCGGCTTTGACTTTCAAGGTTCTTGCGCATCTTGCCAAAGGCCGCGGCCTCTAGCTGACGCACGCGCTCTTTACTTAACCCCAGTTCGACACCGAGGCTTTCCAAGGTGCGGGGATCATCACGCAACTTGCGCTCTCGCACGATGAAACGTTCGCGGTCGTTTAGATCACCAAGGGCTGTCAACAGCCACTGCCGCAGGCGGGCGTTGTCGTGGGACAGTTCCACATTTTCCGCCGCTTGCGTCGAATCGTCTTCGAGCGCGTCAATCCATTCACGGCCCTCGTCCTCTGAAGACTGGGTGGCGTTCAGGCTGAAATCCGACCCAGACAGGCGCCCTTCCATCATCTCGACGTCATGCAGGGGAACGCCAACTTCTGTGGCAATCATCTGCCGCATGATGTGGCCTTCCAGCTTCTTACCTTCGGCGGCGGCTTCACGTTCCAGACGGGCCTGCACACGACGCAGGTTGAAGAACAGCGACTTCTGGCTCGACGTCGACCCCGTACGCACCATGGACCAGTTGCGCATCACATAGTCTTGAATGCTCGCCTTGATCCACCAAACCGCATAAGTCGAAAACCGCACACCGCGATCCGGGTCGAACTTTTCGGCCGCTTTCATCAAGCCCACAGACGCTTCTTGAATGAGGTCGTTCATCGGCGCTCCGTAACGCTTGAACTTTGCTGCCATGGAAATCGCGAGCCGCATGTAAGCGGTTATCAGGCGGTGCAGGCTTTCTTCGCAGCGATCATCGCGCCACGCATAGGCCAGCCGCAATTCCGTTTCTGCATCCAACAGCTCTGCTTTCATCGCCGTGCGCGAGAGGGTCTGATCTGAAAATCCGTCAAAAGCCATCGTGATATCCCCCAGGGTTCCGCGAACTGCTTGTGTCGGATGACGATGCAGTTTCTATGTGACGGCAGAACACGACCAACGCATGAAAGTTCCATGGATAAGTTGCATAACCTCACTTTCATACTAGGCGGCGCGGCAAGCGGCAAATCCGCTTTCGCGGAAGATCTTGTGATTTCCACCGAAAAACCAAAGATTTACATCGCCACTGCGCAAGCCTTTGACGTAGAGATGCGCCAAAAGATCGCAGCCCATATCGTCCAACGTGGAGCAGGTTGGACGACGGTAGATGCCCCGCTTGACCCGATGTCATCTTTGCTTAACCAGAATCCTGCCAACGTCGTTTTGCTAGACTGTGTGACCCTGTGGTTGACCAATGTGCTGCTGGCAGACCAAAATCTAGAGGTCGCCTGCGACGCTTTACTTTCGGCGTTGATCGCCTGCCCCTGCCCCGTCGTCGTCGTGTCTAACGAGGTCGGGATGGGTATCGTACCCGATAACGCCCTGTCACGGACGTTTCGCAACGCACAAGGCCGCATTAATCGCATGATCGCCGCACAAGCAGACACGGTGGTCGCAGTTATGGCAGGTTTGCCACTGGTCCTGAAAGGGGAACTGCCATGACGACTCTTTGGCTGGTTCGCCATGGACCGACCCACCAGAAAACTATGACAGGTTGGCGCGACGTACCCGCCGACCTGTCAGATACTGCAGCACTGGACCGTTTGGCGGATTACCTGCCGAAGACCGCAACCGTGGTGTCATCTGACCTTGTCCGCGCGATTACGACCGCAGACGCTATATCAGCAGGTAGGCCCCGGCTGCCGCACAACCCAGATCTGCGGGAAATCGACTTCGGTGCTTGGGACGGGTTGCATCATACTCAGGTTTCCGCACGCGATCCCGTCCTATCGCGGCAGTTCTGGGAACAACCTGGGGACCTTGCCGCCCCAGATGGCGAGAGCTGGAATGCGGTCACCGCTCGTGTCGGAAAGGCCATTGATACCGCCATTGCCCTGCATGATCCCGCACATCTGATCGTCGTGGCCCATATGGGTGCTATCATGTCGCAAATTCCCCGCGCGACAGGTGAAACCGCTTACCAATCCATGGCACACCGGATTGACCCGCTGGGCGTCACCGACATGACGCTTACGCCAGATGGCTGGCGTATCGGTCGTATCAACCAAAGGCCCTGATCACATGACTTACCGCCTAATCCTCGGTAATCGACTCTACTTTAGCTGGTCGCTCTCTGCATGGTTGATGGTCGAACGTTTCGGCCTGCGCGACCAAGTCAACACCACGATCCTCTATCCAGAGACAGAAGGTGGCGTGGCCGCCATGGTAGCGGATCTTGCACCGGCACAAACCTTACCGACAATGATCACGCCAGAGGGGGCGACGCTGTCTGACAGCATGGCGATCGCCGAGGAACTCGCGACCCGCCACCCCGACGCAGGCCTCTGGCCAGCTGATCCGCTTGCCCGTGGCACCGCACGCACACTGGCGAACGAAATGCACAGTAGTTTCCGCGCCCTGCGCGGCGGCTGGCCCGTCAACCTGCACCGCAGCTACCACTCTGTCACACCAACCGGGGACGTCACTGTCGAAATCGACCGACTAGAAACGATCTGGACCCACACTCGGAAGATCACCAAGGCTGAAGGCCCTTGGCTATGCGGCCCCTATTCGATCGCAGACGCGATCTTTGCGCCGATGGCCGTACGATTGGCCAATTATGGCTTCGATATCCATCCGACCACAAAGACCTATGTTGCGGCACACTTGGCTGATCTGGCCCTACGCCGATGGCGCGCAATGGGACTGGCAGCCGGGCAATCCTCTGACGTTTTCGAGTACGACGGCCCTGCAAAACCGTGGCCGGAGGCCATCCCCCTCGTCGCCATAGCCGTCGCCGATGGAACCCCAGAAAATGCGTCTTGCCCCTACTCTGGTGATCCGGTGACGCATTTGCTGCGGCTAGACGGTCGCACCTTCGGCTTTTGCAACGCATTTTGCCGCGACAAGACTGTCGCAGATCCCGCCGCTTGGCCCGCGTTCACGGCACTTCTTTAAAGCACGGACCCTGTTCATCATCAGAAAAACTTTCGCTATAATACCAACCTGCACTGATCAGAACTCCTGCGCCCACTGGCGGCGTCCGATGGACACGATGCGCTCGGGCTGGCCGATAAGCTTGTTCCAGGCATCACAGCAATGATCGACGATGTCGTCGTAGG
>JAGXIQ010000047.1 GCA_024635625.1 Loktanella sp. | reverse complement strand
GTGGCATCGCGGCTGGCACGGGACACAAGCGCCAGCACATTTGCCAGCATATTTTTCACGCGGTGCTGCAATTCCTGCATCACACGGCGCAGTTCGAACTGCAGCTGCACTTGTTCGGTGATGTCGCGAACGTTCAGTCCTACGCCTGTCAGGCCCCCATCGTGAAATACCGGATACCAATCCGTTTCCCAGACCCGTTCTTGTCCGGGGTTATCGGCTGTGCCGCCGCGCAACTGCTTGTTTTCGATGCGCGTGCGGTTGTCCAGAACTTCGCGTGCGATCGGCTCAATCACATCACGCAGCGCGGGTGACATAGAGCCCAGTGTCTTGCCGATCAGCTCGTCGACCTCGAACCCTGCGATTTTCGCAAGGCGTTCGTTGGCGCGCATATAAACTAGATCATGGCTGAGCATGCCCATCGCGAGGGGGCTGCCATTATACAGGTCTTCAATCTCGGCCAGACGCTGGACCGATAGGCCGCGCTGATGCTCTGCCTCTTGGGCAAGGACGCGCAATTCGGTGACATCGAATAGCGACAGCACGATCCCGCCTTGGGTCGACCGGTCCGATTCAAACGGGACGATCCGGGCGCGAAAGGCTTGACCGTTACGGCTGTCATAATCCGTTTCGATCATGGTCTGCGTTTCCAGCACCTTGCGGCAATCATCAAGGATGGCAAAGACATCAAGGTCCGACCCGATGTCATCTAGGGGCCGCCCAACGTCGCCCGACACAAAGCGGAATTGATTGCGCGCTTCTGGTGTAAACCGACGTAGGCGCAGTTTACTGTCGAGGAAGATGGTGCTGATTTTGCTGCTGGCGATAAAGTTTGCCATATCGGCATGAGCATCGCGAATTTCGGCAATCTTGGCGTTCAACTCGTCATTGGTGGTCGTCAGCTCTTCATTCGCCGATTGAAGCTCTTCGTTCATCGACATCATTTCCTCGTTAGAGCTTTTCAGCTCTTCGTTCGAGGTCTCAAGCTTTTCAGTCGCACTGGTTAGCCGTTGGCGCACGTCGTCCAGCTCTGACTCTAGCTGACGCAGGTATTCTTCATTGTCTTGTCCGACCATCTGACTTGTGAGTGCAGCGTCGACGTCGTCAGTCGCGAGCGCCTCGAATGCGATCAGGATCTGGCGGTCATCGGTTTTACGCCCGGTGATCCGTAGCCGCACGGGCTTGTCGTCTAGCGCGCCGCTAAAGGTAATGGATTGATTTTGATCAAGCTTTTGATCCAGCCGCAAAAGCCGCGCAAGTGTGGTGTTCAGCTCGGGTCGGATTAATTTCAGGATCGACAGTTGCGGACGTCCCGCGCCGACTTGCAGGTATTTGCTGGCTTTTTCAGAGGTGTAAAGCAGATCGCCCTGCATGGTCAGAACCATATAAGGCGGCGCAAAATGTTGCATCACCTCGGGTGCGCCGGGGGCCGTTTCAGGCTGCGTCACGGAAGACAGATTGTTATCGTTTGCCTTGTCAAAGATGCCATCTGCTGCGCGCAATTCCAGCCGGGACGGTGGCCCGGGCATGCGGCGAAAGATGTGGTGGTTACGCGATGTTTCTTCGAACAAGTCATGGACGCGGGGGATGCTTTCGCTGTTTCCCAGAACCAAAGTGCCATTTTCACGCAGACTGTAGTGGAACGCCTTAGTGACGGAATCCTGCAACGACGTCTGAAAATAGATCATGACATTCCGGCACGACAGTAGGTCGATCTGCGAAAATGGCGGATCTTTGATCAGGCTTTGATTGGAAAATCGGATGATATTGCGCAGCCGCTCGTTGACGGAATATCCATTCGCATTGGGTCTAAAGTATTTCTGTACCAAGTCAGACGGCATGTGACTGACGTTTTCCGTGCTGTAGTGTCCCGCACGTGCGACGCGCAGCGCGCCTTCATCGATGTCGGTGCCAAAAATTGACAGGGACGGCCAGACGTTCAGGCGTTCCATCACCTCTAGCAGGGCGATCCCATAGCTATAGGCTTCTTCGCCGGTCGCGCAGCCGGCCACCCAGATGCGCAGGTCGCCCTCGCTGCCTGCGCGCGCGATCAAGTCTGGCAGGGTGACATCGCCCAACTCTCTGAATGTGTCTTCATCGCGGAAAAAGCTGGTGACGTTGATCAAAATGCTATCAAAAAGCAGGTCGGCCTCTTTTGGATCGTCGATCAGATAGCGCAGATATTCCGACGCACGTTCCTGTCCAAGGATCGACATGCGCACGGCAATGCGGCGCAGTAGCGTGCCGGGTTTGTATTCGGTGAAGTCATGCCCGACGCGGTGGCGCAGGTGACGCATCACGCGCTGGATAAAGTCACTATCCGATGGCTCTTCGATGGCAAAGTTCTGGATCCGGGCAAAGAAATCTTCGAGGACAGGCGCGATTTCGGCGACGGGTAGGATCAGGTCGCAAGCCCCGGTCGCAATCGCGTTGCGCGGCATGCCATCGTACTTCGCGTCTTCGGGGCGCTGGACCAGTACGAGGCCGCCGTTATTCTTAATGTCACTGATCCCGACGCTGCCATCGCTGCCAGTACCTGACAGGATAATCCCGACCGCATTCAGGCCAGAATGCCGCGCGAGTGAAATCAGGAAGTCGTCGATAGGCCGTCGTACGCCGCGCGGTTCTTGAAATTTTTCAGTATGAAAGCGGTTATCCGCGATCGTTAAAATATCGCCCGGCGCAATTAGATAAATGTGCCCCTCTTGGACGGGGCAACCCTCGTAGGCGGTTACAACCGGGCTTTTGGTCCGGCGGTTCAGCAGTTCCTGCATCAGGCTGTCGTGGTGCGGGTCCAGATGCTGCACAATGACGATCGTCATTCTGTGCTGATCGGGCAGATATTCCAGCAGACCTTGGATCGCCTCAAGCCCCCCGGCAGAGGCACCGATGCCGACAATGATCAAGCCGTCGTGGTCAGTGGTCGTTTGTTCAGTCAGGCGCGTCATGTCTGGTTCCGGTCGGGTGCATTCGTTAAGTTGGGTACATAAACCATAGAGGTGTTCGGTCTAGGGGCTTGGAAGTAACAACATGACGCAGCTGAATATGACCGAAGTCGCGAAGCGGCTGGATGGTGCCAACATCCCGCTGACGATTGCCGATGCAACACGTCCCGATATGCCGCTTTGCTACGTTAATCCCGCATTTTGTACCGCGACAGGCTATGATTCAGAGCAGGCTATCGGCGAGAACTGCCGGTTTTTGCAGGGCGATTTGGACAACGACACCGCTCGGCTAAAAATGCGCCGCGGACTTGCGCAAAGAACGGGGTTTCAGGTCGTGTTCCGCAACAAACATGCCGATGGCAGCACGTTTGACAACCTTGTGATCATTGAGCCGCTGACAGATGCAGAAGGCCAATTGCTTTATGTCGTTGGATCGCAATTCGTCCTGAAGGACGGCATGCAGGCGGAACAGGCGAACAGCGCTGGGCAAGGCATCGTGCGTGAAATCGACAAGCTGTTGCAGCTAAACGAACGCCTGCGCGCGACGTCGCGTCAGGCGCTGGCGCGGTCAATGGCCGCATCCGTTAAACTGTGGCTGGAACGCTAAAGCTTATACGTTGGAAGCGATACGAAAGCTTCTTTTAACGCATCACCCCAGCCGCTGGAAATCTGATGATAGACCTCGTCGTCAGCTTCGACTCGGGCGCGTTTGTGGATTTCAAAAGCGTCTTTTTTGTACAGCACGATGTCAAACGGCAGACCGACAGACAGGTTCGATTTGACCGTTGAATCGAAGGACACCAGCAGCAGTTTGACGGTGTCTTCGAACGTCATCTCTGGGTCATAGGCGCGCACAAGGATTGGCTTGCCGTATTTCGTCTCTCCGATCTGAAAGAACGGAGTCTCTTCGGTCACTTCGACGAAGTTGCCTTCGGGATAGACCATAAAGATCGTCGGCACGCCGCCTGCGATTTGGCCGCCGACGATGACGGTCGCGCGGAAATTGCTGCCCGATGTGTCTCCCGTGGGGGACGAATAGGCGATGACCTCTTGCAAGGTCGCGCCGACCAGGCGGGCGACCTGGAACATGGTTGGTTCGCGCATGATGCTGGGGTCGCGGTCAGCGGCGGATTTTGACCGTTCTTCCAGCAGGGAAATCAGGGATTGCGTCGTCGCAAGGTTGCCGGCGGTCATGATCGTGATGACCCGCTCGCCCGGCGCTTCCCATGTAAACATCTTGCGGGTCATGGAAAAGTTGTCGACGCCAGCGTTGGTGCGGGTGTCGGACATGAAGACTAGGCCGCGGTTTAGACGCAGGCCAACGCAATAGGTCATGGGAATTCTCTGATTTAGGTTAAGTCGCTTCTACTGCTGGACTTGCAGCGTGACAATCAGCGATTCATCCCCGTCGCCCATGCGCATCCCCTTAACCGGGGCCGCATCGCTTGCGTCGCACCCAATAGCCAAGCGGGCATAGCGTTCATCCGGGCTGATCCCGTTAGACACATCGAACCCCACCCAACCAAGCGTCGGCAAATGCACCTCTGCCCAAGCATGGCTGGCGTCTTGATCAATCCGGTCGTCCAGTTTCAGATAGCCCGAGACATAGCGCGCAGGAAATCCGGCGTAGCGTGCGACAGCGATCATGATGTGCGCATGGTCTTGGCACACACCCGCGCCGCCCGTCAGTGCCTGATCGGCGGTGGTGTTGGTATAGGTCTGGCCGATCAGATAGGGCACAGCCGCCAAAATTTGGGCTGATAGTGCGTGGCAAGCCCCCAGCGTATCAGTGGCTGATTTCAGCGGGCGGGCCAGTGCACGGATATCCTTGCTAGATTTTGTCAGCGCCGTGTCCTGCATGAAATGCCACAACGGTGCAGCGCCATAAACCTTGCCCATCACGCCTGCACGGTCATGCGTGCGCACGGTGCCGCTGGCAGTGACGGTCAATTCGGTCGCCCCGCGGTCTGTGTTCACCAGATCGATGACGTTGCCATGGTGGTCCTCGCAGGTCAGTTCGATCACGCCGCCATCGACGGTGACTGTCCAGTCCAACACGGTTTGCATGATGTTCGACTGCGGCCGCAAATGCAGTCGCTGCAGCGCATAGCTGACGGGCGTGTCATAGGCGTAGCGGGTCGTGTGGGAAATATGCAGGTCCAAGGGGTATCCTAACCGTAGAACTTGTAATCACGC
>JAGXIQ010000046.1 GCA_024635625.1 Loktanella sp. | reverse complement strand
TCTTATCAGAAAGCCGGCGGCACGGACCTACGACCAACTTTGGGCGGCGGTGGGACATGTCTGCGACCTCTTCTCCGACGAGGAGTGCTACAACTACTTCAAAGCTGCCGGATACGAGACCGATTAACTGCAACACGCTCTCGCCATATAGAACGCCGGCCCACCGCGATACTGATGGTCAGCGTTGCGCACCTTATACAACTGCGCCAGCGTCGATTCGGCATAGGCCGTGTCCATACCGACAAGGGCCACCATCCACATCCAGAAAATCGCACCTGGCCCACCCAGATAGATTGCAACGGCGACCCCAGCAAGGTTGCCAGTCCCAACGCGACTGGCCAACGAGATTATCAGCGCTTGCAGGGGGCTGATGCCGTCGCTTGACGTTTCGCGCGAACCAGTGATGACGTGAAAACACTCTGGGAAGTGCCGGAACTGGATAAATCCCAGCCGGAATGTAAAGAACAAGCCCACGGCAAGCAGGCCGTAAACTAGCACATACCCCCACAGAACGGTATTCAGGAAATCGACGATTGTGTTCACGAAGCTGCCCTTTCAGCGGTTTGTAACCAAAAGCCTAGCCTTAGCCGACTGCAGTGACAAACCCGTAGGGCGACTAATTCGCGACGGACTCGCCTGTCGATTCTGTCTCTATCCGGACAAAGACGGCATCACCGACACCTATCGTACTTCCGGCCTCTGGCACCCCTACGCCCATGCCAAATGCAGTGCGGCTGAATTCAGCCTCAGCAGAAAACCCGATCCGGACCCAAGGTTCGAACATGCCCGCCGTGCTGTTGCCATTGTAAGTCGCCTGCAAGGTTACGGGCTGCGTCACGCCGTGCAGTGTCAGATCGCCGGTCACGTCGGCTGTGGTCGGTCCCGTGGGCGCGACAGATGTACTGATAAAGGTGATCTGCGGAAATACGTCGGCGTCGAAGACGTTTGGCCCCAGCAATTCCTCTCGAAAGCCCAGCGGCGGTGTATTCAGATCAAGCGAAGCAACATTAATGGTGAACGACACTTCCGCGTCTTGTGGTGCGGCAGGATCTAGTCGCAACGTGCCGCTTAAAGTGTCGAAACCGGCAGTATAGTTCGAAAAGCCAAGGTGGTTGACGGAAAACAGAACGCTGGCGTGCGAAGGGTCCAACGTAAAGCTTTGCGCGGGCACGCCCGTCAGCGCGTCCTGTGCCAGTAGGGGTGTGGAAATGGTCAGGCAGATCATCAAGACGGGCAGGCGCATGAAACACTCCGCTTCTCAACAATAGATGGTCTGGACGAAAATAGAGTAACGCCTTTCCGTCAAGTGCGAGGCTTTTCACGGCGCAGGGGCCATGCTAGGGCAGCGCCAGCTTTAAACGCCGCAGCGCGGCACCAACACCAAGAGGCACCTCATGGCCATTCAGCGCACCTTCTCCATCATCAAGCCCGACGCCACTAAGCGTAACCTGACTGGCAAGATCATCGCCAAGTTCGAAGACGCAGGCCTGCGCATCGTCGCATCCAAGCGCATTCAGCTGACGCTGGCACAGGCGCAGGAATTCTACGGCGTTCACAAAGACCGTCCCTTCTTCGGCGAACTGTGCGAGTTCATGATCTCTGAGCCGATCGTCGTGCAAGTGTTGGAAGGCGAAGGCGCTATCCAAAAGAACCGTGACGTCATGGGCGCCACCAACCCTGCTGACGCGGCAGAAGGCACGATCCGCAAGGATTTTGCCCTGTCCATCGGTGAAAACTCTGTGCACGGCTCCGACGCACCGGAAACCGCTGCAGAAGAAATCGCTTACTTCTTTTCCGGCCTCGAACTGGTCGGCTAAAATAGCAAAGGCGGGCCAAGTGCCCGCCTTTGCTTGATCATTGCCTTACTAGGCAAATTGGGGCTGTCCCGTCGGGACGGCCCCTTTGCATTCCAAATGCTCGCGCAACAGGGCCACTTTGCGCCGGTTCGATTTGAAGGTCGCGTCAAACAGATCACCAACCAGCGGCACCATACCGACCGCCGCGTCTATGCCTGTATTTGCGGCCATGCGCCCTAACAGGTGCGGCGGCGCACCTAGTCGCTTTGCTTCGATAATGATCCAAGCCGAAGGCGCGAGGGTTAGGATATCGCCAATCCCCGGGATCAGACCAATGATCGAATCGTATCCAACCCGCATGCCGATGATCGGAATGCGCAGGGCGGTGTCCATGCGGTGGGCTATCTTCTCTAGCCGCTGCAAGCGTGCGTAATGATCGGTCATGCTGGTTTCGGCCCTGTCCGTGCAATGATCCAGATCGCGTGGACCAGACCGGGAATGTAGCCCAGCAGTGTCAGGATGATGTTCAGCCAAAAGTGTTTGCCAAAGCCAACCTGCAGAAAAACGCCGACCGGCGGCAGGATGACAGAAACGATAATGCGGATCAGGTCCATAACGATTTCCTTTCCAGTGTTGGAAAGCAAACCCCATCAGCCCGTCAACGGTTCCCCTAAGGCTTCAGATGCTTTGTCGTGACACCGATCTTGTCGAGCATCTGTTCCAACTCCGTCAGACCGACATCTGCATGCATGTCTTTCAACGCATCAAATTGCACGCGTAGGGCCGCCTTTTCGGCGCCCCTGCAATCGTTCCATGGACGGCCTTGCAATGCCATGTGCAGGACGTAATAGCCGATGAAGTGGGCAGGTTGGCCGTTTGCAAGCAGAAGCGCATACGCCGCATCGGCGCCCATCTTACGCAGTAATTCGGCGTCTGGCACGCCGGCAGCGTTCAACGCAGCTTCTGTCGCCGGGCCAAGATTACGGATACTGGAAATGGGTGTCATGGACGATAGCCGTCCGTTGATAAGGTAAATCCGCACCGCCGCAATTTATGCGGCGATCCGGTTTCACGCAGGGCCTAGATGCTGGCAAAATCGCGGAAAAGCGGAATCTGCTGCGTCTGTTGCTGCTGCTCGTGCTGCGGCGCCAAGGGGGTGCCTGATTGCTGCGGCAGGGCGTTCGCGTCGCCCTGCTGCTGGTTCTCTGCCTCTGAATGGGCGGGATGCTGGTTGGCCATTGGTCTGGTCCTGATATATTGCCGTTGTCTTAGTCGTATCCCAACCTTCGCCTCTTGTTGGGCGATTTGTTGAGGGTGGGGTCGAATCGTGTCGCGCACTAGGCGAAATTGCGGCAGGATTAAGGCATTATTAACCGGCCTGCCGCCACAATCGCTACTTCGGTCCGCGCTTCAGCGGACCTTTGCCAGTCGGCTTTCGCGGGGCGGCCTTGCCACCCGGCGGCACGAACCGCTTAGAGGTGTCATTGGCGCTGGCCTTGGGTTTCGCAGGCGCTCCATCAGGTTTTTTCCATGCAGGCTTGGCATCGGACTTGCCTTTCCACGCAGGTTTTTCGCCGGGTTTCCCGTCAGCTTTACCCTTATAGGGCGGCTTGCCCTCGGACTTGCCCTTGTAGGCAGGCTTGTCGTCAGTCTTGCCCTTGTAAGCAGGCTTGTCGTCAGTCTTGCCTTTCCATGCGGGCTTTGCATCGCTTTTGCCCTTATAGGCAGGCTTTGCATCACCATCGGCACGGTAAGGTGCACGGGCAGGGCGGTCATCTGACTTGCCCTTCCAAACCGGCTTGGCCTTCTTGTTCAGATCGACAACGGCGTCGCCGTGATCTTTACGCTCAGGCTTAGCACGTGGTTTGCGGGGCTTCGGAGTATCGTCGGCAGCACCATAGACCGGTTGAATCGCGGCAATATCATCCTGACGGCTTGGCGGCGGCGGGGTCGTGTCGCGCGGCTTATAGGCCCGCGGGGCACTATCATCGCGCTTGGTGTAAGCCTTTTTATCAGGCCGCGCACCACGGTCAGAAATCTGCGGGGCACCGTCCAGCGCGGTCAGTTCCGCCTGATTCTCTAGCTGCATGTCGGGGCCGACAGCTTTCAGGAAACCATCAACCGCACCTTCGGAAATCTCGACGAAAGTTTCGTCGGACTGGATACGGATCGCGCCGATTTCCTTCTTGGTGATGTCACCGGCCTTGCAAAGCATCGGCAGAAGCCAGCGTGCTTCGGCTTTCTGATCGCGGCCCACGTTGACGCGGAACCACTTGGAAGGGCCAAATGCCTCTTTCCGCTCTTTGGGTGCAGTCTCGCGACCCTCACGGGGGGGCGGCGCATCGTAGGCAGTCAGATCTTCAGGTGCCGATTGCTTGCCCTGATACAGACGCAAGTAGGCGGCAGCTATTTGCATCGGCTCGTGCGCTTCCAGCAAACGCCCGGCAAATGCCAGCTCGTCTTCTTTGAAAGTTTCAGACCAGATTTCGTCGCTCAAAAGCCGTTCCTCATCCTTGCGCAGGATCTCGTCTGCGCTTGGCGCCATGGCCCAGGTCGCTTGCAACTTGCCCCATGTCAGCAGGTTTTCTGCCCTACGACGCATCTTTGGCGTCACGATCATGGCAGAAATACCCTTACGGCCCGCACGGCCGGTCCGGCCAGAGCGGTGCAGCAGGATTTCAGCGTTGGTCGGCAATTCCGCGTGAATAACCAGTTCCAAGTTCGGCAAGTCGATACCACGGGCCGCTACGTCGGTTGCGACGCAAACCTTTGCACGGCCATCGCGCATCGCCTGCAAAGCATGTGACCGTTCCTGCTGGCTCAACTCTCCAGACAGGGCGACCACGGAAAATCCACGGTTCCCAAGACGCGTGGTCAGACGCGTAACCATCGCACGGGTGTTGGCAAAAACAATCGCGTTCGGCGCATCATAGAATCGCAATACATTGATGATGGCGTTATCGGCATCATGCTGCGCTACGGATAGCGCACGGTATTCGATGTCCGCGTGCTGACCCTCTTTGGTTGTCGTCGCCACACGGACGGCATCGCGCTGATAGGATTTCGCCAACTTGACGATCATCGGCGGCACAGTCGCCGAGAACATCAGTGTACGGCGTTCGGGTGGGGCTTCGCCAAGAATGAATTCCAAGTCTTCTTTAAAACCAAGGTCCAACATCTCGTCTGCTTCATCCAGCACAACGGCGCGAATGTCAGACAGGTCAATATTGCTGCGATTGATGTGATCCACCAAACGACCGGGCGTTGCCACGACGATATGGGCACCGCGGTCAAGGCTGCGGCGTTCGTCGCGCACGTCCATACCGCCCACGCAGGACGCAAGAACGGCACCGGTGCCTGCATAAAGCCACTGCAACTCGCGCTTGACCTGTAACGCCAATTCGCGTGTCGGGGCGACGATCAAGGCAAGGGGGCGACCTGCGGGGCCAAAGGTTCCGTCTTCCGCAAGGATGGTCGGACCGATGGCAAGGCCGAAGCCTACGGTCTTACCAGACCCGGTTTGGGCGCTGACAAGCAGGTCTTTGCCGTCAAGCTCCGGATTCGTCACCGCCTCCTGCACGGGTGTGAGGGCGTCGTAGCCCTTGTCAGCAAGAGCTTTGGCGAGTGTATCGATCATGGGGCATGGGTCCGGTCTAAGTCAGCTTCGCGCCCTATGCCCCTTGACGCCATCTGTCTAGTCGGAAAAGCTTCTACTTTGGCGAGAACCCGCCGCTGTCATCCGTCGCACCCACCGCCGATGGATCACATATGCCGCAAAGCTAAGCAGTGCAGGGACCAGAAGTGCTGGTAATCCAGGCTCTGGCACGGCGGCCTGATCTTGGGATGGCAACAGCTGCAGCGCTGCTGGTGCGGACAGGGCGAAAGCGTCCCAGAGTGCGTGCAGAGTGATCGCAGGCCAGATGCTTCGGGCTTGCACCGTGATGGCGGCAAAAAACAATCCTAGTCCCGTCGCACCCGCCATCTGGATCGCCGTTAAAGGCCAATTCTGCCCCACAACAGCATTCACCACATGAAACAAACCGAACAATAGCCCAGACGCGATGATGGCCCAACCGACAGTCATGGCCTGCCGTAACCCATGCAGAAGGACGCCGCGAAACAGCGTTTCTTCGAATAGGCCAATCAGCAGGGCCATGATGGTGATCGATAACAGCGACGGCGCAATCGGTGCACCATCCGCAAGGTTGACGTAGCTGACCCAAAAGGTTCCTACGATCAACGTGGCTGGCACGATGAACCACCCAGCCAAACGCAGTCCCGCCGGATCAACCGGCCCGCGCAAACCAGACGCTTGACCCCAGCGCAGCAAGGCCACGATAACCAGTAGCCCGGTTGCGACAAGACCTTCAGTCACGATGAAGGGTCGCAAATCGGTCAAGTCGAACGTGCCCGTGCCCGCCGTCACATCAATCGGGCCCCGCATCAAAAGCGGAAGCACAAACCACGCGGCAGCGATCCCAAGGACGATGAGAGAGGTTGCCAGCGGATGTCGCTGACCAAAGGTCGAAAAGGGACGCATAACAGACCTTTCGCAGTTGTTGGGCGGGTTATGTCCCACGTCCCAAGCTGACGCCAGTCACGTTAACCTTATGCTGCCTTCAGCTGTCGAAATACGCATCAATCTGCGGTAGCAAGGCGTCCCACACGGCGGGAGCGCCACGCTGGACCTTGTCGGCAACGCGTGTCTGCAACTGGGTGCGGCTGACGTTGTAGGCGGGCCATGTACCGCCCCGCGTCGCCAAATTTGCCATCACTGGCTGCACTCGGTCGAGGGCCTTGGCGAAAATGGCGTCATCAGTTTCAGCCGCCTCGAATTCAGCCCAGAGGGCATGCAAAACTTTGCCCTGTTCGCCAGGCAAAATACCGAACAGCCGTTGGGCCGCGCGCCGCTCGTCCTCGACCTTGGCCCCTTGGTCACTCGCAATAGTATGGATGGGCAGGTCGCCAGCATCAATTTCCACGAGATCGTGAATCAGCAGCATGGCGATGACCCGGTCGGTATCGACAGGCCTGATCGCATGTTCGGACAGGGTCAGCGCGAAAAGCGCAAGGTGCCAGCTATGCTCTGCAGAGTTTTCGCGCCGGGAGCCGTCGAACAGGCTCGTGGCCCGCAGTTCAGTTTTCAGACGATCTGCCTCTGCCAGAAAACGGAGGCGCGCGGTCGTGACGGTATCCAGTCGAAAGCCCGTCTGATCCAGCAAGCCGACCGCGTATGTATATAAATCTTGCCAGTCGTCAGCGAGTGCGGCGGGACGACCCGACGCCAAAAGACTGCGGATAATATCGCGATCGACCTCGGTTTGGGCCACATTGCCGAGTTCCTGCATCAGCGGCTGCGCCATATCTAGGGTGCGGGCGGTGCGGGCGGCGTGGCTGGTCGCGTCCTCGAAATCTTCCCAGATCGCGCGGAACGCGGCATTCTGATCATCCGGCAGAATGGCGTACAGCCGATCAGCGGCGGCACGTTCCCTGACTGCAATGGCGGCATGGTCTTGCGGCAGATGAATCGGGTGATCGCCGGCATCGATTTCCACGACGTCGTGCATTAAAGCCATGTGAATCGTCGCAGCAGGTGCGTCGAAGACAAGCGCCCAAAGTGCAAGGTGCCACGAGTGTTCGGCACTGTTTTCGCGTCGCGAACCGTCCATCAAGGCGTTAGCGCGTGTAACGGATTTCAGACGGTCAGCTTCCGCAAGGAAAGCAATCTGGCGGGTGATCCGGTCGGGCATGGAATACATTTCAAAAACCAAATGTTTCGCATGCGAAACATATTATGTTATATTTCACAAAGCCTTAACCTGATCGCGCGGTGCGTCAGTCTTTAACCTTGTCAACGCGAGCGGCCAGTATCAACCGCGCGCGCGCCTCGGCGCGGCGGACGCGCACAAAGGTCAGATAGCTTTCCTGCAAGGTCTGCGAAGATGCTCCTAGCAGTTCACCGATCTGATCCACGATCTTGTCCTCGCCGGTGCGTTCTGCATCGGCGAGGGCAAGTTGTGCGAGTTCAAGTGCGACGTCATCGACGTAAGACATACGTTTACCGTGTGTTTTCTGTCAGGCGGCGGCGGACGTAAGATTTTACGCTGCCGATCATCGGGTCCATGTGGGGATCTTCAAAGAAGTGACCAGCACCGGGGACTTCCTCGTGGGTGATGACGATGCCTTTTTGATCGTGCAGCTTGTTCACAAGGTTGACCGTATCGGCAGGCGGGGCCACGCGGTCGGCAGCGCCGTTGATGATCAGACCAGACGCCGGACAGGGTGCCAAGAAGCTGAAGTCGTACATGTTGGCAGGCGGGCTGACCGAGATGAAGCCCGTGATTTCTGGCCGCCGCATCAGCAGCTGCATCCCAATCCACGCGCCGAAGGAAAAACCAGCGACCCAGCAATGCTTGGCGTTGTTGTTCATCGACTGCAGGTAATCGAGGGCGGACGCCGCATCCGAAAGCTCGCCGATTCCCTGATCGTATTCACCCTGTGACCGGCCCACACCGCGGAAATTGAACCGCAGCACGGTGAAGCCCATGTTATAAAAAGCATAGTGCAGGTTGTAGACGACCCGGTTGTTCATCGTTCCGCCGAACTGCGGATGCGGGTGCAGTACGATAGCGATCGGCGCGTCACGATCCTTTTGTGGGTGATAACGGCCTTCAAGGCGGCCTTCGGGACCGGGGAAGATGACTTCGGGCATGCGCGTTCCATCTGCTGTGGTGCGTCGCGAATTCTTGACGAAAACGCTCGGACACCTTAGAAAGATTCTAAATCCGCACGAGAGAGCCTGTGCGGCGGGATTGGCGTGACCTAATCAGACGCAGGGCTTTCGTCAATGTTTATGCGGAAACGGGAGGCGTTGCGATGAAACTTAGCACCAAGGGGCGTTATGCGATGGTCGCGCTGGCCGATCTGGCCCTGCAACCACCTGGTACGCTGGTCAGTCTGACCGAGATTGCCAAGCGGCAGGACGTGAGTCTGCCTTATCTAGAGCAGTTATTCGTCAAACTGCGCCGCGAAAAGCTGGTGGAATCGGTGCGCGGTCCCGGTGGTGGATACCGTTTAGCCCGTGCTGCGTCAGAGATTCGCGTCTCAGATATTTTAGGTGCGGTCGACGAGACTGTGAGTGCGATGCACAAAGGGGCTGGGGCCTCTGGCGCAACGTCCGGCAGCCGGGCGCAGTCTTTGACGAACCGGTTGTGGGAAGGATTAAGCGCAAACGTTTACGTGTTCCTGCATCAAACACGGCTAAGCGATGTCGTCGGCAACGCGATGGCACCCTGTCCAGCGGTGCCTGCGTTGTTCGAGGTGGTCGATGAGTGAAACCATTGCAGCGGCGCTGCCCCCAGCCCTGACGGGCTTCCCACTGAATAATTTTGAACATTGCCAGGACAGCATACTTTGAGCCGGGTGTATCTGGATCATAACGCGACCACGCCGCTGCGGACCGAGGCGCGGGACGCCATGATCGCTGCGATGGGTGTCGTCGGCAATCCAAGTTCCGTGCACCGCGAAGGCCGCGCAGCAAAGACCCTGCTGGAGAAGTCGCGCGCGCTGGTGGCAGAGGCTGTCGGGGCAGGGGTCGCGGACGTGATCTTTGTCTCGGGTGCGACAGAGGCTGCGGCATTGGCCCTAGCGGGGCATGATCTGCATGCATCCGATCTTGAGCATGAGGCTGTGCGTGGATGGGTGACCGGCGATCTGGAAGTCATCGGCGGGCAGGTTGTCGTTGGCAATCCGGCTACGTCGGTGGTGCAGTTGGCGAATTCTGAAACAGGGATCGTGCAATCACTGCCGCCGGGACTAGCTGTCAGCGACATAACTCAAGGCTTTGGTCGCGTTGCATTTTCCTATGCTTGGGCGGGTGTCGAACAGATATTTTTGTCGGCACATAAATTTGGCGGCCCCAAAGGCGTGGGTGCGCTGATCGTGCCACAAGGTTTTGACGTTCCCGTCCAGTTGCGCGGCGGCGGACAGGAAATGGGCCGCAGGTCGGGCACCGAAAACATCATCGCAATTGCAGGGATGGCGGCATCTGCCGTCGCCGCACAAGAAGATCTTGCCCAAGGGAAATGGGATCGGGTTGCAGAACTTAGAAATATTCTAGAAAAGGCGGTTGCGGATGCTGTCCCGCATACTATTTTTGTCGGGAATGATAATGATCGTTTGCCAAACACATCTTGCATGATTTGCCCTGGTTGGCGGGGCGAGACGCAGGTGATGGCAATGGATTTAGCGGGCTTTGCGGTCAGTGCAGGCTCTGCCTGTTCTAGCGGGAAGGTACGCACCTCGCCGGTTTTGACGGCGCTGGGATACGATATCGATCAGGCGGCCTGCGCTTTGCGTGTGTCGCTGGGTATCGGGACAACGGAAGACGAGGTCTTGCGCTTTGCAGATGCATGGTGCGCCAAGGCCCAGAGAATGATGGCGGCGTGAGCCGCAAGGAAGAGGTGAGAGACATGGCTGTACTGGATGTGGACGTCAAAGAAGGTGTCGATCAAGAGACCGTCGATGCGGTAGCGCAGCTGTCGGGGGCCTATAAATATGGCTGGAACGACGACGAGATCGAGATGGATTATGCCCCAAAGGGCTTGAACACCGATATCGTAGAGCTGATTTCCGGCAAGAACGAAGAACCGCGGTGGATGACTGACTGGCGGTTGAGCGCGTACGAGCGCTGGACCGGCATGAGCGTGCCGAACTGGGCAATGCTGAAGCTGGCGGACATCGACTTTCAGGATCTGTATTACTACGCGCGTCCTAAGAGCATGGAAGTGAAGCCAAAGTCGCTGGATGAAGTCGATCCGAAGTTGCTTGAAACCTATAAAAAGCTGGGTATTCCGCTGTCGGAGCAGGCTATTTTAGCGGGTGTTGAAGGGGCAGTGCCGGACGAGGGACGCAAGGTTGCCGTGGATGCGGTGTTCGACTCTGTCTCGGTTGGTACGACGTTCCAGAAAGAGCTGGCGAAAGCCGGCGTTATTTTCTGTTCGATCTCTGAGGCGATCCGCGAGCATCCGGAACTGGTGAAAAAGTATCTGGGCACGGTCGTGCCACCGACAGACAACTTTTATGCGACGCTGAACTCTGCCGTGTTTTCGGATGGATCGTTCGTTTATATCCCGCCCGGTGTGCGCTGCCCGATGGAGCTGAGCACCTATTTCCGCATCAATGCGGAAAACACTGGCCAGTTTGAACGCACGCTGATCATCGCCGACAAGGGGTCCTATGTCTCCTACCTTGAGGGATGTACGGCACCGAAGCGCGATGTTGCGCAGCTGCACGCAGCCGTGGTCGAAATCATCATCGAAGAAGATGCCGAGGTGAAGTATTCCACGGTGCAGAATTGGTATCCGGGCGATGCAGAAGGCAGGGGCGGCATCTACAACTTTGTGACCAAGCGTGCCGACTGCCGCGGTGACCGTGCCAAAATCATGTGGACTCAGGTTGAAACCGGGTCCGCCGTGACATGGAAGTACCCAAGCTGCATCTTGCGCGGCGACGATTCACAGGGTGAATTCTATTCCATCGCCATCGCGAACAACATGCAGCAGGCCGATACCGGCACCAAGATGATCCACCTGGGCAAGCGCACGAAGTCACGGATTGTGTCCAAGGGCATTTCTGCTGGTAAGGCGCAAAACACGTACCGCGGCCTTGTGTCGATGCACCCCAAGGCCAAGGAATCGCGCAACTATACGCAGTGCGATAGCCTTCTAATCGGATCTGAGTGCGGCGCGCATACGGTGCCTTATATCGAGGTGAAAAATAACTCGAGCCGTGTGGAGCACGAGGCGACGACTTCCAAGGTCGATGACGAGCAGCTGTTCTACTGCCGCTCGCGCGGAATGGACGAGGAAGAGGCCGTCGCGCTGGTTGTGAACGGGTTCTGCAAGGAAGTGCTGCAAGCGCTGCCGATGGAATTCGCGATGGAAGCACAGGCGCTGGTGGCGATTTCGCTTGAAGGTTCTGTCGGATAAATTTGCCCTAATGGGCGCGGAATAGACGGGTCCTGCGGGACCGTGAAGGAGAAGAATATGCTGGAAATTAAAGGCCTGAAGGTCGATCTGGAAGATGAAGACAAGTCGATCCTGAAGGGCGTCGATCTGACCGTCCCTGCCGGGGAAGTGCATGCGATCATGGGGCCGAACGGCTCTGGCAAATCGACAATGTCTTATGTGCTGTCCGGCAAGGATGGCTACACCGTCACCGGCGGCACGGCGACGCTGAACGGCGTTGATCTGCTGGCGATGGAGCCGGAAGAGCGTGCTGCGGCGGGCCTGTTCCTTGCGTTCCAGTATCCGGTGGAAATTCCGGGCGTCGGCAACATGACGTTCCTGCGCACCGCTGTGAACGCACAGCGCAAAGCGCGCGGCGAAGAAGAGCTGTCTGCGGGTGATTTCCTGAAAGAAGTCCGCGCCAAGGCGAAGGATCTGAAGATCGATGCTGAGATGCTGAAGCGGCCGGTGAACGTAGGCTTCTCTGGCGGCGAAAAGAAGCGCAACGAGATCTTGCAGATGGCGATGCTAGAGCCGAAGATGTGCATCCTTGACGAGACCGACTCGGGCCTTGACGTGGACGCGATGAAACTGGTGGCTGACGGCGTGAACGCGCTGCGGTCCGAAGGTCGGTCCTTCCTTGTGATCACGCACTACCAGCGCCTGCTGGACCACATCAAACCGGACGTCGTGCACATCATGTCGAACGGCCGCATTATCAAGTCGGGCGGCCCAGAGCTGGCGCTTGAAGTCGAACACAACGGTTACACTGATCTGCTGGCGGAGGACGCGTAATGGCGCTGCCGCAACGCAAACAGGACGCGACCGATACGCGGCTGGCGGCGGTGACACTGCCCAACGGCTCAGCTTGGCTGACGAAAGCCCGCAATGCGGCGCTAGGGCGCGTTTCCGTGATGGGCCTGCCGGCGCGTCGCGACGAGTACTGGCGCTTTACCGATCCGACAACCTTGGTGGATGCTGCAGCGATCGACGCGGACGTGCTGCCGATCGAAGACAATCCAGAGTTTTCAAAGAACGATGCCTTGCGCGTCGTCTTTGTAGACGGGGTCTTTGATGCGGCGGCGTCTGACGATCTGTCGCTGGCTGGTGTGACGATGACGCGGCTGTCGCAGGCCGAAGATATCACATGGGCCGCTGATCTGCTGGGCACCCTGGAAGAACGCGGTCAAAAACCGGTGGAGCGTCCGTTGGCTGCGCTCACGACGGCCATGGCGACCGACGGACTGCTGATCCATGTGACGGGTCAAGCGGAACGCGCAATCCATATCCGTTATGACCGCAAGAACGTCGGGGCGGATGTGTCGCTGCACCATGTGGTGAAGCTGGATGCCGGAACGACCGTGACAGTACTCGAAAGCGGGGCCGGTGCGGCGCGCTTTGCGTCGAATATGGAAGTCGATGTAGCTGATGGTGCAGCGTTCCATCATGTTCGGGCGCAAGGACGCGACCACGGCCGTCGTATGAATACGCATATCTTCACACGAATTGGCGAAGGTTCCACGTTCAAGTCTTTTACGCTTAGCGTAAACGGGGCGATGACCCGCAATGACTGCATCATGGAAATCGTCGGCGACGATGCGACGGCCCACGTGTCTGGTGCGTGTGTCGGTGACGGTGAAGGTTTCCACCACGACGATACAGTCTTTATTACGCACGATGCGGTGGGCTGCGAATCGCGGCAGGTCTTCAAAAAAGTACTGCGCAACGGCGCCGTGGGCGTATTTCAGGGCAAAATCCTGGTCAAGCACGGTGCGCAAAAGACGGATGGCTATCAGATCAGCCAGTCACTGCTGCTGGACGGCGACAGCCAGTTCCTTGCCAAGCCAGAGCTTGAGATTTACGCTGACGACGTGGCGTGCTCGCACGGTTCCACCTCTGGTGCGATTGACGAGGATGCATTGTTTTACCTGCGTTCACGCGGTGTGCCGCACAAGACAGCGACGACGCTGCTGACATTGTCGTTTCTGGCTGAAGCCCTTCAGGAAATCGCGGACGAGGCCTTGGCCGAGGATTTGCGTGACCGGCTGGCGGGTTGGCTGGACCGCCATCAGCACTGATGGCAGTCACGGCAGACATCGTTCGTACATGGCGCGGCCCCCGCGCCGTGATGCGCGGCTTGCTGGCGCAGGGCAAACGAGAGGACCGGGCGCTGGCCTATCTGATCGTTTTTTGCTTGCTGGTCTTTGTCGCGCAGTGGCCGCGTCTGGCGCGGACTGCGGCTGGCTTTGAAGTGGCGCCGGGCACAGAGGTTCGGGATCTGGGCCAAATGATGACTTACGAGTTATTCGCCTGGATCACGATCTGGCCGCTGTTGCTATACGGTGTGGCGGCTATCAGTCACTTGATCGCACGGCTTGTCGGCGGCAAGGGTAGCTTTTACAGCGCCCGATTGGCACTGTTCTGGTCGCTGCTGGCGAGTGTGCCACTATTGTTGCTTTACGGGCTGATGGCAGGTTTTCTTGGGCCAGTGCCCGGAACACATCTGGTCGGTGCGCTATGGGTCGTGGCCTTCGCCGCGATCTGGTTGCAATCCTTGCGCGAGGCTGAGGTGTGAGTATCGGAACTTTTATCGGGACATCGTTCCGTGATCCAGCCGGGACTGCGCGACGGTTAGCAGCGATGAAGCTGGACATGTCAACGCTTTGGTCGATGGTTGCATTGGTGACCGTTTTGTCGGTGCTGGTGCTGGTGGCAGGGCTGTATCTTTCGCCGGTCGAAGCGGCGATGGTGATGGCCACGCCCTTTACCCTGTGCGTTATTCTTGGCGCATCCTTGGTGATGATGGTGTTCGCGCTGCAATTGACGGGGCGGGTACTGGGCGGCAAAGGCACATTCTCTGCCGCGATCCTGCTCGTCGTTTGGTGGCAGGCGATGGCACTGGTCATCCAGATTGTCCAAACCGCAATGCTGCTGATCCTTCCGCAAGCGGCAGGCGTCGTGACGCTGGCAGGGCTGGCTTGGCTGGTCTTTGCGCTGCTTCACTTTGTCAACGTGCTGCACGGCTTTGACAGCCTAGTTAAGGCCTTGGGGACGGTGATAATCGGCGTTCTTGGTATTTCATTTGGGCTGGCCTTGTTGCTGACCCTGATCGGCGTGACCCTACAAGGAGGCACCGTCTAGATGTTCGACGTAAACGCGATCCGCGCGCAATTCCCAATTCTTGCGCGCGAGGTGAACGGCAAGCCTCTTGTGTATCTGGACAACGGTGCTTCGGCGCAAAAGCCGCGCGTCGTGATCGACGCGATGACGCAGATGTATGAAAACGAATACGCCAACGTTCACCGCGGCTTGCACTATCTTTCGAATGTTGCAACCGACCATTACGAGGGCGTCCGCGGCAAGATCGCCCGGTTTCTGAATGCGGCGTCAGAGGATAACATTATTCTGAATTCCGGCACGACCGAGGGTATCAACATGGTCAGCTACGGCTGGGCCGCGCCCCGGTTGCAGCCAGGCGACGAGATTGTTCTTTCCATCATGGAACATCACGCCAATATCGTGCCTTGGCATTTCCTGCGCGAACGGCAGGGTGTCGTACTGAAATGGGTCGATTGTGGCATGGACGGATCGCTGGACCCGCAGGCCGTGATTGATGCCGTAGGGCCGAAGACTAAATTGGTCGCGATCACGCAGATGTCGAACGTGCTGGGCACGCTGGTGGACGTCAAAGCGATCTGTGCAGGTGCCCATGCAAAAGGCGTGCCGGTGCTAGTTGATGGCTCGCAGAGTGCTGTGCACATGCCAATCGACTTGCAGGATATTGGCTGCGATTTCTTCGCAATCACGGGTCACAAACTATACGGTCCTAGCGGGTCTGGTGCGATCTACGTCCATCCTGACCGCATGGCAGAGATGCGCCCCTTCCTTGGCGGCGGCGACATGATCCGCGAAGTGGGCCGCGACGCGGTGACTTATAACGATGCCCCGATGAAGTTTGAGGCAGGCACGCCGGGGATCGTGCAGACCATCGGCCTAGGCGTAGCGTTGGACTGGATGATGGATGTGGGCATGGAGAATATCGCCGCGCATGAGGCGAATCTGCGCGACTATGCGCAACAAAAGCTTCACGGTCTCAACTGGTTGCAAGTTCAAGGTAATGCGCCGGACAAAGGCGCGATCTTCAGCTTTACGCTCGACGGTCCGGCGCATGCGCACGACATTTCTACCGTGTTGGATAAAAAGGGCGTGGCTGTGCGTGCTGGATCCCATTGTGCAATGCCGTTGATGGATCACCTTGGCGTAACCGCCACCTGCCGTGCGTCCTTTGGTGTCTACAATACCACGCAAGAGGTCGACGTCCTGATCGATGCGCTGGAGTTGTGCCACGATCTGTTTGCTTAAAGTCTTTTGGCGTTGCGGCGGGGTTTTCGCCCCGCTATAGACGCTTTAAGGCACCCGTAGCTCAGCTGGATAGAGCGCTGCCCTCCGAAGGCAGAGGTCACTGGTTCGAATCCAGTCGGGTGCACCAAATCATCCAAATAATTTGTTTGTGGAATGTGATGCAAAGCTTTGCAATCGCCTTGGATGTAATGAATTGGTCGTCGATCATCCGAATTAAACGCAAGTGAACTCTACTTTTCTAAGCGACTTCACACTTTTTCATCAACGCAGTTGCGATGCGATGTCGCCCTTGGACATGGCCGCCTAGAAAACGCATGATGTTAGCCGGCTGCATATCGGCTGAGTGTAGCGGTGATTTGGTAGGCCCGGCAGGATTTGAACCCGCAACCAAAGCGTTATGAGCGCTCTGCTC
>JAGXIQ010000002.1 GCA_024635625.1 Loktanella sp. | reverse complement strand
GGCCTCCGCCCAAACCGCTTTTTGGACCAGCGTTGCCGCCAGATCGGCAGCCTCGCGCTCATACACTTCCCAGCCCAAGATTTTGCGGCTGAAGATGTCCACGATCAGATACAAGTAGAAGAACATGCCTGCGACCGGCCCCGGCATCCAGGTGATGTCCCAAGTCCAGACCTCGCAGGGACCGGCAGCCTTGAAACTGGTTGGCGGCTTGCGTCGGACGGATGGCTTTGCCCGCCCGCGATGCTGCTGCTGCCCGTGCGCGCGCAGGATGCGGTAAAAGCTGGACTCCGAGGCCAGAAATTGCCCCTGATCGGCCAGTCTGGGAACGATTTGGCTGGGCGGCAGGCTCGCGAACTCATCGCATTGCAGACCGCCAGAACGGCGGCGCGTTCTTCTGCGCTGAGCTTGTTGCGCGGCTCCGGACGTTGGACCAAGGGGCGCTGGTCAGCCTGAACCTGACCGCCCTGCGTCCAGCGGCGCAGTGTCCGCGCGCTGATTTCCATCTCGGTGCAGGCTTTGAAACGACGGGCGCCAGCGGTGACAGCTTCTTCGATCAGCAGGGCTGCGGTTTGGCGATGTGGGGGGCTGATCATGCGTCCTCGTCGCCCCCCCCAGATCGCCGAGGCCTTTTTTCTGAGAACCAGAAGGGCTGCGGTTTCGGCCAAGGCGCGATCCTTGCGGGCAAGATCGCGCTCCAGATCCTTGATCCACTTCTTCTCTTCCTTTGTGGCCTGACTCATTCGCGCCGTGCTGGTGCGGTCCCAGTCGTTCGCCTGCTCGCAAGCCACGCGCCACGTCTTGATCTGTTCGGCAAAAAGCCCACGCTTGCGGCAGTATTCCGCCAGATCGACCTCATTCATCGCTGCCGTCTCCTGCGCCGCTGCAAACTTGTCGCGCGAGGTCCAACCTTCAGGGCCAGCATCAGCATCGGGTAAAAGCTGACCCTTCCCACGCGCCTGAGCCCGCCACTTGTGCAGTGTCGCCTCTGAAATCCCTTCCTCCTGCGACAATTGCCGCACAGGCAGGTTGTTCGGAGGCAGCATCCGCTTCAGTACAGCTGCCTTGCGTTCCGGTGAATATCCCATGTCATCGTCCTATCCCGCCCACCTGAGAAATAGAGGAAAAGTAGAGCAGTGGACAACATCTCTGACTGTGAGTGTATTATGCAGCCTGATGGCCTGACCCATTCGCTGAATGACTGCGTGTCTTTCCTGTGACGTGTCGACCATCAGGTTGCGCCGGTGAGCCAAGCGAGATGTGACTTAATAGGAGCCTGACGGTTTTGCCAAAGCGAAGGCCCAAGGGAAGTACAAGGGACGCAAGCCAACGGCACAGGCTAAGAAGGCTGAGGTGGTCGCCATGCTGGCTGAGGGCAAGTCGAAGAGGGACGTTGCGAGGGCCTTGGGGATTTCGGAAAGGTCGGTCTATCGGGTTGCTTGAGTGGCAATTTGAAGAGCCGCTGCCACAGCTAACAATATGCATTGGCCTTCAATCGTTCACAGAAGAAAATCGGTCACGTCAGTCGTATTGGAGGTGCTGTCTGACAGTTCAGCTGACCGTTTCGTCAAAATAGGTTTCATCAATCTGCTTGATATGCAGGACGTCTTTGTCACGAAAGCCGATGTTGTACTTGATCATCAATTTGGTCAGGTGAGGGCCGTCAATGAGAACTATACGCGATCCTAGACTTCTGGCGGTCTGCTCAGCCGAGGCGGTAAAGTGAGATGTGGTGACGAAGATACCTGAGGCGTCGTGGTGCTCGATAGCAGAACGATCCGGAGGCTACCTACGTATGTGGCGAACGTGTGTGGTAAACGTGTGTGGTATCAAAATATTCATCTTCAAAAGTCGAACTATATCAGTGTGATGCGGTGGTGAGGGTGATTTGGTGGAGCCTAGGGGGATCGAACCCCTGACCTCTTGCATGCCATGCAAGCGCTCTCCCAGCTGAGCTAAGGCCCCAAACCGTATGACGCGAATAGCGTCGCCGTGTGCCGTTATCTATGCAGCCACCGGGACGAGATCAAGTCAGAAATCGCGTCCCGGTGTCATCTTTTTTCAGTCGTCGTCGCTTTTGCTAACGTCGGCTATATCGTCGAGGCTGACGGTGTCGTCATCATCGTCTTCTAAGACGTCATCGCCCAGATCAACGTCTTCGTCCTCGTCTTCATCGTCCTCGAGAACCAGATCGTCCTCTTCGTCCGAGACCTTCATCTTCTTAGTCTGCGCGTCTTCAGAGTCGGCGACCATCGTACGGGTCTTGCCCGTGTCGATGTTGACGACGCTACCCGTGTAAGGGCTTATGACGGGAGTCTTGTTCAGGTCGTAGAATCGCTTGCCCGTTTCCGGGCACAGGCGTTTCGTGCCCCATTCTTCTTTCGGCATGGGTTTTCCCCCTTGAATATCGGTGCTGCCCTTGCGGCGGCCTGACGTCCCCTGCCATAAGGCAGGCATGCTGTCAAAGACCTTTGGCGCAGGCGGAACAAAGGATGCATATGGGCCGTGATCTGATCATTGGCAACCCCCCGATTACCGTTGACCTGCGCCGGTCCGCCCGCGCGCGGCGGCTGAGCCTGCGTGTCTCGCGTTTGGATGGCAAGGTAACGCTGACAATGCCGCCCCGCGCGCCGGAACGAGAGGCGCTCGCGTTCCTGAAGGAACGAGAAGATTGGTTAAGAGGTCACCTAGCCGATGTGTCACCACGTATGACGGCGGTTGTCGGGGCTGAGGTGCTGTATCGCGGCGCTGTCTTGCGTATCGCCGAGGCTGAGGGACGGCGCGTTGTCGCGTCAGGCGATACGCTTTTAGTGCCCGTAGGTGCGGGTGGCGCTGCTGTGCGAGCGTTCCTGCGCGCGCGCGCGCGCGATGCGCTCGTGGCCGCATCAGATCGTTATGCGGCGGCTGTCGGGCGAAAATATACGCACATTACATTGCGGGATACGCGGTCGCGCTGGGGATCGTGTTCATCGAACGGTGCGCTGATGTACTCTTGGCGCTTGATTATGGCCCCGCCAGAGGTGTTGGAATACGTCACCGCCCATGAAGTTGCGCATCTGGTAGAGATGAACCACAGCAGCGCATTTTGGGACGTCGTGGCGAACCTGATGCCGGATTATGCTGCTCGTCGGCTTTGGTTGCGCGAGCAGGGGGACCGGCTGCATCAGTTGCGGTTCGACGATTGACCTATGTGTTATTCTGACCACATGATCGCGTCATGATCCCACCTCGCCCCATCGCGCCGACCGGTGCTGCGCACGATCGGGTTTTTCGCGCTCTGCGCACCCGTATCCTGCACGGACAGATTGAACCCGGCACAGCCCTGACCCTGCGCGGCATCGCGCGAGATTACGAGGTGTCTATGACACCCGCGCGGGAGGCGGTGCGTAGGTTAGCCTCCGAAGGGGCATTGTCGCTATCTGCGACCGGCCGCATCAGTACGCCGCTATTGTCTAACGATCGGATCGAGGAACTAGCGACCCTGCGCGCGCTGCTAGAACCGGAATTGGCGTCCCGCGCCTTGCCCCGTGCGCACTTTGCCCTGATCGAACGTCTTGAGGTCATCAACCAAGGCGTCAGCCAAATGGTGACGCGGCATGATGCAAGCGGTTACATCCGAATGAACCTCGAATTTCACCGGACACTTTATTTACGTGCCCAGGCCCCGGCGATCCTTGCGATGACAGAGACTGTCTGGTTGCAACTTGGGCCGACGATGCGGGCACTTTATGGAAAACTGAACCGCACAGATCCACCCAAGCATCATCGGCTGATCTTGGCGGCGCTGAAGGCAGGCGACGAACCGGGCTTGCGATTGGCGGTGCGGGGCGATGTCACCAAAGGTTTACGATTGCTCAAAACCTGACGGTCGCTCTGGCGTGGAGGGTGGGCTGCGTGCCACCGCTCAGTGACCCTGTCCACGTATTTTTATGACTGAGCTAGATTAGCGCTACCGTCAGGGTAATCGTGTCGCTTTAAGTCGGACTGGCGGAGCTGGCAGAAATGTTTGCAGCCAATAGTAGATTGGCCCCCGGCCGCACGTCCAGGGGCCAATCGTATTAAGCGTGGATCGCACCGTCACCACAAGCAAGGGCCGCTTCACGCACCGCTTCCGAATAGGTCGGGTGAGCGTGACAGGTGCGAGCGATATCCTCGGCAGCGGCACCGAATTCCATGGCAACGCAGATTTCGTGGATCAGATCGCCTGCCATAGGGCCAATGATATGCGCGCCCAACACGCGGTCGGTTTCCTTGTCCGCTAGAATCTTGACGAAACCATCCCCCATGAAGTTCGCTTTGGCCCGTGCATTACCCATGAACGGAAACTTGCCGACTTTGTATGCGCGACCTGATTGCTTGAGCGTCTCTTCGGTTTCGCCGACAGAAGCGACCTCGGGGTGGGTATAGATTACCCCGGGGATCACGCCGTAGTTCACGTGGCCATGCTGACCTGCCAAGATTTCAGCGACTGCCATGCCCTCGTCTTCTGCCTTGTGGGCCAGCATGGGGCCTTTGATCGCGTCGCCAATGGCATAAATGCCGTCGACGCTCGTTTTATAGCGCCCGTCAACTTCGATCTGGCCGCGGTCCGATATTGTCACACCAAGGTCATCAAGGCCAAGACCGTCGGTGTAGGGCCTGCGGCCGGTCGCAAGTAGGACGCACTCGGCATTCACCTCGGCCTCCGTATCATCCTTGCGCATCTTGTAGGTCACTGTGGCCTTCTTATTTTTGACAGATACACCCTGAACAGCCGCGCCGAGCACAAATTTCAGACCCTGTTTGGTTAACATTTTTTGAAACTGGCGGGCGATTTCTGCGTCCTGACCGGGTGTGATCGCGTCAAGGTATTCAACGACGGTGACTTCGGTCCCGAGACGGGCATAAACAGAGCCGAGTTCCAGTCCGATAACACCGGCCCCGATGACGACCATAGTTTTTGGAATCTTCTTCAGCTTTAGCGCCCCAGTAGACGTGACGACGGTTTCCTCGTCAATTTCGACGCCTTTAAGCGGTGAAGGTTCGGACCCGGTGGCGACGATGATGTGCTTGGCGTCGTGGATCTCTTCGCCGACTTTGACCTTCCCGGCCTCGGGGATGGACCCCCAACCTTTCAGCCAGTCGACCTTGTTCTTTTTGAACAAGAATTCGATGCCTCCGGTATTTTGGCCCACGGTCTTGTCTTTGTAAGCCAACATCTGATCCCAGTCGACGGACGGGCTTTTGCCCTTCAGGCCCATTTCGGCAAAGTTATGTTCAGCCTCGTATAGCATTTCCGTCGCGTGCAGCAGGGCCTTAGAAGGGATGCAGCCGACGTTCAGGCAGGTGCCGCCAAGGGTGTCACGCCCTTCCACGCAGGCGGTTTTCAGGCCCAACTGGGCGCAACGAATGGCGGAGACATAGCCGCCGGGGCCGGAACCGATGATGATGACGTCGTAGCTGGCCATGTGGGGCCTCCGTTAATTCAAATCAGGGCAGAAAGAAGCATGAGCATAGTCGCGACAAACCCGATCATCCAGATAATCGAGCGCCATGGGGTTAGACCGAAATAGTAGGCAGGAACGTAAAGCGCGCGGGCGATCAGGTAGATCCAAGCACAGCCCGCAGTAAGGCCTGTGGCCTTGTCGCCAAGTGTAACGACAACAACGGCGAGCGTGAAAAGAATCAACCCTTCGAAGTGGTTGTTCAGGGCCCGGATCAAGCGGCCCGTCTTTGGTGTCACCTGTTCGGGGATCGGTTTGCCAAGTCGCTCTGGGTCGCGGGGGCCCATTGTTTTGCCTGCGGGCAGTTCGAGGTTGGTTCGCACTGCCATCAAGGCGAACTGTGCCCCCTGCAACAAGCCGGCGAGGGTCAGGGCGGTAAGTTCGGGGGTCATGGCAGTCTTTCGTAATTACACGGTATTGAGGAATCGACCGGTGATTGCATTGCCGGTTTGCGCTTCTGCATCAAGCCATGCCTGCGCTTTGGCGCGGTTGTTCAGGTCGAACAGGCATAAGACGGCGCTGGCATCATCCGCAACATGCCACATTTGCAACAAGGTTAATCCTGCATTCATGCGCTTCTCAGCTTCGGCATCGAAGGCCGTTTTGTATGACGAAAAGTCGCTGACGGTTGTCTGAGTCAAAAGCTGCATGGTTCGGCCTTTCAAAAGGTGTGTGGCAAGCCAATGACCCGCCACACGATCTGGTTCCGTTTAGAGGTCCATCAAAAGACGCCGAGGATCTTCCAACGCCTCTTTTACACGCACGAGGAATGTCACAGCCCCTTTACCGTCGACGATCCGGTGGTCGTAGGACAGCGCCAGATACATCATCGGACGAATGACGACTTCACCGTTGATCGCCATCGGACGGTCCTGAATCTTGTGCATGCCAAGTATACCGGACTGCGGGGGGTTCAGGATGGGCGACGACATCAAAGATCCGTAGACCCCGCCGTTAGAGATTGTGAAGGTACCGCCCTGCATATCAGCCATGGACAGCTTGCCGTCGCGGGCCTTGCCACCCATTGCAGCAATTGCCTTTTCAATGCCCGCAAAGGACATTTGATCGGCATCCTTCAGCACCGGCACGACGAGGCCGGTGGGTGTGCCAGCGGCAATACCCATGTTGACGTAGTTCTTGTAGACAACGTCAGTGCCGTCGATTTCAGCATTCACTTCCGGCACTTCGTGCAACGCATGGATGCATGCCTTTGTGAAGAAGGACATAAAACCAAGTTTAACGCCGTGCTTCTTCAGGAACAGGTCTTTGTATTCGTTGCGAAGATCCATGACCGCGGTCATGTCGACCTCGTTATAGGTCGTCAGCATGGCGGCAGTGTTCTGGCTGTCCTTTAAGCGCTTTGCGATGGTTTGGCGCAGGCGAGTCATCTTAACCCGTTCCTCGCGGTCGGCTTGATCAGCTGAAGTGGGCGCGCGTGGCGTGGCTTTGGGTGTCTCGGCCTTGGGCTGGGACAAAGACTTCAACACGTCCTCTTTCATCACGCGACCGTCTTTTCCGGTGGCTGTGACAGCGTCGCGGTCGATCCCCTTTTCAGCCATCAGCTTCTGGGCCGACGGAGCGTCTTCTGGATCGCGTGGCCTTGTCTCTTCCGGTCCTGCATTCACCGTGCCCGTGCCGCCATCAGAGGGCGTACCTGCCCCGGCTGTTGTCGGCACGTCTTCAGCCTTGGCAGCCTGATCGACGTCAGACTTCTCAGGCTTAGCCTCGGCCTTGGCACTGTCCGCACCGCCTTCACTGATCTGCGCCAGCAGGGCGTCGACGCCGACGGTATCGCCTTCAGCGGCGACGATTTCTGACAGGATGCCTGCGACGGGGCTTGGGACTTCGACCGTCACCTTGTCCGTTTCAAGTTCGCACAGCATCTCGTCCACTGCGACACTGTCGCCGGGCTTCTTGAACCATGTTGCGACGGTCGCCTCGGTGACGGATTCGCCAAGGGTTGGGACGCGGACTTCAGTGCTCATTTGTCTTTTCCTTCGATGTTCAGGGCCTCGGCGACCAATGTGGCCTGCTGGGCTTTGTGCTGGCTGGCGAGGCCTGTCGCGGGCGAGGCGGCAGCCGCGCGGCCGGCGTAGACAGGCCGCGTGTGTTTCGCTTTGATCCGGGTCAGGCACCATTCGAGGTTCGGTTCCATGAAGGACCAGCCCCCTTGGTTCTTGGGCTCTTCCTGACACCAGACCATCTCGGCGTTCTTGAACCGCTCCAGCTCTGCCACGGCGGACTGCGCCGGGAAGGGGTAGAACTGCTCGAACCGCAGGATGTAGGTGTCCGTGATGCCACGGGCGTCACGTTCTTCCAGCAGATCGTAATAGACCTTGCCGGAGCACATCACCACGCGCTTGATCTTGTCATCGGCAACCAGTTGCGTGTCCGAATGCCCCTTTTCAGCATCGTCCCAGAGAACGCGGTGAAAGGATGATCCGGTCGTGAAGTCAACGGCGTCGGACACAGCCATCTTGTGACGCAACAGGGATTTCGGCGTCATCAGGATCAGCGGCTTGCGATAGCTGCGGTGCAGTTGGCGGCGCAGGATATGGAAGTAGTTCGCCGGCGTAGTGCAGTTGGCGACAATCCAGTTATCGTTGCCGCACATCGTCAGGAATCGTTCCAGTCGGGCGCTGGAGTGTTCCGGCCCCTGTCCTTCGTAGCCGTGCGGCAACAGGCAGACTAGGCCTGACATCCGCAGCCACTTTGATTCGCCACTACTGATAAACTGGTCGAACATAATCTGCGCGCCGTTTGCGAAATCGCCGAACTGCGCTTCCCATAGGGTCAAGGCGTTGGGTTCAGCCAGCGAATAGCCATACTCGAAACCCAGCACAGCGTATTCCGACAACATCGAGTCGATGACTTCGTATTGCGCCTGCCCCTCACGGATGTGGTTCAGCGGGAAATAGCGTTCCTCTGTGTTCTGGTCGATCAGTGAAGAGTGTCGCTGGCTGAACGTGCCTCGGGTGCTGTCCTGCCCGGCCAACCGGACCGGGTAACCTTCCAGCGCAAGCGACCCAAAGGCCAACGCTTCGCCGGTCGCCCAGTCGAAGCCATTGCCTGTTTCGAACATCTGCTTTTTCGCGTCCAGCAGGCGGTCAATCGTCCTGTGGGTTGCGAAATTCTCTGGCGAAGTCGTCAGCGCGTTGCCAATATCGGTCATGGCTTCGGTGCTGATCGCGGTTTCGCCGCGCTGATAATTGTCCTTGTCACGGTCAAGGTGGGACCAGCGCCCGTCCAGCCAGTCGGCCTTGTTTGGTTTGTAAGTTTTACCGGCCTCGAACTCTGCGTTCAAGGTCGCCTGGAACGCTGCTTTCATGTCCTCGATCTCGCCCTCGGGGATCAGGCCGTCCTTGACGAGACGGTCTGTGTAAAGCGTCAGTGTCGTCTTTTGCTTCTTGATTTTTGTGTACATGACCGGGTTGGTGAACATCGGCTCGTCGCCTTCGTTGTGACCGAAGCGGCGATAGCAAATGATGTCCAACACGACATCCTTGTGGAACTTTTGGCGGAATTCCGTCGCAACGCGCGCAGCGTGAACAACTGCTTCTGGATCGTCGCCATTGACGTGAAAAATTGGCGCTTCGACCATCAGGGCGATGTCGGTGGGATAAGGACTGGACCGGCTAAAGTGCGGCGCCGTGGTGAATCCGATTTGGTTGTTCACGACGATATGCATGGTGCCACCTGTGCGGTGGCCACGAATGCCAGATAGCTGAAATCCTTCAGCGACGACGCCTTGGCCAGCAAAGGCTGCATCGCCGTGCAACAGGATCGCCATAACCTTTGTGCGGTCGCGGTCGTTCTTTTGGTCCTGCTTCGCGCGAACCTTGCCAAGCACGACAGGGTTCACGGCCTCTAGGTGGGAAGGGTTAGCCGTCAACGACAAGTGAACGACGTTGCCATCGAATTCCCGGTCAGACGACGCGCCGAGGTGGTATTTTACGTCGCCAGAGCCTTCGACGTCTTCTGGTTTAAAGCTTCCGCCTTGGAATTCGTTAAAGATTGCGCGGTATGGCTTGTTCATGACGTTCGCCAGCACTGACAAACGGCCACGGTGCGGCATGCCGATAACGACTTCTTCCATGCCAAGTTGGCCACCGCGCTTGATGATCTGCTCCATCGCGGGGATCAGGCTTTCGCCACCATCCAGACCAAAACGTTTGGTACCCATGTATTTGACATGCAGGAACTTCTCGAAACCTTCGGCCTCTACCAGCTTGTTCAGGATTGCCTTACGGCCATTCTGGGTAAAGCTGATCTCCTTGCCATAGCCTTCGATCCGCTCTTTCAGCCAACGAGCCTCTTCGGGGTTTGAAATGTGCATGTATTGCAGCGCGAAGGTGCCGCAGTAGGTGCGCTTCACGATGGCCATAATCTCGGCCATTGTTGCGATCTCTAGTCCCAATACATTGTCGATGAAGATCGGGCGATCCATGTCGGCCTTCGTGAAGCCGTAGTTGGCGGGCTCAAGCTCGGGATGGCTCGTTACTTCGCGCACGCCCAGCGGGTCCAGGTCGGCAATCAGGTGGCCGCGAATACGGTAGGCACGGATGATCATCAGCGCCCGAATACTATCCAGCACGGCGGCGCGAATCTGCGTTTCGGACAGGCTGGCGCCTTTTTCCTCAGCTTTAGCTGTGATTTTTTTAGCTGCGGCAGCGGGTTCCTGCGCCCATTGACCATCGAGCGCCTGCGTCAGGTCGTCGTTTGGAACCGGGGGCCAGTCCATGCGGCCCCATGACGGGCCTGCCGCCTCTGCCTTGGCATCGGCTGGCGAATCGCCAAGAGACTTGAAAAAATCCCGCCAGCTTACGTCGACAGCCTGCGGATTATCCGCATAGCGCGCGTAAAGCTGTTCGACGTAATCCGCATTATGCCCCTGTAAGAAGCTAGAGGCGTGAAGCACGTCGTTGGGAGAATGGTCGTTCATCTGGACACCTGTGGGGTAGGACGGGCCATATGCCCGTCGCACGGGAAAAAGGTGGGCCCTAAGGCCCACCCCTTGAACTTATTTCTTATCGATCGCGGACAGTACTGCCTCGCCAAGCGTTGCGGGGCTGTCGGCAACGACGATCCCAGCGGCTTTCATCGCTTCGATCTTGGATTCTGCGTCACCCTTGCCGCCAGCAACGATGGCACCAGCGTGGCCCATGCGGCGGCCGGGAGGGGCGGTGCGGCCAGCAATGAAGCCGGCTGTCGGCTTCCAGCGACCGGCCTTCCGTTCGTCAGCAAGGAACTGCGCTGCTTCTTCTTCGGCGCTGCCGCCAATCTCACCGATCATGATGATCGAGTGAGTTTCCGGGTCGGCGAGGAACATTTCGAGGATGTCGATGTGCTCGCTACCCTTGATGGGGTCGCCGCCGATACCCACAGCAGTGGACTGGCCCAGACCCGAATCCGTCGTCTGTTTGACGGCTTCATAGGTCAGCGTGCCAGAACGGGACACGACACCGACCGACCCGCGCTTGTGGATGTGGCCGGGCATAATGCCGATCTTGCAGGCGTCAGGCGTGATGACACCCGGGCAGTTTGGACCGATCAGGCGGGACTTCGACCCTTCCAATGCGCGCTTAACTTTCATCATATCCAACACCGGGATGCCTTCGGTGATGCAGATGATCAATTCCATCTCAGCGTCAATCGCCTCGAGGATCGAATCAGCAGCGAAGGGAGGCGGGACGTAGATAACCGATGCAGTGGCTTCAGTGCGGGCCTTCGCTTCGTGGACGGAATCGAAGACTGGCAAATTAAGGTGCGTCTGGCCACCCTTGCCGGGGGTCACGCCGCCGACCATTTTTGTGCCGTAGGCAATCGCCTGTTCGGTGTGGAACGTACCTTGAGAGCCGGTGAGGCCCTGACAGATCACGCGAGTATTTTCGTTGACGAGAATGGCCATGTGGGCCTCCGTATATTGAATGGCTCGGTGGATCGCTCCACCATGAATTAGCGGAAGAGGGCGTTCGCGATGATCAAACCCGCGCGTGCGCCGAATTCGGCACCTGCATTGATTTCTGACCGAGATGCAGCATCGTCGGGTGTAATGACGACCGTCTGCGTCGACGATGGCGCATATGTCGACGGTTGAACTGATGCAGTCGCGACCGTGATCGGAGTGGCCAGCACGCCGCCGCCCGAGGGGCTTTCCGACTGAGGACCATTTCGGACGTAGTCGGAACTACTGCAGGCTGCGGTCAGGGCGAGGGTGCCGAGGATCGCAAACAGACGGATCATCCTTTGACTGCCTTCACGATCTTCTGCGCACCGTCTTTCAGGTCGTCAGCTGCGATAACATCAAGACCAGAGTTGCGGATGATTTCCTTGCCCTTCTCGACGTTTGTGCCTTCCAGACGGACGACAAGCGGAACCTTCAATCCGACCTCTTTAACAGCGGCGATTACGCCTTCGGCAATGACATCGCAGCGCATGATACCGCCGAAGATATTGACGAGGATGCCTTTGACGTTCGGGTCAGAGGTGATGATCTTGAACGCCTCGGTGACCTTTTCCTTGGTCGCGCCACCGCCGACGTCGAGGAAGTTGGCTGGTTCAGCACCATAAAGCTTGATGATGTCCATCGTCGCCATCGCAAGGCCTGCGCCGTTGACCATACAGCCAATCTCGCCGTCCAGCGCGATGTAGTTCAGGTCGTATTTAGAGGCCGCGAGTTCCTTGGAGTCCTCTTCCGTCTCGTCCCGTAAAGAGGCGATGTCCGGGTGGCGGTACATAGCGTTGCCGTCAAAGCTGACTTTAGCATCCAAGACCTTCAGGTCGCCCTTGTCGGTTACGATCAGTGGGTTGATCTCCAGCATCTCCATGTCCTTCTCGGTGAAGGCTTTATAGAGCTGACCCATCAAGGTGACGCACTGCTTTACCTGACCGCCAGTCAGACCCAGCGAGAATGCGACGCGACGACCATGGAATGCCTGATACCCGGTCGCGGGATCGACAGAGAACGAAAGAATTTTTTCTGGCGTGCTTGCGGCCACTTCTTCGATGTCCATGCCACCTTCGGTGGAGCAGACAAAGCTGATGCGGCTGGTCTGGCGATCAACGAGCAGAGCGAGGTAAAGCTCTGTTTCGATGCCAGAGCCGTCTTCGATGTAAATGCGGTTCACAACCTTGCCTGCGGGACCGGTCTGGTGTGTGACTAGCGTACGGCCCAGCATTTTTTTGGCTTCCTGTGCGGCCTCTTCCACCGAACTAGTCAGGCGAACGCCACCTTTTTCACCGGCATCCGCTTCTTTGAAGCTGCCCTTGCCGCGCCCACCGGCGTGGATCTGCGCCTTAACCACCCAAAGCGGGCCATCGAGTTCGCCAGCCGCCGTTTTCGCGTCTTCGGCTTTCATGACGGCACGTCCGTCGCTAACCGGCGCCCCGTATGACCGCAGCAGCGCCTTGGCCTGATATTCGTGGATGTTCATGTCGCGTCCCTTGTCTGGATGGCTTTGACCCCTTCAATCATATCCTGTTTTAACAAAAAACTACTCAAGATGGTTCCTAGGCGGAATTCCGACATATGTGATCACAGGCTCAAATCGTGTGATCACATATCCACAGTAATCCGTTTCGATTGATCGTTTGGTAAGATTCTTATGCCAAGAATTTGCGGAATGAATGAGACGCGACGGGATGGAGCCGTGTTTTGACGCAGGCTGCAATTGATATCGTGACGACTTTGAAAGAGCCTTTGCCGTTCTCGCTTGCTTTCGTGGCGCACCATTTGGAACAGGGTGTACGGTGCATACACCTCTATTTTGATGATCCAGACGATCCTGCCATTGGGTTGCTTGCCGGAATGCGGCAGGTACGTGTGACTGTATGCGATGAACGCTATTGGGCAAGGCAAGGTGGTCGACCCACAATGCAAGGTGGTCGACCCACAATGATTGTCGCGCGTCAGGTCATTAACGCGCAGATTTGCCAGGATTATGCGCGCTCGCCATGGCTTTTACATTGCGACGCGGACGAGTTCCTTATTCAGACTCGCTACGTCATGCGGCAGCTTTCGATGCTTCCACAGGGCGTTTCCGTCATCAAGCTTCCTGTGTGGGAGCGGTGCTTTGTCGGTGATATACCTCTCAATCGGGTTTTTGAGGGGTATTGCCGTGGTCCGGTGCTTGCGCCTGCTGCAACATATGGCGCGGCATTGGCGGCGCGACTGACGCGGGGTATGGCGGCTTATGCAGGTTGTAAATCAATCACGCGGGTGGCTGCGGGGCTGTCCATAGGCATCCACGACAGCTTTCGCGACGGGCCGGGCAGTGTGGCAGACCGCCGGGACCCTGTCGGGCGCAAGATGTTGCATCTGCCGCAGATCGTCCATGTTGATGGCCTGACGCCACATCATGCGGTGGCCAAGATGATCGACCGCGACGCGGATATTCCGCCCGACAAACGCGCCGTCATCATGAGCCCCGCGCGCAGTGCACAGATATCCGCATTAAGCGGACGTTCGAATGACCCAACCCAATATTTTCATGGCTTAAGACAGGTTTCGTCGCAAGCGTTCGCAGCGTTGGAAGCACGTGAGGCGATAATGCCAATGCCCGTCGATCCCGCCGCAGCAGCGATTCGCAGGTGGCCGCAGTCTGCGCCGATCTTCTATCCGGCGGCTTTCGATCGTATCATGCGAACTCAGTTGGACGGCGGCTGGCGCAGATCTGCCTGAAACGAAAAAGCGCGCCGCAGGAACCCCGCGACGCGCTTTGTAAAATTGCACGGACTGATTATGCCAGCGAAGGATCGATGTCCTTGCAGGCGGACACAAGGCCCTTTACCGCATCGACAGACTTGTCGAACATCGCCTGTTCAGCCTTGTCCATCTTGATTTCGACCACACGCTCGATGCCGCCTGCACCGATGATTGTCGGCACGCCGACGTAGAAGCCATCTAGACCGTAGGCGCCGTCGACGTGTGCTGCGCAAGGCAGCAGGCGCTTCTGATCCTTTAGGAAGGCTTCGGCCATTTCAATGGCGCTTGTCGCGGGTGCGTAGAATGCCGAACCAGTCTTCAGCAGACCTACAATTTCTGCGCCGCCGTCACGGGTGCGCTGGATGATAGCGTCCAGTTTGTCCTGCGTGGTCCAGCCCATTTCTACTAAGTCGGGCAGGGGAATGCCGCCGACGGTGGAATAGCGGGCCAGTGGCACCATCGTATCGCCGTGGCCGCCCAGCACGAAGGCAGTGACGTCACGCATGGAGACGTTGAATTCATCCGCAAGGAAGTGGCGGAAGCGGGCGCTGTCCAGCACACCGGCCATGCCGCAAACTTTGTTGTGGGGCAGGCCTGAAAATTCGCGCAGGGCCCAAACCATCGCGTCGAGTGGGTTGGTAATGCAGATAACAAAGGCGTCAGGGGCATGGGCTTTGATGCCTTCGCCAACCGATTTCATAACCTTCAAGTTGATGCCCAGCAGGTCGTCGCGCGACATGCCCGGCTTGCGCGGCACCCCGGCAGTCACGATGCACACGTCAGCGCCCGCAATGTCAGCATAATCGTTCGTGCCCTTGAACGATCCGTCGAACTTGGCAGAGGGGCCCGATTCGGCAATATCCAGCGCTTTGCCCTGTGGCGTGCCTTCTGAAATGTCGAAGAGGACGACGTCGCCCAGTTCTTTGACAGCTGCAAGGTGGGCGAGCGTGCCGCCGATCTGTCCGGCGCCGATCAGTGCAATCTTGGGTCTGGCCATGGGAAGGCTCCTGCTAAAATGCGGTTTGAACTTGGCCCGCTGGTTAGTCCTTTGGCCCCACCGGTGCAAGAGTGCAGCCTCTGAAGCCAACCGCGTGGTCTTTCGCATGCCCAGCATTTAGGAGTGGTGAAAGATGCCGTGGCTTGGAATTTCAAGATGATGACCTTCGATTTAACCTTTTTTATGATCGCGATTCCGGCAGTAATGTTTGCCGGTTTGTCAAAAGCTGGTTTCGGATCGGGGGCATCTTTTGCCGCCGCCGCAGTCTTGGCGCTGGTGGTGCCGCCGGGACTGGCGTTAGGAATCATGCTGCCGTTGTTGATGCTGATCGATGTCGCTTCGCTGCGGCCATATTGGGGTAAATGGCACTCTGCTTCGGTCTGCGGGATCGTTGTAGGGGCAGTACCCGGTGTTGCGCTTGGCGCGGTCATCTATGCGCTTGTCGACGCAGATGCATTCCGTCTTTTGATCGGCCTGATCTGCATTGCGTTCGTGGGCTGGCAATGGGGTCGGGCGCGTGGGTTCATCCGGGTCGGGCATTTCGCATTCTCAAGGCCGTGGGCTTGGGTCACGGGGATGGCGGCAGGTTTTACGAGCTTCGTCAGCCATGCAGGTGGGCCGCCCGTCGCGGTTTTTTTGCTGGGGCAAGGGATTCCCAAGACGACCTATCAGGCGACGACTGTCGTTATCTTTTGGGCGATCAACCTGATGAAATTCGTCCCTTATATTTTTCTCGGAATCTTCACGACACAGACTTTAATTGTCGATTTACTGCTAGCGCCCTTCGCTGTCGCAGGAGTTTGGCTGGGCGTTCGTGCGCATCACTTGGTGTCCGATCGGGTCTTTTTCGGACTAACCTACATCCTACTCCTTCTGACTGGCTTTCGCCTGCTTTGGGTAGCGTTTTCATGAAAGAGGCCGCTCCCGGGGGAGCGGCCTAAAACTGCTGCGGTTCAAAAGGATTTAGTTAGCGGGGGCTTCGGTGGCCGGTGCTTCTTCAGCAGGGGTGTCGGTCATCGTGCCGTCTGCCGGTGCGGTGTTTTCCATCGCTTCGGCTGGTGCTTCGTACTTCGGCAACTCTTTCATCTGGTCTTCTGTCATGGCCACATAAGCGCGCATATCGTCGCCATCGGTCTGTTTGAGGATCTGAACGCTGTCAAAAGAGATCGAGACAGGCTTTTCACCCAGACCCAAGAAGCCGCCGACGTCGACGATCACGTCGGTGATCGTGGCATCGTCTGCAATGACCAGATTGCCGATCTCGCCGACCTGTTCGTCATCGGGGCCATACACGTTCATGCCGGTCAGTTCGTCCGCGGTTATGTCCATATTCGTCAGAGTCTCGTAGCCGTCCATGGTCATGGCGGGTGCGCCGGACATGTCAGAAGAGCCGGCCATTTCTGCCGTTGTGGATGTGGCGTCGGTTGCAGTCTGATCTGTCATCTCTGTGGCGGTCGTGTCTGCCATGCTGTCAGTCGCGGCAGGATCTTCGGTGGTCATTGTGCCGTCAGTGGACGCAGCGCCATCAGCTGGCGCGATGCTGTCTGTCGTCGTCATTGTGCCATCCGTAGCGGTGTTCGAATCGGTGCTCATGGTGCTGTCAGTCGCTGCGCTATCGGCTGCAACATGGCTTTCGGCGATTGCGCCGTTGGCCAGAACAAGAGCGATTGCGGTGGTTGCGAGGAAGCTTTTCATTGTCATCATCCTATCGAAAGGTCTGAGGCCCAGACGTCCGGGCCTTTCCATGGCAGCACAACACCGATCTACCGTCTTGGTTGCATGGAGTTGCCGCAATATTCAGCCGTACGGCGGGAAATTGCCACCGGATCGGGCGCTTTGTGCATGAGCCAATCCGTCATGGGGCGACAATTTGAAATCGCCGCCCGAGGCCCCAAGGCACCAGTCCTGTTCCGGGGCGGCCACCGTGATATTCCCCCTTCGGTTGGAGACGGTATACATCTTTAGAACCGCTTTTTGGGGTGCAGGCCGATCCCACATGGCGCCTGTTTTTAATATCCGATCATAAACCGTCAGGTCGTCAAAATCCACTCATTGCTGGGTTTACCGGTGGCGCGGATGACGATCAGCATGAAGAAGATGGCTGTCAGTGCGTAGGATGTAATAGGGCGTCGCATAGCGAAATCACCGGCAGCGGGGTGGAGGATCAGGCAGCGGCCATCTGTTTCGCGGGTCTTGAATTACCTGCGCGACTAGAAGGGATTTGCCGCAACGCGGCATTTTGAGGTTGCTTGATGCGACTGTTTCGGACCATGTTCCCGCAATATTGTTGCGAGGACGATCGATGCATAACCGGCCCACACGTTCTGCCCTGTATATTCCCGGATCGAAGCCACGCGCCTTGGATAAGGCACGCAGTCTGTCCTGCGATGTAATTCTTTTCGATCTGGAGGATGCGGTTTCCCCCGACGCAAAGATCGAGGCGCGCGCGATCTTGCGCGACGCGCTAAATGAAGGTGGATTTGGTGCCCGACTGCGGTTGGTGCGGATCAACGGTCTGGATACTGAATGGGGCGCTGACGACGCGCTGGCGGTGGCGGGCATGACATGTGACGGTGTGCTGGTGCCAAAGGTTTCCAGCCCTACTGATCTGGATGCTGTCGCCGATATTTTGCAGGATCTTCCGCTTTGGGCGATGATGGAAACGCCATTGGGTGTGTTGAATGCCCAAGCGATTGCAGCGCATCCTCGGCTGGATGGTTTTGTAATCGGGACGAACGATCTCGCCAAGGATCTCGGCACGCGTACGCGCGCTGCAGTGACAATGGCATTGCAGCATTGCCTGTTGGCCGCACGTGCCGCCGGTATCGTGGCTATCGACGGCGTATATAACGCATATCAGGATGAAGACGGGTTGCGCGCGGAATGTGAAGATGGACGCGACCTGGGATTCGACGGAAAGTCGCTGATCCATCCGGCACAATTAGCGATCGCGAATGCAATCTTTGGGCCGACGGAGGCAGATATCGAGCTTGCCCGACGACAGATCGCAGCGTTTAATCAAGCTGTTGCCGACGGACAGGGGGTTGCGGTTGTCGATGGTCGCATCGTCGAGAACTTGCATATCGTCACGGCGCAGGCCACGCTTGCAAAAGCAAACGCCATCGCCGCATTGGAGCGCACATGATACTTATCCTGCTTGGCCTTATTCTATGGTCAGGGTCTCATTTCTGGAAACGTGCCGCCCCGGACAGCCGCGCAGCGATTGGCGAAAAAGGCAAGATGGTCGTGGCCGTCCTGTCGGTCGTTGCAATTGTGCTAATGGTCGTAGGTTATCGTGACGCCGCCGGCACAATTTATTGGGGCAAAACCTCTGCAACGACTGGCATTAACAATCTGCTGGTCTTGTTTGCGTTCTACCTTTTCGCTGCCTCAGGTAAGGGTACGCGCGTCACGAAGTTGATACGCAATCCGCAACTGACTGCCGTTGCCGTCTGGGCATTTGCGCACCTTCTGGTCAACGGCGACACCCCGTCGTTCCTACTGTTCGGCGGCATGTTGGTATGGGCGCTGGCAGAGATCGTCGTGCTAAATCGCGCAGCCGGTCCTCGCACCGCGTATCACGCCCCGCCGATCAAGTCGGAAATCATTGCTGTCGTAGCCACGTTGGTGGTCTTCGGCGTCGCTGCTGGCATCCACTCTGCCCTTGGCTACTCACCTTTCGGATAAATCATGCCCAAAATATATCGCCTGCTCACCGAGGACGACACCTCGGCTTTTTGCGACAAAGTTTCTGACGCGCTGTCTAAGGGCTGGGAGCTTTATGGCACGCCCACCTACGCCTTTGATCAGGCTAACGGCGTCATGCGATGTGGACAGGCCGTGACCAAAGAAATCACGACTGACTACCATCCCGACATGAAACTGGGCCAGCAATGACGAAGACAAGCGCGGGACGGTTCTTTGAAGATTATGCCGTTGGTGATGTCATCACCCACGCCGTTCCGCGCACGATCAAGGTGGGAGAGCGCGCACTTTATCACGCGCTCTACCCGGCCCGCCACGCGCTTCATTCCGCTGATACATTTGCGCAGGCGAGTGGGTTGCCGTTCAGCCCACTAGACGACCTAGTTACCTTCCACACGGTATTTGGTAAGACAGTGCCGGACATATCGCTGAATGCCATCGCGAACCTAGGCTACGCTGAAGGGCGGTGGATCACCCCTCTGTGGCCCGGGGATACGATCACTGCGACGTCAGAGGTCATCGGCGTCAAGCAGAACTCCAATGGTAAAAGTGGTGTCGTCTGGGTACGCACCAAGGGTTCCAATCAGCATGGCGAAGTCTTGCTGACCTATGTTCGCTGGGTCATGGTGCGGAAAAGGGGCGATGGCGCTGCACCTGAAACGGTCGTACCAGATCTAACCGATAGCGTTGCTGTGTCCGATCTGGTCATCCCAAAGGGCCTTGATTTTACCAACTACGATTTTTCACTGGCAGGAGAGCCGCATCGGCTGGGCGACTATGAAGTCGGCGAAATTATCGATCATGTCGACGGAGTCACGATCGAGGAAGCCGAACATATGCTTGCGACTCGTCTATGGCAAAACACGGCCAAGGTGCATTTCGATGCCACCAACCGTCCCGATGGTAAGCGGCTGATCTATGGGGGGCATGTCATCAGCTTGGCGCGCGCACTTTCATTCAACGGCTTAGCCAATGCACAGATGATTGTCGCGCTTAATGGCGGTGCCCATGCCAACCCCTGTTTTGCTGGCGATACAGTGCGGGCTTGGTCAGAGGTGCTGGGCACTGCAGAGACCATGGCCCCCGGTGTTGGCGCGATCCGACTTCGGCTTGTCGCGACAAGGGGTGATGCGGGGCATCTTCGGGGCGATGACGGCAAGTATCTGCCAGAGGTTCTTCTTGATTTGGACTACTGGGCATTGATGCCCATCTGATCCGGTTCGGGCGTCGAAGGTCAGAAACGGTCTATGGACGCATGATTGGAGTTTTCTGCAATCGTCGAGCGTTTCGCTATAGTCAGCGTACACTTCAAATCCGTTTGGTTTCGACGCCCGTTGAACCGCCAAAAGTGCAGAATTAATTTTTTACTACGTTTTACTGGGTGAAATTCCATTGGATTATAGGCTGGAGCAAACTGCCCAAACCTATGCGGATTAGCCTTGTTAAGCTTTTCTAGGGGAAGGGCATGATCTGTGGTTTGGGCGCATACCAGATGGCGTCTCTTCCTCTTTTTGGTCTAATTTTTGGCAATGTCTGATTTCTGACAGCGCGACGATTTGATAGGAACGTGTCATCGGCCGTGGTCCTTATCATGCTTACGCCGCTCGCCAAACGGGGCGTGATTAACGGAAGCGCAACCGGCGGGGATGCCCCTGATTGAATTTGTGATAACACTATAAAAATTTGTGATCACGTCGTCTAAATATCTGGCCGGCGCGTCACTTTGATGCGGTATAATTCCATACCTGCACGTGACTTCACCTGTCTGATGGTGCAGAACATGACCAATTGCGCACCCGGACGCGGGATGCCGTAGCCAAAGGGAACCGACATGGCCGATGCAAACCGGGGCAATCGCCCGCTTTCACCGCATTTGACGATCTACCGTCCTCAGTGGACCTCAATGACCTCGATCTTTACCCGGATCACCGGAAACGCTTTGATTGTCACCGCGTTGCTGATCGTTTGGTGGTTCGTCGCGGCGGCAACCGGACCAGACGCGTTCGCAACCGCTGACGGATTTATCACCAGCTGGTTTGGCGATCTGGTCATGTTCTTTTCGGTCGCAGGTATTTGGTATCACACCGTTGCCGGCATTCGCCACTTGGTCTGGGACAGCGGACGCATGCTGGAAATCGATAAGGCCGAAACCTTCGGTCAGGCGATGGTACTGGTCGCCGTACTTCTGACCATCTTCACCGTCATCGTGCTGTAAGGGGTTCAAATAATGACTTACCTGACTGATCGCAAACGCGCCGCTGGCTTGGGTTCTGCAAAATCCGGCACCCAGCACCACTGGCATATGATGATCTCGTCCGTCGCCCTCGTCGGCCTGATCCCTTGCTTTATCTTTACGTTCGGCAGCATTTACGGCGCGCCCTACGAAGACGTTCTAGCATACTACCAGCGACCGTTTCCGGCGATTGTGGCCCTTCTGACCTTTGCTGTTGGCTTCATTCACTTCCGCGGTGGTGTGCAGACTCTAATCGAAGACTATGTTCACGGCACAGCCAAGAAGGTCGCAATCATCGCGATGATCTGCCTGTCCTATACCGCAGCCGCGGCCGGCGTTCTTGCCGTCGCTGGCCTTGCCCTTTGAATCGCTTGAGGAACTGACCGATGGCTGCTTACGAATACGAAACCCACACCTATGACGCGATCGTTGTCGGGGCTGGTGGCTCTGGCCTGCGTGCAACGCTGGGTCTGGCGGAACAGGGCCTGAAAACGGCCTGCATTACCAAGGTGTTCCCGACCAGGTCGCACACCGTCGCGGCACAGGGCGGAATCGCCGCGTCCCTGTCGAACATGGGCCCCGACCACTGGCAGTGGCACATGTACGACACCGTCAAAGGTTCTGACTGGTTGGGTGACACGGATGCGATGGAATACCTCGCACGCGAAGCGCCCAAAGCGGTTTACGAGCTAGAGCATTACGGCGTGCCCTTTTCACGTACTGAAGAAGGCAAAATCTATCAGCGCCCCTTTGGCGGCCACACCACCGAATTCGGTGAAGGCCCACCAGTGCAGCGTACATGCGCTGCCGCCGACCGGACCGGTCACGCGATCCTACACACACTTTATGGTCAGTCGCTGAAGCAGAAGGCCGAGTTTTACATCGAATACTTCGCCATCGACCTGATCATGGGCGAAGACGGACAGTGCCAAGGCGTCGTCGCATGGAAGCTGGACGACGGAACGATGCACGTGTTCAACGCCAAGATGGTTGTGCTGGCGACGGGCGGCTATGGCCGCGCCTATTTCAGTGCCACGAGCGCCCACACTTGCACCGGCGACGGCGGCGGCATGGTCGCGCGTCAGGGTCTGAAACTACAGGACATGGAATTTGTGCAGTTCCACCCGACCGGCATCTACGGTGCTGGTTGCCTGATCACCGAGGGCGCGCGCGGCGAGGGGGGCTATCTAACCAATTCAGAAGGCGAGCGTTTCATGGAGCGCTATGCGCCGACCTATAAAGACCTCGCGTCCCGTGACGTCGTGTCCCGCTGCATGACGATGGAAATCCGCGAAGGTCGCGGTGTTGGCCCCAAGAAGGACCACATCCACCTGAACTTGAACCATCTGCCGCCAGAAACGCTGGACTTGCGCCTGCCGGGCATCACCGAATCGGCCCGCATTTTTGCTGGTGTGGATCTGACCAAAGAACCGATCCCGGTGCAGCCGACCGTCCACTACAACATGGGCGGCATCCCCACGAACTATTGGGGTGAAGTGCTGAACCCGACGGATGACGCGCCCGATGCCGTTGTACCCGGCCTGATGGCTGTGGGCGAGGCAGGTTGCGCGTCAGTCCACGGGGCGAACCGTCTAGGTTCTAACTCTCTTATTGACCTCGTGGTCTTTGGGCGCGCCGCAGCAATCAAGGCTGGCGAAATCGTGGATCCGAATTCGGAAAATGCACCGCTTAACCAAGCATCTGTTGATGCGGCGTTTGATCGGTTCGACAAGTTGCGCAATGCCAATGGCGGCACGCCTACCGCTGCCCTGCGGTTGGAAATGCAAGAGGCCATGCAGGCCGATGCAGCCGTGTTCCGCACGGACAAAACGCTGGCAGAAGGCGTAGAGAAGATGACAGCGATCGCCGCTAAGTTGGACGATCTGCACGTCACTGATCGCAGTCTTGTCTGGAACTCCGACCTGATGGAGACGCTGGAACTGACGAACTTGATGCCGAACGCATTGGCGACCATCGTCAGTGCCGAAGCCCGAAAGGAATCCCGTGGTGCGCACGCCCACGAGGACTATCCGGATCGGAACGACACAGACTGGCGGAAGCATTCGCTGGCCGTTGTTAATGGCAACAGCGTCAACCTGACTTACCGTCCTGTCCATCTTGATCCGCTGACGACCGAGGGCGAAGGTGGGATCGACATGAAGAAGATTGCACCAAAGAAGCGGGTGTACTGATGCGTACGCTGATCCTGATTGTCGGTTTGGTAGCGCTGGGGGCATGCACACCCCCGACACCGCCCAGCCCGCAGCAGGTTGCGGCAAAATGTGATGCAGAGGCACGTGCTGCCTCTGCACCGACCGGTGAAGTCGCCGTCGGCATTTCCAGCTCTCGCGGTTTGCAAAGCGGCATTTCGATTGGCGTGACTGACGACTTTCTACGGGGACGCGACCCTGCTGTTGTTTACGCCGAATGTTATCAACGTCTGACGGGTGCTGCCCCGATGATCCCCTATTCCCCGGCGCTAAGCCGGTAAGCCCGATTGCAAGAAGGAGCCTGAGACATGGTTGAATTCACGCTGCCAAAGAACAGCCGGATGGTGACGGGCAAGACCTGGCCCAAACCTGAAGGTGCGAAGAACACTAAGAAGGTGCAAGTGTATCGCTGGAACCCGGATGACGGGAAGAATCCACGACTCGACACTTACTTTGTCGATCTAGACAGCTGCGGCCCGATGGTTCTGGATGCGCTGATCAAGATCAAAACGGACATCGATCCCACTTTGACGTTCCGCCGGTCCTGCCGCGAAGGAATCTGCGGTTCTTGTGCGATGAACATCGATGGCGTGAACACGTTGGCATGTATTTCTGGCCTTGATGAAGCCAAGGGCGACATCAAGATCTATCCGCTGCCGCACATGCCTGTGATCAAGGACTTGATCCCAGATCTGACGCATTTCTACGCCCAGCACGCCAGCATCATGCCGTGGCTGGAAACCAAGACGAACGCCCCTGCGAAAGAATGGCGTCAATCGATTGATGATCGGGCAAAGCTGGACGGGCGGTACGAGTGCATCATGTGTGCGTGCTGCTCTACCTCTTGCCCGTCTTATTGGTGGAACTCTGACCGTTACCTCGGTCCAGCCGCGCTTTTGGCAGCCCATCGCTGGATCGTAGATAGCCGTGACGAGGCGACAGGCGAGCGTTTGGACGACCTTGAAGATCCTTTCAAGCTATACCGCTGCCACACGATTATGAACTGCGCCAAGGCCTGCCCAAAGGGCTTGAACCCGGCCAAGGCGATTGCAGAGATCAAACATATGATGGTCGAACGGATTGTGTGATCTGCTGCCGACTTATTAGTGACAAACGCCGCCCCTCGTGGGCGGCGTTTTCATTTACCGGTTTTAAGGATGAGGACATCGCATGACTGCACCAGCTGATGCGCATACCCGTCGGGATATTGCGCCTGTTATCTGCTACCCAAACGACTCTTTGCCGTCGCCTCAGGCGGCGTTGGATCGGGGTGCGGGGCCATTGATGTCCGTCGCGACCATCATTGTACCTCCGAGAGACGCAGCTGCCATCAGGGTGCCTGCCGGCCATGTGCTTCGCATACACTGTCCCGAAGGGCCGCAGGTCGGCGATTTAAACCTGTTCAACGCGCACGATCTTAGTGAGCGGTTCTACTCCGGCAAAACCCGTGCATTACACGGATCGCATGTCACCACCGGCGATCAATTATGGTCGTGTTTTCCGTTTTTACGCCCGATCGCCACAATCACGGGCGACACCCTAAGCTGGTATGGTCGCGACGCGTTTGGCGGGTCAGTGCACGACGTCATTGGTACGCGCTGCGATCCTTATACGGCACGGCTTTTGGGTGGAGAGAATTATCACTATTGCTGCCACTCTAACCTGACCCGTGCTCTTGCCGATGCTACAGGCTTGTCGTTGGTACAGGCCGAAGGGCACGTTCATGACGTCTTGAACGTTTTTATGTGCACTGGATTCACGCACGACACAGGTCAATATTTCATGAAGGCGAGTCCGGTAAGGGCAGGCGATTACCTGGACCTATTAGCGGAAATCGATCTGCTGGCGGTCATGTCTGCATGCCCCGGTGGGGACTGCAGCGCGCAGCATTCGTCTGATACCGCCACATGCCATCCGTTGGCGATGGAGGTGCTGAAACCACAAGGGGCGGCCCCTTGGCAAGAGCCGCCCCTTAACCCGTATAACCGATCACACGGTTACTAAGCGAAAGCGGCCTCTAGCGCGATTTCGACCATATCGCCGAAGCTGCGCTCGCGCTGGTCAGAAGGTAGGGCTTCCCCGGTGATGATATGGTCGCTGACCGTCATGACAGCCAAGGCGCGGCGCTTATAGCGGGCGGCGAGGATGTAAAGCTCTGCTGCTTCCATCTCGACAGCAAGTACGCCATGACGAATCATCTGTTCGGTCAAGTCATTGCGTTCAGCGTAAAACGTGTCGGACGAATAGATGCTGCCGACATGGGTTGGTGTGCCGCGCTTGGTTGCAGCGGCATGTGCTGCTTGCAGCAAGCCAAAGTCGCAGACTGGAGCATAGTTCACTTCGCGAAAGATCGTGTCGGAAGGGGTGCCGCTAGAGCAGGCCGTCATAGCAAGCACGACGTCACGCACCTTGGTCTGTTCCTGCATGGCGCCACAGCTGCCGATGCGAATTAAAGTCTGGGCATTGTAGTCCTTGATCAACTCGTTGGCGTAGATCGACATTGACGGCATGCCCATTCCAGAGCCTTGGATCGTGACCCGGTTGCCGTTCCACATACCAGTAAAGCCCAGCATGCCGCGGACTTCGTTAATGCAGACCGCATCTGTCAAAAATGTTTCTGCCGCCCACTTTGCACGGTAGGGATCGCCCGGCATCAGAACGGTTTCGGCGATGTCGCCACTTTTAGCGCCAATGTGAACTGTCATGTCTTGGTTTCCTTTGCGTTTGCCGCGACTATTGTGCGAAATCGCCTGAAAAGGAAAGCCATGCTGCGCCGGATTGCATTGTTGTTTACCATCGCAGTGACACCTCTTCATGCGCAGAATGCGCAAGAGCTCGCCTTGGCGCGAGATGTCCTTACAGGACTGCAAAGCCTGTCATTTGAAAAAAAGCGGGAATATTGCGGCTATCTGGGTTTGGATCGTACAGGCAATCTAGTGGCGACGAATCCTATCCCAGGCGACATGGCAAGCTGTGCTGCGGACTTTCCCGACGACCTAGCCGTTGTGGCGTCCTACCACACGCACGGTGCCTATGATGATGGATATTTCAACGAGATGCCAAGCACCATCGATGTGGAAAGCGACAGCGCATATTATATGGACGGCTTTGTCGCGACGCCCGGTGGTCGGTTCTGGTATATCGACGGGCGCGCCAAATTCGTACGCCAGGTTTGCGGGGTCGGATGTTTACCCGTTGCCCCGCAGTTCCGAAAAGGCGCCGACGGCGAGATCGCAGAGGCTTATACCTATGACGATCTGCGCCGTGCCCAGCGTTAGTGGATTAGATTTCCAGCGTTTGCGGGTCTGTGCCTTTTGCCATTTCCAGCTTGTACCATTCTGGTTGACGACCTTTTCCCGTCCATGTTTGGGTTGCATCGGCCGGATTACGATACTTAGGGGCAGAAATCGTCTTCGGTCCCTTGCTACCGCGCTTCAGAGTTTCGGGCATATCGCTGAAGTCAGCCAGCGAAAATCCGAAATCGGCGGCAGCCTTGGTCGCGGCGTCATGTGCCATCTTCAATTCGCGGGCTTCGACGGTCTGAATGGCTGCATCGACGTCCTTACGAAGCTTTTCCAGTTCCTTGCGGGTCATCGACTTTAATTCGGCTTTCATTATCTTCTCCATGAAAGTTACGCGGGAAACAGTCCCGCACATGCTCATAGACTCCGTTTGCCGAAAAGTCGTTAATAATTCAATACTCCTGTTCTATTGTGCAGCTAAAGTTGGCGCATCTACCAGGGTGACGATATCATCCATAATGCGGTTTAACTGGAAATCCTTTGGCGTATATATCCGGGCAACACCCATTTCATACAACTTCTGCGCGTCATCGTCGGGGATAATTCCGCCTGCGATGACAGGAATATGACTTAGACCCGCTACATGTAATTTCGCCATAAAGCTTTCTATAAGGGGAAGGTGCGATCCAGATAGGATTGACAGGCCGATGACATGAACATCGCCTTCCTGCGCTGCAGTGACCAATTCGTCAGGCGTTAGGCGAATACCCTCATAGGCAATATCCATGCCACAATCGCGCGCGCGGGTCGCAATTTGTTCTGCCCCATTAGAGTGCCCATCGAGTCCCGGTTTGCCGACAAGGAATTTCAACCGACGCCCCAATTTGGCAGAAACCGCGTTGACCCGATCTCGAATTTCGTCCAGGTTTTCGGTCCTGTTCGACATGGCCTGACTTACCCCAGTGGGCGCGCGGTATTGGCCGAAAGCTTCACGCACGACGTCCGCCCATTCACCTGTCGTCACGCCAGCCCGCGCTGCGATGATGGAAGGGGGCATAATATTCGAACCGTCCAGTGCCGCCTTTCGCAATGCCGCCAGTGCCTGCTGGACCTCTGTCGCATCGCGGTCCTGTTTCCAAACGGCCAATCGGCTCAACTGATCCGCTTCGGCCGCCGCGTCTGCAACCATGATGGCATCTTCGCCAGCTGTCAGTGGAGAAGGCTCTCCTGCTTGCCATCGGTTCACGCCGATAACTGTTGTCGTTCCGGTTTCGATACCAACGATTCTGGCGGCGTTGCTTTCGACAAGGCGACCTTTCATGTAGGCAATTGCTTCAACAGCGCCGCCCATGCCGTCAATTGTCGCCAATTCGGCGCGCGCACCGTCCATCAGTGCCGCGACTTTACGGTCTATCGCCGGGTTGCCGTCGAAAAGATCGTCGTATTCTAGCAAATCAGTCTCATACGCCAAGATCTGTTGCATCCGCAGAGACCATTGCTGGTCCCATGGGCGCGGCAACCCCAAGGCTTCGTTCCACGCTGGCAATTGGACCGCGCGGGCGCGCGCATTTTTGGAAAGTGTCACGGCCAGCATTTCAATCAGGATGCGGTAGACGTTGTTTTCGGGTTGCTGTTCAGTCAGGCCAAGGGAATTGACCTGAACACCGTACCGGAAGCGACGATATTTCGCATCTTCGACACCATATCGGTCCCGACAAATTTCATCCCAAAGCGCGACAAAGGCGCGCATTTTGCACAACTCGGTCACGAAACGAATGCCCGCATTCACGAAAAAGGAAATGCGTCCGACCATTTCCGGGAAGTTTTCGGAAGGTACCTTGGTTTTCAGATCGTCCAGCACTGCCGTTGCGGTTGCAAGGGCAAAAGCCAATTCTTCCTCTGGTGTGGCGCCCGCTTCCTGCAAATGATAAGAGCAGACATTCATCGGATTCCATTTGGGCAAGTATTCACGCGTATATGCCGCCACATCGGTAATCATGCGTAGCGATGGCGCAGGTGGGCAAATATAAGTGCCGCGTGATAGATATTCCTTGATGATATCGTTCTGAACCGTGCCCTGTAGCGCGGAAATATCTGCGCCTTGTTCTTCGGCCACGGCAATATACAGCGACAAAAGCCAGGGTGCCGTGGCGTTGATTGTCATCGAGGTATTCATCTGATCCAACGGAATGTCGTCAAATAGTGCGCGCATGTCGCCAAGGTGATTGACTGGGACGCCGACCTTGCCAACCTCGCCTTTTGCCAATTCATGATCGCTGTCATAGCCGGTCTGGGTCGGCAAATCGAATGCAACTGACAGACCTGTCTGCCCCTTTGCCAGATTTCCGCGATACAGGGCGTTTGATGCCTTTGCGGTAGAGTGGCCAGCATATGTGCGAAACAGCCAAGGGCGATCAGTCATGGGGCGAATCCTTTCGAAATCTTTAACGCAACTTTATTTCGCGTAACTTCGGTTATAGGAAACTATGAAACCCGGTCAAGGTGCCGCGGTGCAGCATGGCGGGATTTACGCACGCGCGCAAACCTGTCACGGTCATGACATGACGCACCCCGTGATCTTGCCGCTCTGGGCCTTTGTCCTCATCGTGCTCTTCGCGGCGGTGACCTTTGCATCGCATTTTTTATTCCCTTCGGTCCGCTGGTTCTTTCGCAAACGGGCAGAGCGGGTGATTGCGCGACTGAACAAAAGGCTTGCGCGGCCGATCGAGCCGTTCAAATTGGCGCGTCGATATGACATGATCCAACGCTTGATCTACGATCCCGAAGTCACTCAGGCGATCGTCGATCATGCGCGCGCCAATGACGTGCCCGAAAATGTGGCTTTCGAAAAAGCAAAGTCTTACGCCCGCGAAATTGTCCCCGGTTTTTCCGCGACGGCATATTTCTCTTTCGGGATGCGTCTGGCCCGTTTTCTGTCGAACACGCTTTACCGGGTTCGCATCGCGACGTTTCCGCGACAAGAACTTGAGAAGTTGGATCCGCAGGCAACGATCATTTTCGTCATGAACCACCGCAGCAACATGGATTATGTTCTCGTCACCTATCTTGTCAGTCGGGCCGGGGCGTTGTCTTATGCCGTGGGCGAATGGGCGCGGGTCTGGCCATTGTCAGGATTGATCCGAATGCTTGGGGCGTATTTCATACGACGGCGGTCGCGGGGCGACCTGTATCGCCGCGTACTTGCGCGGTACGTCCAAATGGCAACGGATGGTGGCGTTACGCAAGCCATGTTCCCAGAAGGCAGTCTATCCCTGAACGGAGAGGTGAAGGCACCTAAGCTGGGTTTATTGAGTTACATCGTCAGTAATTACAAACCGGGTAAGCGGGATGTCATCTTTGTACCGGTCGGCCTGAACTACGACCGAGTGCTAGAGGATCAATTCCTAATCAACGCCGACAAGCGCGGCGTGCGGCGCTTTCGCCCGCCTGCAATGACGGTGGTGCGCGGCGTCAGTGCGCATTTGTGGTCGCGCTTAACGGGCGGTTTCGATGGGTTTGGGACGGCGTCCGTAGGGTTTGGGCAACCGTTGGAATTATCCCTTTTTCTGCGCGACCATCCCGAGGTGGCCAGCGATCCGACAGAGGCCGTAGCGCTGGAACTAATGTCGCGCGTCAGAGAGGTGGTGCCGGTACTTGCTAGTCCTCTGATTGCACGCTTGTTGCTGCAAAACCCGGGCCTGACCCCCGACACGCTGCTGAAAGAGACAACCGCGTGCTTGGATGCGTTGCACTCTCGGCAGATGCCGCTTCCGCAGCGATCCCCTGCGACACTTGTGGACGATACGCTTAGCCGGTTTGCTGAACGGGGACTGATCAAAGTGACAGCGGACGCGGTCAACATAACGGACCGCGGGCAGGATGTGCTGCCGTATTATGCCAACAGCATCGCACATCATTTTGAGAAAGCCGAAATTCCGTCGAGTAATTAAATTACAAAATATGTACCTGAGGGGTTGCATCGTTACGCTGCGATTGCATAATGGTTGGCAGGCGCCGATTCTGCGGTGCGGCGAGTTGATGGATAAGACGATGGAGACGGAGATGGCCCTAGACCTGAACCCCGGCACCAAGACCGGAGCGAAACCCCTTTACGAGGTGGGCGAAATGCCCCCCCTGGGCCATGTGCCGGACCAGATGTATGCGTGGACAATCCGTCGCGAACGCCACGGTGAACCAAAGCAGGCATTTCAAGTAGAAGTCGTTGACTGCCCCAAGCCGGACAGCCACGAGGTGCTGGTTATGGTTATGGCCGCTGGCGTCAACTACAACGGTGTTTGGGCCGGTCTAGGTATTCCAATCAGCCCCTTCGATGTGCACAAGGCTGACTACCACATTGCCGGCTCGGATGCGTCGGGTATCGTCTGGGCTGTGGGTGATAAGGTCAAACGCTGGAAGGTTGGCGACGAAGTTGTCATCCACTGTAATCAGGACGATGGCGACGACGAGGAATGCAACGGCGGCGATCCGATGTTCTCTGAATCTCAGCGGATTTGGGGCTACGAGACCCCCGACGGCTCTTTCGCCCAGTTCACCTGCGTACAGTCGCAGCAGTTGATGGCGCGGCCGCAGCATCTGACGTGGGAAGAGTCGGCTTGCTATACGCTGACGCTGGCGACTGCCTACCGCATGCTTTTTGGCCATCGCCCACATATTCTTAAGCCCGGCGATAACGTGTTGGTCTGGGGCGCTTCTGGCGGTCTTGGGTCTTATGCGATCCAGTTGATCAACGCGGCGGGTGCGAATGCCATCGGCGTCATCAGCGACGAGGATAAACGCGAGTTCGTTATGTCACTTGGGGCCAAAGGCGTGATCAACCGTAAGGATTTCAACTGTTGGGGGCAGATGCCCACAGTGAACACTGACGAATACAAGGCGTGGTTCGCGGAAACCCGTAAGTTCGGAAAGGCAATCTGGGAAATCACGGGCAAAGGGAACAACGTCGACATGGTGTTCGAGCATCCCGGCGAGGCGACCTTCCCGGTGTCGGTTTTCGTGGTCAAACGCGGCGGTATGGTCGTGATCTGTGCTGGGACGACTGGCTATAACCTGACCTTCGACGTGCGTTACCTGTGGATGCATCAGAAGCGGGTGCAAGGGAGCCACTTTGCCAACCTTAAGCAAGCGTCGGCCGCGAACAAGTTGATGCTGGAACGTCGCATTGATCCCTGCATGTCTGAAGTTTTTGGTTGGGATGACATTCCAGCGGCCCACACAAAAATGCGCAAGAACGAACACAAGCCGGGGAATATGGCAGTACTGGTGCAAAGTCCGCGCACCGGACTGCGCACCTTTGAGGATGCTCAGGTCGAAGCCCGCGACTAGATTGTGTGAGACTTTTAAACGAGGCGTCTGCCGCAGGGCAGGCGCCTTTTTTTGTCTGCCTTGATGGGATGCGATCGCTTAGGAAAGCCATCCCACAAGTTAACTTGGTCGTGCATGTGACCGGCTTAATGATTTAACTTGCAACGCGCGTTCTGCCGAACGCACATATTTTCAACAGTTGGTTGGTGCGATGGACCCTCCCCATATCTGGTGGGACTGAACCAGTGAGTATTCTGTTAATTTTGGCCATGCTACCGTGAATTGTTAAATGATCGTTAACCATTCGCAGGGGAGTGTGGCCATGGGACATAAGTGGATCATCGACGTTTTGGCCGATTTGGAGTCCTTCGCGTCGAAAAACGGTCTGCCGCTGGTGGCGGAGCGGATGCGCGAAGCCGCGATCGTGGCATCGGCCGAAATAACGTCGTCGTCCGAGGGGCCTTCGGGTCGGGTGCGTAGTGATGCGGAACAAGTTGAACCGCTTTTTGCAGGACCTCGAATCTACCGATCGGCTTGATCAGATACAAATTCTGATCGTCGATTTACGGTCAGTGTTGGAAATCGACCATGTCGTTTATCACTGGATAAGCGTCGATGGGGATCAATACGGGTTTGGCACTTACAGCCCGGCGTGGGCGCAACGTTACCAGGATCAAGACTATATAAGGGCCGATCCGGTCGTCTTGGGATGCTTCCACCGGTTTCACCCGGTCGACTGGAAGCGCTTGGATTGGTCCTCCAAGGCAGCCCGGGCTCTACGGGCAGACTCGTTAAGCTTTGGCGTTGGAAATCAGGGGTTTTCAATTCCGATCCGCGGTCCGAATGGGCAGTTCGCTTTGTTTACCCTGTCGCATACCTGTTCGGACGCAGAGTGGGAGGCCTTTATGATGAAAAACCAGCGCGATCTTATCGTAATATCTCATTATCTGAACGCAAAGGCACTGCAACTTCAGAAAGGGCGAACGCCTGACGCCGTGCGACCCTTATCGCCAAGAGAGGTTGATGCGTTGACCTTTTTGGCGATGGGTTATTCCCGCGGACAGGCTGCCGATATGTTGTCAATCTCTGAGCACACGTTGCGGGCCTATATCGAAAGCGCGCCTCACAAATTGGGGGCGTTGAATACTGTCCACGCGGTGGCCCGGGCGTTAGCCGAGGGTCTGATCGTGGTTGGAGGCGCAGCAAAGGATGCTCCCGGTGGTTGGCCCGGACGGGAAGCAGAGCCGGGCGTTGCATCAGGTTCGTAAAGCGAACGGTGCCTGACGATCTGATTAACCACATGCGCAGAAGGATACCTCATCACAACGACGGGGACCTTCACCATGATCCGCTATCTTTATGCAAACGACCTGAACCAATATCCAGACTTGCAAGCCAGTATGCACCACGACCGGGCAAGCCAGTTCCGGGACCGCCTCAAGTGGGAAGTTACAGTCGATGAGAGGGGGTGGGAACATGATGAGTATGACACCATGAATCCCTTGTATGTTATCTGGGAGGAGACGCCGGGGGTTCATGGCGGGTCGATGCGCTTTTTGCCGATGTCGGGGCGCACAATGGTCAACGATCATTTCGCCGATCTGATGACCGGACCGATCAGCAGCCCGTTGATATGGGAATGCACGCGCTTTTGCATGTTACCCAATGCCGGTCCACGCGTTGCAGGCTTGCTGATGTTGGCTGGCGGAGAGTTGATGCGGGCATTCTCCCTCACCCACCTGCTTGGAGTTTTCGATGCCCGTATGATCCGCATCGACAATGCCATTGGTGCGGCGCCGGACGTGCTGGGCAGTTCCAGAAAAGGGCGTGATGCGATTAGTGTAGGTCTGTGGCCTTACCGCGAAGACGAACGTCTGAAAGTATTGCGCCGCGCAGGAGTGTCTTCGCAGGTTTCAGAGGCGTGGTTCGCCAGATCTTTTGGCCAT
>JAGXIQ010000045.1 GCA_024635625.1 Loktanella sp. | reverse complement strand
TGGATCATACCCGTCAGGCACCGCTCCCCGCTTTAGTTCAAGCCCGATGGTGCCATGATGCCTCCCAAGCAGCCGACCAATCTGACGCAGGCTCGATCCCCGCCGATGCTCCGCAAGGATCACGCCACGTTCCTCGGCATCCAGGTGCTTGTAGTGTCTTTCCATGGCAACATCCTATGCCCTCTGGGCTGTCGGTGTCGCACTTCAAACTTGAGCCCAAGAAGTGATACTCGTTAAACCACATCTACAACGATGACAGAGATGTTGTCGCCGCCGCCGCCATCAAGCGCGATGGTCATCAGTTTGTCAGTCACCAACTCGATCGGGGTATCCTGCATAGCGACCCGTAAGGTTTCAAATCCCGCATATTTTGTCAGCCCGTCGGAACACAACAGAAACCTGTCGCCCCGTTCCAGCGCGCCACGAACCTTATCGAGTTCAAGTACATCGCCCACGCCAACCGCACGCGTAATGGCGTTGGATTGGGGGTGCTTCTCGGCCTCATCCCATGTCAGCTGACCGTCCAGTACAAGCCCGGCAACAATCGAATGATCTGTCGTCAGCATTTCAATCGCGCCGTCCCGCAGACGGTACAAGCGACTGTCCCCAGCCCAAAAGCACACGAAATGAGCGTCTGAGATCATCAAAGCGACGACAGTCGCGCCAATGGTACCGCCGCCCCGCGCGGTGATCTCTGCTAGAATCGTTTCATGGGCCGTAAGGATAGATTGACGTAGGGCCTGCATCTGTTCTGCCGGGCCTTCGCGCAGCGGCATCGTGGCGACGCTGTCCACCACGGTTTGCGATGCGAAATCACCCGCTTCATGACCGCCCATCCCATCAGAGACGACCCAAACCTTCTGGTCGGGTAAAGACAGAATGCTGTCTTCATTAACTTTGCGGACCTTACCCACGTGGGTGGTCGCTGTATGGCGCAATCGGGTCATGCCGTCAGATCCTGTGTTCGGATGTCAGGCCAGACGGCCGCTGAAAGATCAAAAAATCCAACGCAGTCATCGGGGGATGGAAGCCCCGTGAATCGGACAGACCGCGTGCCGTTAGGTGTCAGCGCCGACCATTGACTGTATCCCACATGTTGACGGGTGCCATCGTGGGGTGGGATGGTCACCTGCCCCAAGGCTTGGGATAGCGCCTCGCGGCTGGTACCATCAGACAGCGCATCTAAGGCGATATCCTCTAATTTGGCGAAGGTCGACGCGTTGGCTGCATGTGCGGCTACGGGGTCAGGGCCGATCATAGTGAACAGCGTCAGCGGAAATTGGCGGCCCACTCGGTCGACTGATGGCATCATCACTCCTAAAATGCCGTTTGGCCCAGCAAGCCCCGGCGCTAAGGTAAACCGCCAAATAGGGGCTAAGAAATAACACTCTTGCCAGCGATCGCCAGAAGCCCGTTTACCAGCGACCAAAGCATCCTGCACCCAAGCATCCCATGGCCCTACGAAGGAGGGTGCGGCGTCGACACGCAGAAAGTCCCCCAAGACCGGAATCTTGCCGTAAGCCGCAAACCCGGCCACGGTCAAAACGACGTCGGGCAGCTGAAATCGCTGATCGCCTTAAGGTTAAAAGCGTTGATCGCCCCACCCGATTGCATCTGGAAAATCGCGATCCGGCCACCAAGATTAAAGATCACGCGCTTTTTGTCAGGTGCGCTCGTATTGCGCACCTCTGCCACGTCAAGCATCCGAAATAGTGACCACGGGCCGTTCCGGACTATCTCGCTTTCGGAACTGGATTGCTGCGGCAGAAACTTGACTCTTGCTGCCCCTACCGGCCCTGGCCATTGCATCGCCACGGTGCCGGGCGCGCCTTGGGTATGGACAAACCCGACCGTCTGGCCGTCGATATCTAGCACAATGCCTTCGGCCCTTGGATCAAGCGCTTCTGCCGTCAGTTGAAACGAAAGGGTAAGCGTTGGTGATCCGGCAAAGAATGCCGCACGGATCAAAGCCGCATTTTCGAACTGATTCAGCACAGCAGGCGAGACGCCAAGATCGGTGCCCGCGCCCGGCTTAAATGTCCAAGGGCTTTTTGAGACATCCACCAGTTTTTCAAGATTGGCCTTAAAGAAGGCGTCCATCTGTCCACCGGGTCGGAATAATTCGGTAAATTCCGCCAAACCGGAGTCAGCATTAGCGCGCTTTTCAAACGGGTAGGTGTTCGTCGTGACACGCTGACAAAGTGGCAGCACAGTTTGTTGCCAACTTTCGTTGATCCCTGCCCGCGTCCCTTCTGTCGCTATTCCCTTCGACCCCACTGTGATCTGCGAGGCCCAGCGTTTCATAGGCCCGTCGTCGATCCGGCCAGCGGCGGCCTGAAACTGCGGCAGGGCGGTGCTGCTATCCTGTGGATTGCCAACGCCACCGGCAAAGTTAAGGTTGCTAAGCTCCTGATAGACATCTTTTAAAATGTTGATCATTCCGGACAGTTGCGACGGCTGACCGTCCGGTTCCGCCGTCAAACTGTGCAGCCATGCAAAATGTTCCTCTATCGGTGCGCCGGGTGCGGGCGCTGGTTTGCCCGTCTGTGCTGACTGCGCTTTCAACATCGCCTCTAAGAAGATGCGGCTTTTAGGCGAGAGTGTGCGCCGCGCTAAGGCATTGCCCAAGGGCGCTGCGGTCGCGTCCACTGTGCCTTCTGCCCCAGACACATCCGACAAAATGGTCTCGGCGGAAACGGCGTCCAGCACATTCACAATGGGGGACGTCGTCCCCGACAACACGTTCGTGACTTCGACTGCGTTTGGTAGATCGATCATCGGAATGACGTCGATATCGGCCAACAGTTGATCGTAATTCAGGATATAATCGTCGTAATACAGCCCCAAAACGTCACGGCTCATATTGATAAGCGCGGATTCAGTTTGTTCTTCTTGACCGGAATCGCCCAATACCCAGCTTTCGCTTTGGATACGGGCGGCCACGGTCAGTGCTTCCTCTAGAAAAATCTGATTGAAACCGGCCTTTGTGTAGATGCCTGCGATGCCATCGTTCAACTGCTTGCCCGACGATCGGCTAAATGCTTTGCCGATGGACGGTCCACCTACATCTGTCAGTCGGAAGTCTGGCAGTTCCGTAGCGACAGGAGAGCTGATGATCGCGTTATAAACACGCTGCGCCTGTGGCATCTGTGTCAGTACTTTTTGCACGGCTGCAACCAAATCGTTGTTCAGCGCAATCGGTTGCATCGGTGCGGCCATCAGTACGTCCAGATGCTGGGTCAGGTCGGTGCGGAACTGGTCGCGGCTTGCATCGGGAAAGGCCGCCTGCCAGTCTGCTTGCATCCATTTTGTCACCAAATCCGGGTTTAGTGGCCCGACCCCGCCCAACGTCAGATACACCTTCAGTGTTTCGTACAGAAGATCAGGATTGTTGATGCTAGCTTGCATCTGATTTTCCAGCCGCAGCAACAGACGGGGCAGAAAGTGCGTATTCAAGGCCGACCGATAAGTCAGCTTTTCCTCGTTACCGATCACGCGGCCCTGAAATAGGCCAAAACCAAGCGCGGCGGGTCTTATAGCCGGCTGTACACTTGGGTTATTGGGCAAATCACGTAGCGTGTTCAACGCTGGCAGGATAGAGATCAGGTCCGTATCGCCCACCGGGCTGGGCGGGATTAGTGTCGCCTGTTCGCGGTAGGCAACGACACTAGCTTGCGTGGTATCTAACATCTTTAGATTGCCCAAATAGCTGCGCACCCAAAGCTCACCCATGCCAAGCGCGACAATAACGACCGAGGCATATGATAGCGCTTTGGTCATGCGATAACGCCGTTCGACCTTGTCGTCAGCGGACACCAGCCCTGCCTCTTTGAAGATAACGTTGTCAAAAAGTTGTGTCAGAAAGAACGACCGGCCGGTGCCGCGGCCAGACCCAATTGCCTGACGCCCGATGCCAAAGGTGCGCGACATCCCCATCATCAGACGGTCAATCGGCGTGCCTTCTTGCGTGCCGGATGTGAAATACACGCCGCGAAGCATCTGGCGATGTTCGTACTTGTTGTCCTGAAACAGAGCAGTCAAAAAATCTCGCGCGACATTTTGCACCGACGCAACTTGCGACGGGAAGCTTGCGATCATACTGCGCCGCTGCGGGTCAGTTTCGTTCTGGATCCGCTCTAGCGATTGGGCATTTAATTGCCCGAGCAATAGATCAAATTCTGCGTCGAAAGCGGCGACCGTCGGGGCTTTGCTACCCTTCTTGGCTAATGGGAGGGTGAAACCCCAGACCTGTTCACGTTCTTCCTTGCCTAGACCATCAAAATATTCGCTGAATCCGGCAATCAAATCGGCCTTGGTGAAAAGGATGTAGACTGGAAAATGCACGCCCAGCTTTTCGCGCAATTCATGCAAGCGGCGACGCACGGCCTGAGCGTGGGCCTTTTGCGTTGTTTCGTCCTGCATCGATAGATCAGACAGGCTGATCGCAATGATAGCGCCGTTGATAGGCTGCCGTTTGCGATGCTTTTTCAGCAAAGATAAAAACCCAAGCCACGCGGCATTATCGGCCTCTGCGTCGCTGTCCTGCGTGGTGTAGCGGCCGGCTGTGTCGACGAGCACAGCATTGTCGGTGAACCACCAGTCGCAATTCCGAGTGCCGCCAACGCCGCCAATTGCCGCGATTTCGCCTTCGTCAGACAGTGGAAATTTTAGGCCGGAATTTACGATTGCAGTTGTCTTGCCCGCACCGGGCGGGCCGATGATAATATACCAAGGCACCTGATACAGGTGTCGCCGGCCAGTCTTTGACTTGCGTAATCCAGTCAAGGCGGTCTTTAGCTTGTCGCGCATTTCGCCGAGTTCGGCGGTCACGACTTCGTCCTCGATGGCGACCGTGTCGGCCATTGTCACCATATCGTTTGTCAGGGCTTCGTCCTTCTTGGACGCCCGCATGACGAGAATTAGTATTACCAGCAATACGGCGATCCACAGGATTGCCAGACCTATTAAACGGCCCATCACGCTATCAAAGGGGTGGCTATCACCAAACCCAAGGTAACCACCGACGAACCAAAGACAAAGTGACAGGATCACGCCAAGGATCAGTGTGATCCCGATACCAGAGCTTATAAACCGCAGCACACTCATTTCTGCAGCTCCTTGATCAAGACAATTTCAATGCGCCGGTTGGCAGCGCGGCCTTCGCTCGTGTCATTGCTGTCGATCGGTTCGCGGTCTGATCGCCCTTCGGCCTGCAAACGTGCGGGGTCTGCGAACAGTCCTGTGATTGTCTTACGCACGGTTTCTGCACGGGCCAGAGACAGTTCCATATTTGATTTGAATCGCGCACTCTTTATCGGCGAGGCGTCAGAATGTCCGGCGATGATTATCGGCCCTTTGCTGTCTCTTAGCGCCTCGGCGACCCGCGCCAATGGTTTTTCAAAATCTGGAACCAGCGCGTCGGATGCAGAACGGAACATCCCATTTCCGGCAATTCGGACGGTGATCGTATTGGCGTCATGCAGAATTTTCACCAGACCTTCGTCGATTTCAGGTTTCAAAAATTCAGTTACGCGCAGCACCGCGTCATCATCGGCCGCAGCGGTCACAGGCACTTGCACCGGTGGTGCGCGTCTTTCCAGCGTCGCGATGCCGCCGGGGTCCAATACCGACAGCTGACCGATGACATTCTGAGTCTGGGTGTTCAGTAAATAGGACAGCGTCGTAAAGACACCGACCAAGATTAAAGCGATCGCGCCAACAGAAATCCAAAACGGCTTCCATGCTGATAAGATGCGGTGCGGCAGGTCTAGACCCATCCAATGCGGCGATAATGCCCGGTCCATATCGCCGCGTTGAGTACGGATGATCCGGGCCAATCCCCGCCGGATTTCGGCATGTTTGTCCGCCCCGCCCTGTTCGACGCGCAGCCGCCCTTCGAACCCCAACGACAGGCACATGTAGAGGAATTCAAGCATATCTATATTGCGGCCTGGATCCTTTTCCAGCCGCGACAGAAGGTCATAGAACCGATCGCCGCCGACAGTCTCGCGGTGAAATGTCGCCACCATTGACTGCTGCGCCCATTGTGACGATCCGCCCCACGGTGTGTTTAGCACGACATCGTCCAGCGTCGCGCAAATCGCATAGCGAGCAACCTTGATAGCGGCAGGGTCAATCTTGTCATGCAGTGCCCGCGCTTCGAACGCTCGGACTTCGGCGACAACTGACCGTCTCAGAGCATCCGGGTCAGGGTGCTGTGCGCGATTGCGGATGCGTCCGACGAGCGCAAAAAGGGTCGAGGCAGCAGCGTTCAACGGGTTCATGCCCGTTAGGGACGGTGCATCCGTCGTATCGGCAGCCCTTTGTGGTGCCTCTGCACGTGGGGCGGCGACCTGCGGTGCCGCAGGTGCAACCGCTGCGGGTCGACGACCACCTGGGTTGGGGCGGATCACAGTGCGTTCGGTGTCGTCTGGTTCCGCAAACGGGTCGTCGTCTGACATCGTCATCTTACTATCATCCTACCCGTGCCGAATTGCCCAAAGCTCCATCGTCAAACCTGGATACTCACCTGAAACATGCACAGCGATCCCACCAGAGGTCGTCATCTTGCCCCAGATCGGCGTATCGCTGTCCAACTCAAAGTATACCACGTTTGCGCTGTAGGGGATCTGCCGCGGAGCCACTGGCAGTGGCCGCATCGGAATCCCTGGCAGAGCTGAGTTCACCAATTGCCGAATTTCTTCGACCGAACCTATTTTGGCTTGGCCAGCAAAATGACGGCGCAAGTTTTCGCTTGGGACATCAGCACTGACGGCGAGTACGAAACCGGCATTGCTGATCAACTTGCGATCCGCAATCACACCGACTGAAATGCCATATTTACGCGGCTCCAGCGGGATCGACACAGCGGTTTGTTCCAGGACTGATGACAGATATTGGCGCAGCAGACGGATAACAGTTGCAAAGGTCAGTGTAAGATCGTGGTGCTGATAAGGTGGAAATTCCGGCGGATGCTTTTGGGGCGCCATAAAGGTCGATAATTCCCCTGCCAGCGCCACGCAGTCGCGGTAGAACTGCACAGGATGCACATTTTCGATGGATATTGTATGCCTGATGACAGGTAGTAGTCTGTTGATGCACTGCAGTAGCAGGAAATCCTGAATTTCTGCTGCACCTTTGGTCGACCCGCTTTGCGCGATGCGGCCCGATAAGGCGGTCATGCGGTGTGCCAGCAGGCCTTCCAGCTCTTGCAGGAAACCGCCAAGCTGCGCGGCGGCCCGGATATCAAGGCACGACGGAATGAACGATCCATCAAGAATGACTTCTTGATCCGACCGTACTTCAACGATGCGAGCAATCGGGATGACAAGGCGATCAGCTAGATCGTCGACGTCCAGCGCGAATTGCAGCCGCAGTTTGCCAACAGTCAGCATCGTTGCTTTGCGGCCGGACCCTGCGGTATCGGTCACTTCCAATTCTGCCATGCGGAACCGGGTATTTGACAATTCAGCCCCGGTGCGATCCGCCTCTGCGGCACCCTGTCTGCGCTGCGGCAAGCTTAGGTAAACGACGCAATCCTTGGTGTCCGATGGCACCTCTAACGCGGGGGGGTGATCCTCGGCACAAGGGACACGAAACACGGTTCCGTCCTGTGTCAGCCCGGCGCATGATTTGATGGCGAACTGCCCAACCTTGAGCACGTCCATATCGATTTCAAGCGCCGACACACCCCAAGCATAAGGTGCAATACGGCGGGCAAGCCCCGCAACCAGCGCTTCGGTATAGCGGTCGGCCTGTTGAAAGTGGTGAGGCTGCAGAAACAGTCCCTCTGTCCACAGAACCTTGCTATCCCAAGACATAAACGCTCCTTAGTCTTTCGATCATTTTGTCTTGAGCCTTTCAAGCTGGCCCTGGTAGGCGCGGGCGAATTCTTTGCTAAAGAGGTCGTGAAAGTCGTTTTCGGCCTGATCCGAGATCTCGGAGTACTTAGACTCGAACACGTCCCAATAGCGTGCCTTTTTGTTGGTGAGCACGGATCGCAGACTGCTATCCGCTGCAATTCGTTCGGTCAGCCGCTTTGGGTCCAGTCGCGCAAGGACACCTTTCAAAGCAGCCTCCATACCGGTCATCATCGCGACTTCGTGGGCTTTGATATCGTCCAGTGCCTCTGATGCGGCGGCGGCGGCGGGCAGATAGCCTTTGACTGCCGGACGTACCATCGCGTTGATCGCCTGATCTACACTGACCGAAAATTTCAGCGGGTTGTTCGCTCCTGCAGAAATAACCGTCTGGTGCATCCGGAACTCAGATTTAATCGACTGCCGCGTCATCAGAATTTCACGCACACCGCCAATCATCGTGTTCAGCACACCGCCCAGACGTGCCATCGTCTCTGCCAACTCTGCGTCCGGTATATCCAGATCGTCCGCCCCTAGCGCGGCCAAAAAGGTACGCGCTGCATGATCGGGTCCGCCAGAAGAAGGCGTGCTTTGCGTTTGGGCAGGTGCCGTCGCGGGCGGCGCTATCGGTTCATATGGCATCACCGATGCGGGCGGGGGCGGTGGCGCGGTTTCCTCTGGCAAAGCAAACGGGTCTGCGGCTGATGACGGTAAGTCCAAATCCCAATCGTCAGGAATCGTGCTGGCCGCGGGGGCTGGTGTGGGCATCATGTCGGACATGGACGATGAATGGGACGATTGCGCAGGCCGATCAGGTTCCGACGCTGGCTTTAGAAAGTCATCCTCGTCGTCCCCCAATGGCGGCAATAACCCGTCGTCGCCCAGCACATCGCGGTGAACGCCCGAAGGCCCGGCAATCGGCCCACCTAACAGGTCGTCTAAAAAATCGTCGTCGTCGCCCAGCGGGTCCATGAAACTGTCCATGTCCGCAGCTTTTGCTGTGGCCGTTGGGTTCACTGGTACGGCCGGCGCAAAGTCATCGAAAGGGTCGGCCAGCGCTGACCCGGTCTGCGACGTTACAATTTCAATCATCAGTTCGTAACGGCCAATCGAAAGAATATCGCCGTCGTTTAGCGGGGTTGGCGTCTTGCCTAAGGGAGTTTTGCCATAATTCAGAAAGGTCCCGTTGGTGCTAAAATCAATAATTACGATATTGCCGCCGTGATCTTCGATCGCGCAGTGGCGACCAGAGATAGTCTTGTCTGGGTCAGGCAGCACCATATCGTTTTGATCCGACCGGCCAAGCGTCATCGCCCCGCCAACCATGCGAAACGGTTTGCCGTTGGTTGGCATCATGCCAGTCGACTGGAAATGCAGAGTCACACTCATTTCGACGTCTTACCCACCTACAATGACCGTCGGACAGCCGGGTCCTGTCACCATACCGCCGTGCGCCGTCGTATCCATCACAATGCGCACGCACGGACGATTTCCGATCAATACCGTCGCTGATCCTTTGGCCAGCACGTCGGGCGGTCCGACACACAGCGCCGTATTACCCATTGGCGCCGCAGGCAGTGATCCAACTAAAACGGTTGGCATGCCCGGCGGTAAAATCGGCCCTCCGACATGCGGGATTTGCGGCACGGCCGGAGTTAGCATTGGGCAGACATGCATGTCTGCAATTCGGGCACAGGGCATCATGCTGCTGGTTCCTCCTCGAGTTGTTTGGGCAACGGCAATTGGCCATTGCCGCCACGTGCGATATCCAATGCACGATCGATGAGGACGTTTGCGGTTTCCCCAAATCCTACGCCACAGGCCAGGGCCTTCACGTTCATCGCGAATACAGCTGCGGCCCCGGCGCCCGGCGGGCCCGGATATTGCGCCAGATCGCCCGGACCCAACTTGTCGTCGCAAAACACCACCGCCGTCGCGCACAACACCGTATCATCGTCCACATCCGCTAGATCAACGGCGTTGCGTGCCGCCGTACGAGTGGCGTCAGTCGGCTTGCGGACCCAAGCCTCTGCCAGTTCCAGTGGCAGCGGCAGTTTGTCCACAGCTCCGATCAGATCACGTGCAGCCAGACAGGCCCACCAGGTCCGTTCCCGGGGCGGCAACGCCACCGACATCAGCCGTAGCATATCCACAATAGCCCCTTCGGCCGCCAAGGCGGTCATGACCTCAGACACACTTGCGTTAGCCGGTGTTGTCAGCTTTGTGGTCAGCTTGGCGCTTTCCATTGCCAGCAGTCGCACCGCAGGTTGCGCGGGCACTTTTTTCAGATCGTCAAACCGATTGGTCATACCTGCCCCCATAGTTAGTTAATCATCGTGACGCCGCCCTTCAGGATCAGCGTCGCACTCCCGTTGACCTGAGTCACCGCACTCTTGACCTCGACCATGGCGTCGCCTTTGATCGTAACCATTGGGCCCTTGATCGTGATTCCTGAAGGATCGATTTTGATCGAGCTTGGCCCGACCTTCAGCGTAATAGACTGCATCGCCGTCAGGTCGATCTTGCCAGCCTTGGCGTCGACGGAATAGTTGCCCATCTTCACCGTAACGGCTTCTTTGCCCATGCTGACCTCGCGGGTAACATTGCCCGACTTTACGGTCTGCTTATAATTACCTGATTTGATGACCTCAGTTACATCGCCAGTCACAGTCAGCTTTGACTCGCCCTCGATCTCTTCGGTCTTGTCGGTCTTGATTTTGATGTCTTGGCTGCCGGCCTTCACCTCGAATGTATGGTCGCCCTTCTCGACGATCTCGTCCAGATGGTTTTCAACCTCCAGCTTCATGCTGCGCACATCTGCGGCTTGCGCAGTTTTGGCGTCCTTTTCGTGCGGATACCCAACCCGCACATGGGCCGCGTTCTGGACGGTCTGAAGGTAATCTTTCTCGGCGCCGACACGTATCAGCTCTTCGCCCATTTTATCCTCGAACATCAGCTCGTTGTATCCGCCGCCACCCTTCGAGGAGTTGGTCTTCATACCACTGCGGGTCGCATTGGCAGGCAGGTCGTATGGCGGCATCGTATCTGCATTGTACAGCATTCCCACGCACAATGGACGGTCTGGATTGCCTTCTTCGAATTGGATAACAACCTCTTGGCCAACGCGCGGCCATGAGACCATACCCCAATTTTTGCCTGTCCACGGCATCATAGTACGGACCCAGCACGATGACTTGTCATCGGTTTTTCCAGATCTGTCCCAATGAAACTGCACCCGGATGCGCCCGTATTTATCGACCGTGATTTCGTCACCAGCGGCCCCGGCAACCTTTGCGGTCTGCACCCCGGAAATGTCCGGACGCGGCATCAGAGCAGGCATGCGGAACGGCTTGGATTTCAGTACCGCCTCGCAGGTCATCGTCACATTTTCCTGATCCGTCATCGCGGGCGCGTATAAGGTTTGCAACACGGTCTCGCCCAACGTGTCGGTATCGACATCTGACCGATAGAATTGAGTGACCTTCGTTACCATGAACACGCTGTCGGCGGTCGTCTTATGGCGCGGATGGTCGGTAAGTTCGAATAACTTGCCGGGCGACAGATGCATAATATTGCCCTTGGCGCGCCATGTCTGATGCGCCGCGGCTTCCGCTTCGATGAGGGACGCTGCCCTACTTTCGCCTTTGCCAACGACGACATAGCCGCCGGGATATTGGTAGTTTTCATAAGCCTTGTGCGCATGCGAACCGCTGGTGACAGAGGCGCTTGCGGTTAAGTCGGACGAGGGCTTTTCAAAATCATAATCGCGCAGCGTCACTTTGCCGGTAACCGCCCGTTCCACGGCATCCCATTGTCCGATATGTTCAATCCGCCCACCGCCTTGTAGTTCGCGGAAGGGCACTTTGTCGTTGCTGGTGGCAGCAGCATGAGTGTTAACCTGATCGGCGATGATCATTCTCACCCCGCCGTCCTGATGATCAAAGTAGTAATAAAACCCTTCGTCTTCGAGCAGTCTTACGATGAAATCGTAGTCGGTTTCGCGGTATTGGGTGCAATAGTCCCGCACCGCGTCGGTGTTGGAATGTTTGATTATCAGGTCGCCGCTAAATCCGTAGTCGCCCAGAATTTCCTGGATGATTGCCGTTGTTTTCATCTGCTGAAAGATGCGGTTATTGCGCGCGCGGGTCAGGAACCACAGCCAAGGCCGCAGTTCCATCACATAGCGTCCCCGACCGTCCACGATGCCCTTTGCCTCTGCACTGATGCAGGTGCCCCAGAACCTTTGCGTCCCGCCCTTTTCGCCTGTGATCGCTACTCCGGCTTGGGTGCCGACGACCTGTCCTAGATCAAGGGCCTTGTCCTTCGCCAAAAACTCGACAAAAGCGACCGGCAAGGCGCTGATACCGCCTTCAATAGCAGTCGCCATCAGCTTGATGTCCTGCGGGTTCTTCTGGCCTTTGAACGTGAAGGCTGAATTGAACAGCGTGGCCATGGTTTTCTCTTTCCGTTAGGCGCCGGGTGCAATGGGCTTAGTCGAAACTATACGTGAAATCGTTATCTTTGACGTCAATCGCGACCCGGTTAACCGATTTGCCCTGCATCATGCGGTTCAAAAACTCGGCCGAGATGTCGGGCAGCATCGTATTGGTCACAATTGCGTCGATCATCCGACCACCAGATTCTAGTTCCTGACAGCGGTTCACGATCTCTTGGACCACGGCAGGTGTATAAGCAAATGGCACCTTGTGGTTTTCGGTGACGCGCTTCTGAATGCGGTTCAGCTGGAGTTCGGTGATCTTGCCGATCATATCTGGCGTCAGAGGATAATATGGTATCGTCACCATCCGCCCCAGCAGGGCTGCCGGGAACACTTTCAACAATGGGTCACGCATCGCCTTGGTGATGCCCTCTATTTCCGGCATCAGGTCGGGATCGCTGCATAGGTCCATGATTAAGTCGGAACCCGCGTTCGATGTCAGCAGGATCAAAGTGTTTTTAAAGTCGATCACGCGACCCTCGCCGTCCTCCATGACGCCCTTATCAAACACTTGAAAGAAGACTTCGTGTACGTCCGGGTGGGCCTTTTCAACCTCGTCCAGCAGCACGACCGAATAGGGCTTACGCCGCACCGCTTCGGTTAGTACGCCGCCCTCGCCATATCCAACATAACCAGGAGGCGCGCCTTTCAGCGAGCTAACCGTATGGGCTTCTTGATACTCGCTCATGTTGATTGTGATAACGTTCTGTTCGCCACCATAAAGCACCTCCGCCAGTGCTAGCGCGGTTTCGGTTTTGCCGACGCCAGACGTACCGGCAAGCAGGAACACACCGATAGGTTTGTTCGGGTTATCAAGGCCCGCGCGGCTGGTCTGAATGCGTTTTGCGATCATTTTCATCGCGTGGTCCTGGCCAATCACACGCTTGGCCAAGTGGGTTTCAAGGTTTAGCACTGTTTCCAGCTCGTCCTTGACCATCTTGCCCACCGGGATGCCGGTCCAGTCACCGATGACGCTTGCCACGGCTTGCTGATCGACGATTGGCAAGATCAAGGCAGCTTCGCCCTGCAACGCATGCAATTCTGCATTTTTGGCCCGCAACTGGGTCATCAAATCGGCGCGCTCTGCGTCGCTGGATTCTGCCATCGCCTCTGCATCGGCCCCATCCACCGGGGCACCACTGTCGCGCAGCTTGGCCCGCAGGTCCAGAATGTCCTTTACTACGGCCTTTTCGGCCTCCCAGCGGACGTTTAGATCAGCTAGCCGCTGTTCCTCGGCATCCATCATCAGTTGCACACCGGCGCGGCGGTCGGTCACGTCAAAGCCGGCCGTCTCGTCGCGGCCAATAATTTCCAATTCCGTAGTTAGCGAGTCAATTCGCTTACGGGCATCGTCCACCTCTGCAGGCACGGCGTGTTGACTGATCGCCACGCGGGCACAGGTCGTGTCAAGCACGCTGACTGACTTGTCCGGCAACTGCCGTGCCGGGATGTATCGGGCCGATAGTTCGACCGCGGCTGCAATCGCCTCGTCCAAAATCTGCACTTTGTGGTGCTTTTCCAGCATCGACGCGATGCCGCGCATCATCATGATGGCCTTGGCGATACCGGGTTCTTCGACCGCAACAACCTGAAAACGCCGGGTTAGTGCCGGATCCTTTTCAATATGCTTTTTGTATTCTGCCCAAGTTGTTGCACCGATGGTCCGCAAAGTGCCCCGCGCTAATGCCGGCTTTAGCAAGTTCGCCGCGTCGCCGGTGCCAGCTGCACCGCCGGCACCGACCAGCGTATGCGTTTCGTCGATGAACATGATGATCGGCGTGGTCGATGCCTGTACCTCTTCGATCACCGATTTTAGTCGGTTCTCAAACTCACCTTTCATTGACGCTCCGGCCTGCAACAGACCCACATCCAGCGCCAATAGACGCGCGCCCTGCAACGCAGGCGGAACGTCTCCGCGTGCAATCCGCAAGGCGAAACCTTCGACGACGGCCGTTTTGCCAACGCCTGCTTCGCCAGTGAGGATCGGGTTGTTTTGCCGCCGCCGCATCAGAACGTCGACAATCTGACGGATTTCTTCGTCACGACCAACAATAGGGTCGATTTTGCCGTCCTTTGCCTGCTGGGTCATGTCAGTGCAAAACTGCTTCAGGGCCTCTTCTTTTCCCATCGAAGCAGGCGACATCGCGCCAGACGCCTCGCCCGGAACACCGCCGCCGCCGGTCGTGGACCCATCCTGCGGCACCAGCCGCTGTTCGGGCGAACCGTCCGTAATCGTATCAAAATTATCCGCCAGATCGTCAGGCAAAATCCTTGCAAACTCGCGAGAGATCCCAAGGAAGATGTTGCGCAAATTCTTGGTCTTCATCATCCCCAGCACCAGATGCCCGGTACGCACTTGGCTTGATGAGTACAACAACGAGCCATAGACCCAAGCCCGCTCCATTGCGTCCTCAAGGTGCTGCGACAAATCGGAAATTGTGCTTGCGCCGCGTGGCAGGGCGTCAAGGGCCGTCGTCATATCCGCTGCAAGTCGTGCCGGATCGACCTTGTAGTGATCCATGATACGTTTGAAATCGCTATCCGGCAGTTGCACAATCTGCGCCAGCCAATGTACGATTTCCACATAGGGGTTGCCCCGCATTTTGCAGAATACCGTGGCCCCCTCGACGGCCTTGTAGCCGACCGCATTAAGCTTGCCAAAAAGGGCGACGCGACTGATCTCTGTCATGGGTGTATTCCTTTAGTTGCATAAGTCGCGACCACGTCAAGCAGCCCGTTCGTCAAGATGTTGTGGTTCAAGATAAAGATCGTCCGCATCGGACAGGCGCTGGCGTGGCCCTAACCAACTGGTATGACCCAGTTGCGTGCCCTGCCCCAGAACCGAAGGCGGTACGTCTGCTGCTTTCAGGACAACATTTACGTCGTAATCGAGCGCATCGCCTACATAGTTGCGCACAATCGCCGCCAGCTTGTCCATTGACGGCTGCCCCGGCAGCAAGCGTTGGTAATCGGATAGCGGCACCGGCCCGATGATCAGGCGAAACTTTGTATTTCTGCTCCAAACGCGGGCGCCAATACTCGTGGTTTGCCCCAACCCGCCGCCTTTGCCCAACTGCCACTGATCATCTGGTTCCAATTCCAGCCAAGATCCGATGAATTCCTGCATCCGGACCGGGGCATGTAAAAAACTGGACAGGATGGCCACAAGGCCTTCTGCGTTCTTGACTGCCGACCCCATCAATCCTGCAAAATGCCTTTTGGCCATGTCCGGCATTGCGTCGCGTTGGCGCAGTGCAGTGCCATGAAAGCCGGCTAAAGCCGCAACATGGCGGGTGAATTCTGTGTCCGCACCGCGGTCGAAATCCACCGCCGGGTTGCCTGTGGTCCAAGCGCGATACATCAAAGACATCAGTCGGTGCGTTAGCATATCCGCGAATGCGACGAACGATGGGTCGCGGTTGTTGACCTGCCGTTCGCGGGCGTATTCCGTCAAATGCAGCGGCAGAGGTCCATGCGGGCCGAAAAAGCCAAAAAACCGGTTGGTCAGCTTGCCGGGCGCAGTGCCCGGTACTTTGAACGCGCTGATCGTTGTCGGTGGAAACGCCATACGGGGTTCTTGTCCCAAACGCACCGCGTCTTCACGCGGACGCCGCGATTCACCCATGCGGGGTGCGTCGCCAAACTGCGCTTCAATAATGCGCAGGGCCAGAAAGATGTGGTGACTCTCGGGGGACTCAATCAGGCGCTCAAAATGCGTCAAATGATCCGCCCGAGGCCCGTCTCCGGTCGCCATCGCGCGATCTCTCCGTTCTGTTGGGTTCTCAGAACCGTTTCGGTAAAACTGTTGATGGTGACGTATTTGCGAAAGAACCTTTCCAACACGGTGCCCAATAGGTAAACGCTTGTTCCTTCGAAAAAGCTCTCGTCAAAAACGAGAGTGATTTCCAAACCGCGCACGGCTGTAGAAAGCACGCCGTCGCTGATCCGCCGGACGATCGGGCGGCTGGACACCGACACGATCCCCTCTATCTGCAGCATAATTCCGCGGTCGCCCTTGGGCGCGTACAATCCTACCAACTCGCGCAGGGCCTGCGCGCCTTCGCCTTTGTCACTGTCGGCGATGGAAAGATAATTCAGGCTAAGGTGACTGATCAGGCGCCACGCCGCATCGCCCTGCGCCAGTGTCGGACGCGGTCGTGTTTGACTGACTGGGGTCGTGATTGACTTCACCGGTCCGCCATCAGGCAAGTGAAACAAGTCTGTTTCCCCGGTCGGCAGCATCATCGGCAAATCGCGGTTTGTGACCAAGGCCCGTACTGAAAGCTGGTTCATGTCTGCGGGATAGGGCGCTTCGTTTCTGTCGACCAACGTCAGATAGGTTTCGGACCCCAGATAACTTGTCCGCGCGCCCTTTAACCGTTCTTTTTCAGTTCGCTGCCGCATCTTGCGCGTCACCGTGTAATACGACGCATGAGCGTCACCTGCGGGCGAAAAGTCGTCGGCAGAATAGAACGGGCGAAAATCGATATCGTCCTGACCTTCGCCGTTTATCCCTGTCACCGACAGTATCGAAAAGACCTCGAAGTCGAGCGGGCTGGTGCGATCAGCCACAACATGATGCGCTACTTCGCGCGATGTGATGTGGACCCGGTCACTGCGCTTTTCGAACAGGTTAATAGCAGGCACGCAGTTCAGCGAAAACGCCTCTGCGGTGATACCTGCGGCGATGTCGGGCAGGCCGTCGCGTAGCAGGATGTAGATATCCATCGCGTCGTCCGTAGCCCGCGCCAAACCTGCGGATAACCCGGTCACATCAACAAAGTGAAAGCGTTCAGGCATTGCAAAATATTCTTGCAACAACCGATAGCCGTCAAAACTTTGCTTCGGAGTTTCCAACAGCGCTTCGTCCCGTTCGTATCCGCGCGGTACAATTCCACCGTTCAGGCGCACGGTCCAATCAGCCCGGCGATCAACACTACGTGCCACGACACCCGTCGCTTCAGTGCAAAGGAGTTGGTGCAATTGCCAACCACGAACACCCTTGCCGCCCAAAAACAGGCTTAAACGATCCAGCGGTAATTCCCCGATAGGCGCGCCGCCGTGACGCCGCAATCGCAGACGCACGGCAGCGCGAGCGTCAGTTTCGCCGGCTACACCGGCAGCGACTAATTCTCCGCGACCATCGATGTATTCAGCCTCTGCAATTTCGATTGGCCACAGCGTTAGGTCAGCCGCCGTGCGGTAAACGCACCCCTTTTGTGCACCTTCCACAAGCCGTGACCGCAGCATCGTATGGCGCGGCAGTACAAAGCCGTCGGCAAGCGACGCGTTGTCCATATCTGGATGCAACTGCGCGATCATCGTTGATGGGGTCTGCCCCAGATAATGCGGATAAATGATTTCCAATAAATGGGTGGTGAACGCCGGATACTGCATTTCCAGTTCCAGTTGAACGCGGGCCGATAAAAATGCACTGCCTTCCAGTAGGCGTTCCACATAGGGGTCAAGAACCTCTACCCCGTCCATACCAAGGCGTGACGCGATCTTTGGGAAAGACCCGGCAAACTCTGCGCCCATCTCGCGCAGATAGGCAAGTTCGGCTTCGTAGTGCTTTAGCAGTCGTGTATCCATGCGCCGTTACACCCTACTGTCCAGCGACAATTCACCAGTTACCAGATCGACTTGCGACCGCAGGTATAGCTCCATCGGTAACGGCTGCGCCCACATATCCGCGCGAATATCGAAATCAACCACGGCCCGCTTACGTTCTTTGGTTTCGCGCATCGTCACTTCCAACGTGCCGGGGATGATCCGCGTCTCGAACCGGATGATCGCCAATTCAATGGCTGTGCGGATCGCGTCCGCGCGGTTCTCCGTTGAAAAGTCGCCAGAAGTGTCGCGGATGCCGTAGTTCAGCACTGACCGCGCCGTATGAGGATAGACCTCTGAATCAAGTATTGAATCCATGTTGTTGCTGTTCAACAACCACGCCAAATCACGGCGCACAATGTCGCGCAGGCGATTTAGGTTTATGACACGACTGTCACGACTCTCGGTCTTGTTGCCCGGTTCGTCGTCGGTCAACCGGTCCAGCAGGGACGGTTGCAGACGTTCGATGATGGTTTTATCAGCCATCCGTTATCACCGGGTCCATCTCTAGCTTGCGCAGGTCCATGATGGCTGTGTCGTGATCGCCGGTCGTCAATAGACGTTGGCCGGTGCCCACGTGGGTGTCGTTGCCAAGATCTGCCCACGTCGTAGTGCGCGCCATCATCGACAACGGGTCGCCTGACGCTGTGGTGCCAACATAACGCGTTGGGATAAGCGCTACGAATTCTCCGCCATTCTGCAAGGTCAGGTTCGCTGCGGTCCAGACGGAATCGCGCAGGTCTTCTGGCTCTTCTACGGTCAGCGTTTTGATTGCGCTGAAAGGCATCCAGAAATATTTGCCGTTGATAATGATCTCTAACAGCGGACCAAGCCGCATGTCGGCGTCCGCAATCCAGTCGAACCGCTCACCGTTCAGCATGCCACCTGCATCGGGGACCTGTGCAAATGCCTTTTCGCGCAGTTCTGCCGCTTTGGTTGGGTTCCCGTTTGCCAATGCCCGATTGGCTTCAATCATCAAGGCGACCCATTCTTGTGGCTCACCAAAAATCAGCGGGTCTTTTTCTCCCGCAAAAACCTTCTCGCGGTAGACTTCGCAGATGATCGCCTCACGGTAGGTCTGGGCCATCGGAATCGCGAGGGCATCCAGTTCCGCGCATAATTTTAGCTGGGCAATCGCCCGTTTCCAGTCGCCTAGAACACACAAAAGCTGGAACAGAAAAATCCGGAGCTTGGGGTCGGATGCATTGGCCCTAATCTTGGCCTGTAACGCCAAAAGCGCCGCATGAGGATCGTTCTGCTTAAGAAGCGCGCTTGGCTCATCTGACACGAAGTGGACTCCTTTAAGTGTGCGGACGTCCTGTCGCGGCCAACGCCGCGACAGGACAGAGTGAAGAATTCAGTCTTAAGACTGAATGTTCTTTGCGATATTCCACGGAAACTCTTTCGCGGCCTCGCCCGAACCGTCGTCCTTTTGCTTTTGGTACGACACTTTGACTTCGGCAAAGTTTAGCGAAATATTTTCGGTCAGCCGGTCTTCGCCGCCGGAACCGCCAGTCGATACTGATGTCACCATGACTTTCGTCATTTCGATGACCAGATATTCAAGTGGCTTCTTGCCGGCCTTACGGATCGTTAGCTTGGCCTTGGTGAAATGGTCGCCATTGGCACAATACAGCATCAGAATTGGGGAAGCGTTGTCGATCCATTTGGTGATGCTGATATCTTGAAAGCTGGCTTTACCCGCACCGCCGCCACCGCCGACATGGAAAGAGCCAGATTGGCTTAGTCCCCAAGACCACGCCAATACGTCAATTTCATCCTTGTGTGAATCGTCCTGTGATTCACCTGTGATCTCGCCTTCAATGTCGAGAAACATGTCTAGAGCCATGGGTCGTCTCCTTTTATCGATTATGCGGTCAGTCCGCGATCTTAGATTTTCTTACGCGACGATATCATAGCGTAAGCTGGCTTTATGCCTTTTCCGACGGCAGCTTGGACACAAGCCGCAGTGAAACCGATAGACCTTCCAGCTGGTAATGCGGTCGCAGGAAGAACTTGGAGGAGTAGTAACCTGGGTTACCTTCGACTTCGGATACTTCAACACTGGCAGCAGCCAGCGGCTTTTGTGCCTTTGTCGTTTCACTCGAATTGCCCGGGCTGCCATCCACATACTGGAGGATCCAGTCATTCAGCCAACGCTCCATATCGGATCGGCTTTTGAACGATCCGATTTTGTCACGCACCATGCACTTGAGGTAGTGGGCAAAGCGGCATGTCGCGAACAGATACGGCAGACGCGCTGCCAATGCCGCATTGGCGCTGGCGTCGGGGTCGTCGTATTCTGCCGGGCGGTGCAGTGACTGCGCGCCGATAAACGCCGCCATGTCGGTGTTTTTACGATGGATCAGCGGCATCAGGCCGCCTTTGGCCAATTCCGCCTCGCGCCGGTCCGAAATGCCGATTTCCGTCGGACACTTCATGTCTACGCCGCCGTCATCGGTCGGGAAGGTGTGGGTCGGCAGACCTTCGACCGTGCCGCCGGATTCGATACCCCTAATCCGCGAGCACCAGCCGTATTCTTTAAACGAACGGTTAATGTTCGTGGCCATGCCGTAAGCCGCGTTTACCCAGGCAAAATTCTCTGACTCGGCGTTGCCAGTGTCCTCTTCAAAAGCAAATTCTTCGACTGGGTTGGAATTCGCGCCATAGGCAGCGCGGCCCAGAAAGCGCGGCATCGCAAGGCCCAAGTACTTGCTGTCCTCGGAATTGCGCAGGGAATTCCATGCGGCATAATCCGGGGTGCTGGTGATTTTGGTCAGGTCGCGCGGGTTGGTCAGTTCTTGCCAGCTATCGAACTGCATCAGGGACGGGTCGGCGCCAGTGATGAACGGCGCATGTGCCGCCGCTGCAATCTTGGCCATCTCGCCCAACAGCTCTACGTCGGGGGCTGTATGGTTGAAGTGATAGTCGCCCACCAGACAGCCATAAGGTTCGCCGCCGAACTGGCCGAACTCTTCTTCGTACAGTTTTTTGAAGATCGGTGACTGATCCCAAGCCGCGCCTTTGAACTTGCGCAGGGTTTTGGACAAATCCTTTTTCGAGATGTTCATCACCCGGATCTTAAGCATCTCATCGGTTTCGGTATTGTTCACCAGATGGTGCAGACCGCGCCATGCGCTTTCTAGCTGCTGATATTCTTCGTTATGGATAATGAGGTTGATCTGCTCAGACAGCTTGCGGTCGATTTCGGCGACCATCGACTCAATCGAATGCAGCACATCGTCAGAGATCAGACCGGTGTTTTCCAAGGCCTGCTGCGCTAGGGTCTTGACCGCGGACTCCACCGCAGATTTCGCCGTATCGGTGCGCGGCTTGAATTCTTTATTCAATAGACTGGCAAAGTCGAACTCTTGGGTTTCGACGGCACCGGCTTCTGCGGATTTTGCTTCGTCAGCCATGTTTATTCCTCCGCATCATCTTTAGCGGCTGGCGTTGCTGCCAGCGATTTCAACAATTCAGGGTTGTTCATTGCGTTAGAGATCAGCTCTTCGGCGCCCGGCTTACCATCCATGTAAGTCATCAGGTTGCTCAACTCGTTACGCGCATCCAGCAGCTTTTTCAGCGGCTCGACCTTGGCCGCGATAGCGCCCGGCGAAAACTCGTCCATGCTCTCAAACGACAGATCGACTGACATGTTGCCTTCGCCAGTCAAAACGTTGGGAACCGAAAATGCTGCGCGTGGCTTCATCGCCTTCATGCGGCTGTCAAAGTTGTCGACATCGATTTCCAAAAACTTTCGATCTGCAATGCCCGGCTGTGCCACTTCTGACTTACCCGCAAGATCGGACATCACGCCCATGACGAACGGCAGTTGCACCTTCTTTTCGGCACCATATAGTTCCACATCGTACTCAATCTGGACCCGTGGGGCGCGATTGCGTGCGATGAACTTCTGTGAACTCGACATCAGTCTCTCCGTTTGGCTGGTGTTTCAGGCCGCGATCCGACCCAAATGAAAAAGCCTGCGCCACTGTGGCACAGGCTGTGATTACTCTTCTTCCGTTAGTCCCCCGACCATTTTAACCGTGTCTATCCCGCCGGGAGCGATATCCTTGATGATTGTCATGAAATCAGCGCCGACAAGACGCTTCGCACGATTAAGGATGATCGGCAGCGGGCTAGATGGTTCGTAGGTCGCATAATACGCAAGGATTTTATCCAGTGCCGCGGCCACATCGCGGGGGCTGTTGATCGTGCCCATCGGTGCGGCGACGCTTGCAGCCTTAGATGCGTTGATTGCTACTTCGACATCTTCCTCTGGCAGGTCCTCTGTTGCTTCAACACTGCCGCCTGTCTCCTGTGCCAGCCGTGTTACGGCTCGGTGCAACAGTTTTTGCACCGCGCCCAGATCGGGGCCCTGACCAGGTATCTTTTCGTCAAAGATCAGGTCGATAGCCTTAAGATCATCAAGTGCAGTGCGTGCCGCGCCGAATATGGCCTGCAGCACATCGTCCTTGGTGTCCTGAAACGCAGCAGCGATACTGGCACTATCCAGTACCCGCTCTTCACTGCCGCTCGCCACGGACTCGCCATTGGCTATCTCGATGTCGCGGAGCGTGACCCGGCCAAAGGCGTTGCTTTGCGTCAGCGGGGCAAAGCGGATTCCCTTCACCATTGCAGCATCGGACAGCCCAAGAACCGCGTTCACACGCATCGTGGGATCATCGTCGTCATCTGCGTCCAGTTGGGGATAACAACTGTCCCAAAACTGTTCGAGGCACCCGCGAATAAATGTAGTGGCCCCAGCCAGTCCTATAAATCCGTTCACATGCAATTCGGCATTCGCCAGATAAACCGCCGCCCGCAGGTCGTGGCTTTGTTCAAGCACTGCGTTCGCTTTGCCAATCACATCGACGTAGTTTGGCGGCTCGGCCTCGAGAATTTCGTTACCAGCTTGGCGTTCCTCGCCATGCTGTGCCGCCATCTCGAGGGCCGCATAGACTGGTTCATATTCTAGGTTTGGGCCGCTTGGCGCGTCGCCACCCATACTCTTCAAAATCGAATCCAAAAGCCCCGAGTCCCCCGCAATAGATCCCGGCGTCGCGCGCACGGGGTCACCTCAATCTCGATCAGACCTCCTCCGATCGCCACTGTATAAGCCATATTACATACACAACCCGTTCCCCTCACAGGAATTTGAGTTGATAAAATGCAATAAAAGCTGATCCAATCCTATTTGACCCTAGGGAATTTGACTCGAAGGTCAATCGTTCATTGACGAGCACCGCGAATGGTCTGCGCACGACTTCTGCTTGACCGATCCTTGGTTATGCGCCCATCGTCCTTCTGTGGGGCGAGCATCGGAGGGATCACATGCGTCATTTTCTTAACCTGGGCGTCGCTGCCTTGATGGCGCTTGGTCTGTCTACTGCCGTAACTGCTCAAATAAATCCGCAAACCAGTAGCTTGACGGTAGAATTGAACAAGTTCGAAAGCACTGACGATGGCAGCTGCCGAGCGTTCTTTTTGTTCCGCAACAACACCGGAAAAAGCTTTACAGGCTTTGAAATGTCACTCGCGATCCTTGATCAGACCGGTATCATCGATCAGCTATTGACTATCGACGCGGCCCCGCTTCCTGCGGCCCGCACAACACTGAAGTTGTTCGAGATTCCGGCAATCGCGTGCGACGCGATTTCTGAAATTCTGTTGCATGATATTGCATCATGCGTCCCGCAGAACGAGGAGCAGATCGACTGCTTCGCACTGCTAGATCTTGTCAGCCGCACATCTGCTGGGCTGGTGAAATAGGTGATGCAATCCACAATCGACATGATGCGGGCCGGTGGGCCAATCGTCCTTGTGCTCTTGGTTCTGTCGCTTGGTTCTGTCGCGCTGATCGTGGCAAAGGTCTTGCAGCTGCGCGGCGTTGCCAGCGGCGATGCCCGACGCATAGCCGCGATTGAAACCTTTGTGTCGGGCGACCATCACGCGGCTATCGCGACCCTCGACAGCACCGGGGCACCGGCCGACCGGATCGCGCGCGCCGCCATGCAGGGACTGGATGCCGGACGGTCGCGTGCCGCGCTGGTGGCCGAACTTGAGTGGCGCGGCAATGCAGAGATGTTGCAAATGCAGCGCCATATCCGCCTGCTGGAACTCATTGCGATGATCAGCCCGCTTCTGGGCCTGCTGGGCACAGTGCTTGGGATGATTCAAGCGTTTCAGGAATTGGCGCTGGCTCAGGGGGCCGCCAACGCATCCTTGCTGGCTGCTGGCATCTGGTCCGCATTATTAACCACGGCCGCAGGTCTGCTGGTCGCTATCCCTGCCGCCGTCGCCGCTACACTTCTTGCTGAAAAGGTGGACCGCGCCGGGGCCAAGATAGAAACAGGAGTCGGTCAGCTTTTTTCCCGCTTCGACGATGCTGGCTAAGCCATGCAGTTACGCCGTCAGACACCATCACCGCGCCTGATCTCTCTGGTTTCGATGATTGATGTGCTGCTGATCATGCTCGTATTTTTTATGGTCACTTCGACCTACCTAAACCTCGACATGATCCCAGTAACCCGTAGCGCATCTGAAGGCGCTGCCCCCGACCAAACCGCTGGCCCTACGCCGATTATGATCCGTCTGGGTGCGGATGGCCTGCCATACATTCATGGTAAGTCACTGACCTACGACGCTCTTTCTACGAAACTTGCCGCCCTGCTCACCGACACGCCCGTCATGATACTGCCGTCATTGCATGCGGACACCCAATCGCTTGTCACGCTGATGGATGTTGCCACCACTGCCGGCGTTCGCACCCTGCGCATCGTGCAGGTGGCCGCCCCATGAAGCTTGTGCGGATGCCCCGACGGACTGCGCCGGAAACGATTATTCCGCTGATTGATGTCGTGTTCTTTCTATTGGTCTTTTTCATGCTGATCGGACGGATGGATGCCACCGCCCCTTTTGACGTTGTTCCAGCGGTTGCGGCCACAGGCAGCGATATGCCCGGCGGCGGCACCACACTGGCTGTGTCCCTAGACGGCGCAATTGCGCTTGACGGGCAGACGATGGATGTCGCGTCGGCGCTTTTGCAGATCGCCGATACACTGCGGACCAGTCCAGACCATTTGATCCGCATTAACGCCCACCACGCGGCACCCTTGTCCGCCGTTCTGCCCTTGGTCGCCCAGATTGAGGCCCTTGGCGCACAGGACATCGTCCTCGTTGTCACGCCGCCTCGCTCATGACCTTGCGCCGAACCGCCTTTGCCACCGCAGGCTCAATTGTCGCCCATGCTGCAGCACTGGGCGCGCTCGCCTATAGTGTTACGCCGGTCTCTGTCCCAGATCAGCCGCTGCCCAAGACCGCCATGACCATTGCGTCCCAGCAAGTGAAACAAACGACAGCGCCGCAGGCCGATAATGCTGGCACCGCAGCAGATGAAGGCACGGCCCTCGCCCCTGCCGCCCGCCAAGGCACCGTGACACAAACTGTAGCGACTGCGGCGCCCGTTATTGGTTCGCGCCTGTCTACCGCCGATCCCGGCGTGCCTATCACCGCACCTCAATTGCAAACGGCCGTGGCCCTATCGGCGGTCACGCCATCGGCCGCCACAGTCGTCGCTCAGTTGGAAAAGACCGCTGCCCAGCCCCCTCTGTCCCCTATTGTTGCAAAGGCTATAATCAGCGCGCCCGAGCCGACGCCGCTACCGCAGAGCCTGACAACCTCGGATATAGCCGCCGCTGTTCAGCCCACTTCTATGACTGCGCAACAGCCACCCCTACCTGCCCGCGCCGTGCGGGATCAGCCCCTGCCCTCGCAAGTGCAAACTGTGGCGCTGGCGTGGTCTGGTGATGGCAATACTGTTGTCAGCGCTACGTCACTCGCAGCTATCGCCGCGTTTTCGGAACAGGGTGACCTGACCGCCCAATCGCAACAGGTCCGCGATGGCATTGCCGGCACCCTTTCGGCTGTGCCATGTGCGCGGCTGCAAACCCTTTTCAATCCCGATACCGGCAATCTGGAACTGACTGGCCATATTCCCGAAGACGCCCTGCGCGGCCCTGTCCTTGCAGCTTTGCGCGAACAGGTGGGTGACGCGATCCCTTTGTCGGACAACCTGCTCATACTGCCGCGGCCCCAATGCGGTGCGCTGGCAGGCATCGCAGACATCGGTCTGCCGCAGTCGACCGAACAACTGACCAATCCCCGCGTGATAGGGCAGGATGGTTTTGCGCAAAACTACACTTACAGTGACGGTCAGCCACTGCAATTGGATCTGTCCGGACCCGATTATGACAGCGTTGTCTACGTTGATTACTTTGCTGCCGATGGCACGGTCATCCATTTGCAACCCAACGACGTGGTTCCTCTTGAGCCACTTTCTGCCAAGCAGCCTATGTCCGTGGGCCGCGACCGGGGTGATGAACCGTTCCTGCTACTGAGTATCGGTGCGCCATTTGGTCAAGAAATTGCCGTAGCCTTTGCGACTTCAGTTCCGCTTTATGATGGCCTGCGCCCAATCCAAGAACCCGCAGGTCCTTACCTCATGTTCCTTAAAAGTCAGGTGGCTGCCGCCAGAGAGCGCCATTCGGATTTCAAAGGTGAATGGGTATATTTTTTCATCACGACGCAACCCGACTGATTAAGGACAGTCCGCCGTCGCCCAGCCCCTTAGACCGCGCTTGAACACGCCACCAAAAGGATGTTGCTTGGAAACAGCATGATCATCCGTTGCCGCTACATAAGTTTTGCCCTGCGTGCACAGTGCCTCGCGGGTCCACGCGTGGCATGACGTGCAAGTCTCGTTTTTCCACAGTTCCTCTGGCAGGCCTTCTATAGGGGCATAGAGGGGTGACAGCTTTACGATCTCTGGGATGCTCAATCCTTGGATCGGCGGTCCGCCAGTCGGAAACGGTGACAAGAACGTCAGACCCAGCACTTCGTCGCCGGACTGCGCCAATAACGCGCGGTTCAACGCAACCAAGTCCTCGGCAGGTGCGGGTGCTGGATCAGCCGGCGCCTCCGCCGCTGCGGCGGCTTTTTGTGTCAGAGTTTGAATTTCGAAAGCGGCCAATTCGGCGAAGACACCCTCTGGAAAGGCGTCAAGATAGGCCTGGTAATCTGTCACAACGCCAGTCTTGCGGGCCTGCGCGATCAGGTCTTCTTCGGTAAGTGATGGACTTTGCGTCGCAGCGGCGACGGGTGGCACTGTCGCTGCTGGCGCAGCAGTCTGCGGCGGGGCCAGTTCTGCGGTCATTAGCGTCTGCAACAAGGTCCGCGCGTCCTCCTGAAACCGTCCATTTGGGTAACCACGCAGGAAAAGCATCACCTGCACCGGATCATTGCTGTCCTGAACTGAATTCCAAAGTTGCTCTTCTTGGACTTGCTCTGCCGTTAACTGCGCTGCGGGCGCAAAGACAAACTCGTTCGTTAGCGATGATGTATCCCACGGCGTCTGCAAGCCGTTTGTCTCTTCAATGACCGACACGCGCACCTTCTTAAAGGTCTGCTCAATCGGGACACCCGGCACCGGAATTTCCCGCGCCAACGCTTTGGTAAAGGGGCTGTTGCCGTCGGAACCGTCCAGCGCCACCGCGCCGGGCGCTGTAGAATAAGATAGGAACGTCCCGGTCGGCGAATTCATCTCTGCCAGACCATTATCATCCAGATTGCGAACGTTTTCGAAAGGGTTATTCCGGCAAGAATCCAAAATGACGATATTTGTCTTATTCCGGGCTGACTGCATCTGCCGCAGGATCGCGTCAGCCGGCACAGCGACAAGTGACAAATCGGCGGCATCGGTTAACGCAGCATCAGTTGGCAGCAGGTAGTTCGTACCAAAAGATTGCACTGCATGCCCGGCGTAATAAAATAGTCCCGTCGCGTCAGGTCCCGCCGCCCGCAGGTCACGTCCAAACTGGGAAATGCCTTGGTTCAAATCCGCTTGGTCGACATCGGCCAGCAAGGTGACCTGAAAACCATACTCTTCCAGCGTTTTGGCCATCAGCGTAGCGTCAGGCACCGTATTTTCTAATTTCCCGATTGCAGAGTAGTTACCGTTGCCGACAACCAGCGCCAGTCGGGTTTCGGCCCCGACTGGCTGCGCGGCGATGAGTGTCAAAGCCGCAAAGATAAGGGTCAAAATTTTCAGCATCAGTTCTCTAACACCGTAAATCCGATGCGGCGGTTCTTCCAACGGCCTTCTTTTGTTGCGTTGTCTGCTATCGGTGTCGTCTCGCCATAGCCTTTGCTGACCAATGCATCGCGCCCCAAACCCTTGCCCACCAGATAGCTGATGACCGCCGCAGCGCGGGCCTCTGACAGGTCCATGTTCAAAGCGTCACTGCCAACTGAATCTGTATGACCGCCTACTTCGACTACCATGCCGGGACAGCGCGACACGATATCAGCCAGACTGTCCAACAATGACGCACTCTTGTCTTCCAGTCGGGCAGAGCCGGACGTGAAATAGATGTTGCCCGTTCGTGACAGGATTTCGAAGCGGCCCTTGCAGGCCTCGCTATCGAAATTACCGGGTGTTTCCAAGGCAGCAGAAGCAGGCGCCGCTGCTGCCGGTACAGGTGCCGGTGCGGCGGTCCCCGTGTTGCGGACGAATACCCAATCAAAACTGATCGTCGCTGACGGAATAATTTCAACGCCTGCCGCCTCTTGCAGCTTTTCCAGACCCGCCGCTAAGTCAAAGTCCGCGACTGCAATGGAAATTGGTGCGTCCGATGCAATCGAAACCATGTCATTGCTTAGCAGTGTCGCGACAACCGTCGTGTCCTGCGTCTTGCTGACCCCATGCAAATCGAGAGTATAGCTGATTGGGATCACCTTGCGCCGAACCTGCGCCAGATCGGCAAGCGCGGTTGGGTCAATCTGTGCGGTGATCGTGGCCTGCGGGAATAGGAAAGTTTCAAAAAACAGGAACCGCATCCGCACATTGCGCAGGTCAATCTTGGTGTCTACGGAATCGAGCAACACCGTCACCTGAGCCGCGCCATTTTCCTCGATGCTGCCTTGAAGCGTCGCAAAGGTGCTGGATTCCACAACGGTTTGCTTTTTGACCGATTGGAACCGCAGGTTCGACATCTCGGGGGTCAGTGTCCAGCCCCCGGCAAATGCGTCCTGCGCAGTTGCCCTAGCCGTTCCAAAAACAGCAAGACATAGCATCAGAAGTATTACATAAATTCGCTTTGCCAGCAGGTCGGGCGTCATCGTCATGATCGGCACATCCTTCAACGGTCACTCGATACAGTATCAAGGCGAAACCGTTGACCATGCTAGGGACCTTTTCGGTCAGCGAACAGTCTAAGATTAAATTAGTTAAGGTTTTGCGACCATCTGGTCACGCCACAAATTTCCTAAAGCCGCGAGACATCTAGAACAGACAGCACCCTAGGCGCTGAATGCCTTTACATGACCCTCTTTTAGAGCCCTGCGCCGTAATGCGCGTTTCTAGTCGAAGACGTGATACGGTGTATCACCCGACCATAAATACATCATAACGCGTTGTTTTTCCGAATATCTGATGAGAACATTTTCTAACGCCTTCGATAGGGTCTGCTTTCGCTGGCCACTTTAGAACAACGCGGCTGCGTGCAGTTTCGAGCGCCACACGCACCAAATCTACTGCGTCGTCGTCAGTGCCAACGATTTCACGGACTTGTCGTAGCTCTAGCTTCACCAAGGCGGAATTTTTGCGCTGTGGATGCATTGGGTCGATCAGAATTGCTTCGGCGGAAAGCTCTTGTAACAAGTCCTTAGCATCGCCCTTTAAAAGCGTCATGCGGCCAATGATTTCGCGTAAGTCGCCTCCTTCACTTGCAGCTCTGTCCAAGCCCTGGACCAGTAAGGAATGCATTTTCTCTGACCGCTCGATCAGCACAACCTGCGCTCCAAGAGACGCCAATAAGAAAGCGTCGCGACCCAACCCGGCGGTCGCATCAACAATCATCGGCGTTTTGCCGGCACGCAAACCCATCGCTTTCGCAAGAGCTTGCCCCCTACCCCCACCAAACCGGAGCCGATGCGCAACCGCACCGGTTACAAAATCAACTCGCAATTCCTCGATGTTGTGCTTCATATTCCGATCATCGCAATTCCCTGCACAAGATTAAAATGGCCAGTTAGTTTTAGCCTAGATGTTAGATGCTTACGCGCTAGACGCCGCACAATCAAAAATTAGCTTTCGCAGGCATTTCTTCATTTAAAGCTTTGGGAGACGAAAAAATCGAGCTTTCTCTGAATCTAAATTAACGCCTGTTTTTATAAAATCGCGCTGAAAAAGAGCGGCCCCATCACGAAAACTTCTGAGGATCAGCCGGAATACTGTGCCCATTATCGCCGCGACGCGCAATATGGGTATAACGCCCAAGGTTAGCAAAAACGCTGGAACGACGCACAAGACAAGCAGGGCAAATGCGGGCCAGTCAATCGTCCCAATCTAGGGCTGCCACAGCATCATTGGCCCCACTTGGTGACGGGTAACCTCTGTGAACAGGAGGCCCAAAGTAAACAAAATCGAAATGTTGACGTTGATGGCGACACCCATAATAGATACGACATGAATGCGCCGATGTTTCACGCTCAGCTGAAATCCCATAAAATACCGGCAGGATGGGTTGGTCCAAAGTGGGCTAGCCTTGCGTTTTTTGCAGCAAAGCAATGAGTTCCTGAAATTTCGCACGCTGTTCAGCGGGATCGCCACTTTCAATGGCGGTCTGCACACAATGGTTCGCATGATTTTCCAACAGCATACGATCCACGGCCTTTAGCGCAGACCTTACTGCCGCAGTCTGGGCCAGAATGTCGACGCAGTAGCGATCCCCTTCGACCATGCGGGCGACGCCACGCACTTGGCCCTCTAATCGCGCCAGTCGATCAAGGGTCTTTTGTTTGTCTTGCTTCACCACAGTTCCTCATTCTGATTCCTAAACGGACTATACGCAGAAAGGCACAGCTTCCATACCTTAGGGGGGTATTTTGACCTCCGTTCATTTGGTCACTTTGGAATGGTGCGGGTCGTAAAAGTTGTTTCTTGGCCACGATGACAACAATTGCGACCAAATTTTTTCCGGTAATGGGCACCTCGTCTATCATGATATGAGGGTGGATGGACGAGCACCAACTTAGCGTGCGCCACCCGTCGCGACGCTATTGGATCTAGCATGGGGACGCTGTTGCCATGAACCACACAGGGGTCGTGCAAGTCTCTTATGTGATACCGCCTTACCTTCTGATCATAGCGCCACCCGTCGCAGACGCAGGGCATTAGAGATGACCGAAACGGACGACAAGCTCATGGCTGCAGCAGCGATCATCGGTGACAGCAGCACGCCAAAGACGGGGTAAAGCAGACCGGCCGCCACAGGGATACCAATTGCGTTGTAAGCAAAGGCAAAGAACAGATTTTGCTTTATGTTGCGCAACGTGGCCACCGCTAGTTTGCGCGCCCGAACGATGCCCGTTAGGTCGCCACCTAGCAGCGTGATACCCGCACTTTCCATCGCGACGTCAGCACCAGTGCCCATGGCAATGCCAACATCCGCAGCAGCAAGCGCAGGCGCGTCATTCACGCCGTCGCCCGCCATAGCGATAAAGCAACCATAGGCGCGCAAGCTGTCCACGAGTGCCTTTTTGTCCTCGGGCAGCACCCCGGCCCGAACATCGTCAATGCCAAGTTGGTCTGCCACGACCTGTGCGGTGCGGGCATTGTCGCCTGTCGCCATGATGACGCGAAGGCCCAGATCGTGCAGTTCCCGGATCGCCTCTGCCGTCGTATCCTTAATTTGGTCGGCCACAGCCACGATGCCAATCAGAACCCCGTCGCGGGCAAGAAACATGGCGGTCTTGCCTTCGGCTTGCAAATCTTCCGCCGCTTTGGTCGCGGCTACAGTCTCTAGCCCCATTGCGGCCATCATGGCGCTGTTGCCAAAAGATACCGCTTGTCCATCCACAGTGCCTTTGACACCTTTGCCGGTCACTGCGTCGAAATCCGTGGCGGTCCACGGCGTAATTCCTCGCGTCTTGGCACCGGCGACTATGGCCTCTGCCAGAGGATGTTCCGACGCGTGTTCCAGCGCGGCGGCCAGCGACAACACAATATCTTCGGTCGCACCGGTGAAGGCTACGACATCGGTCAACTGCGGCTTGCCCATGGTCAAAGTGCCCGTCTTATCCACGATCAGGGTGTCGACCCGCGCCATTCGTTCCAATGCCTCTGCATCCTTGATCAGAACGCCGGCCTGCGCCCCGCGTCCCGCAGCGGTCGTGATTGAAATTGGGGTCGCTAGTCCAAGCGCACAGGGACAGGCTATGATAAGGACAGAAACCGCAGCCGCGATCGAATGCACAAACGACGGGTTTGGCCCGAACATGAACCATCCAACGAACGCCGCGACGGCAACCGCGACAACGGTCGGGACAAAAATGGCAGAGACCCTGTCAGCCAAACCTTGGATCGGTGCCCGCGACCTTTTGGCGTTCGATACCATCTCTACAATCTTCGACAGCACGGTGTCTGCGCCGACTTTTGTCGCCCGCATCGCTATGGTGCCGGATTTATTGATCGTACCGCCAGTAACGGTATCACCAGTAGACTTTTCCACCGGCAAGGATTCCCCGGTGATCATGCTTTCGTCAAAAGACGAATGGCCATCGGTCACTTCGCCGTCGACGGGCACAGCCTCGCCCGGTCGCACGCGCAGAAGGTCACCCTTGATCACGTTATCCAGTGGGGCGTCGTATTCCTCGCCGGACGGCGTAATACGCCGAGCAGTCTTGGGCGCAAGATCCAGAAGGGCGCGGATCGCGTCGCCCGTCCGTTCACGCGCCCGCAGTTCAAGGACTTGGCCGACAAAAATCAGGGCCACGATAACTACCGACGCTTCGAAGTACGTGCCTACCCCGCCCTCCATGCGGTAAATGTCTGGAAAGGCGCCGGGCAGAAACGTCGCGAACAAGGAGTAGATATAGGCCGATCCAACCCCTAGCGAAATCAATGTCCACATGTTCGGACTGCGGTTGATAATCGAATCCCATCCGCGTTGGAAAAATGGCAGGGCGGCCCACAGGACGATTGGCGTGGCCAACAGGAACTCTATGTAGGCGGACATCTGATGCCCAAGCCAGTCCCGGATCGGCAAACCGACCATGCCACCCATTGTTAGCACAATCAGGGGCGCCGCAGCCGCCACGCTAATCCAGAGCCGGCGGGTGAAATCCACCAACTCGTGCGATGGTTCATCCGTGGGCGTCAATGGTTCCAGAGCCATACCGCAAAGTGGGCAGGCCCCCGGAACATCACGGATTACCTCTGGGTGCATCGGGCATGTATATTGGACGCCTGGCGCGGCGGTCTTGGGCTTTTCCGCCGCGCGACCACTGGCATAGAACCAAGGATCACCCTCGAATTTCGTTTTGCATTTGTCAGAGCAGAAATGGAACGTCTTATCTTGGTACTTGGCCTTCCGCGCCTCTGGCACGATTGCGACCGTCATGCCGCAGACCGGGTCTATTGCTGTTTTGGCCGCTGTTGGGATAGGATTACTTGTCTTGTGATGCTCGTGTTCCATGTCGTGCCAACTTTCTGCTGTGTCGTCATGGCCTGAACCATCCAATCGCTGGAAAGCGCCAAACCTCTTTGATCATCACTGATGACCTTGCGTGTGCCCTTTGGTCGCCACCCATAAGAGGGGCAATCCGGTAACTAAGCCAAGCCCTAGAACGGCCCAAGTGGCGCGCGCCATATCGCCGCTTGCAGCCTCGGATCCAACGTGCGCCAGCAGAAAACTTGCGGGCACAATCCCGGCTAAGGTTGCCAAAGCAAATCGCCAAGCGCGCAGACCGCTTAGGCCCGCCGCATAACTGATCAAATCAAAGGATATGAAGGGCATCAAGCGGCTCGCAAACACCGTCGCCGTCAATGCATTTTGCGATCCAAGCAATCCCGAGTCTACTCGGTCGCCAAACAAGTGCCGCAGCGCATCACGCCCTAGCACCCGCGCAAGGCCAAACGCGATCAATGCGCCAAGTTCGGCCCCCAACACGACCTGAACAGTGCCCCAAACATGTCCGTAGGCGGCACCTGCTACCAAAGCGATTGGGGCGCTGGGAAGCGGGCTGGCCACAACCGCAAGCGTCATCAAGCTAACGATCAGCGCTGGCCCCCAGAACCCGGCTCGCGCCACCAAATCCGCTAATGTTTCGCGATCCATCAGGCGTTTTGCGTCGGTCAGAACCGACGGCGCGAACAACCATACCCCAGCAGCGACGACGCCGAAGAGGGTAATCAATGCGACAGTACCGCTTTGGCGGCGCATTTTAGATCGCCTCTACTGCCTTCCGAAGTAGATCGCGCACCTGACCCGCAACGGCGTGCAGATCGGAATTGTCGATGGCCTGCATCGACATAACGGGGTCAATCGCGCTGACCTCTACGCCGCCATCGATTGCGCGCAGGATGACGTTGCAAGGCAGCATCGCGCCCACCCGGGGTTCCATTTCAATCGCCTGATATGCCATTTTCGGGTTGCAGGCACCAAGGATCCGATAAGGCGGCATCTCGACGTCGAGCTTCTTCTTCATTGTCGTGGTGACGTCAATTTCAGTTAAAATGCCAAAACCCGCGTCGGAAAGTGCCTTACGCGTGCGCGTATCGACGTCGTGAAAACTCTCGCCGTTAATTGTCCGGTTTATTGTATAATCCAAAGTGCTTCTCCTTCGGGGTTATTTGCGTAGGTATTTCAGCAACGCGATGACCGCGACGCCAGCGATCACAATAAGCAGGACAGTCCAGATTAGCCCATATCCTGTGCCGAAGCCCATTCCATATTCATGCATCATAACGTTCCCCTTTCTGGGCAACATGATCCCAAGTTAGCAGAATACTGGCGCCATCCTGATTTTCATGTCCGGAAACAAGATCCTTGGCATCAGGTGACCGTCAAAGTTTCCACATTCCTGCCGCGTAGTCGTGCCAAGCAAAATGGTCGGACAGGCTATCGGCGCCGGGCGGCACCATAAAGGTAAGCGCGCAACCAACAGAGAAGAAAGTCAAAGCGAATCCCAAAAGAGCGACGGCCAAGCGCCTGCTGTAGGTCATGCCTGCATTACCGATGAAATTTGGCGGTGTGCCAATCCCACTAGCATAGACCTTTTACGCGGCGGAACTTTGATTTGCATCAAACATCGGCGAACGTCAGATTTTGGAACAGCCGTTAGGGCTCGCGGCCTGTTCATCATGCTAGATGTCCGCGTCCAGCCTACTTGACGATTGCCTGCTTACCGTATGCCAACAGCCGACACATGTAAAAATGGTCCAGTCTGAACACAAACGCATGGCTCACCTTCAATCTAATGGTAAACTTAACCAAAGACTTTGTGCACTGCATGCAAGGCGATCCTGCGTTACTGTCCGGCAAACCCTTCGCTGAAGTAAGCTATGGGCTTGCCGTACTTAATCTGCGCATCGGCGGCAGCGCGAAGATTTTAAGCTTTTCTCATGTGGCCCCGGCTAAGATCGTTTAGAGAGGTGGTTCGGTTTGTCTGAACAGGTTCCGGGCGTTTCTTAAGTGCTTTTCCGCCTTGGTTATGCCGCTACCGCGTCTGGCACCGGCTGATTGAAGTAGGCCTGATCGGGCGTTTTGCCGTCAAGCGATGAGTGAGGTCGTCGGTTGTTGTAAAAGCCCAGAT
>JAGXIQ010000044.1 GCA_024635625.1 Loktanella sp. | reverse complement strand
GAATTCTTGAGCCAATCATTCAATCCGCGATATTCGTTCGATTTGCGATCCACCAGCCGATCGCCGAACTCTGAAATCAGTTCAGCTAGCTCAGCGGCGCTTAGGGGGTCGGCCCGGACATCACGGAAATTAACGTCCTTGCCCGCTGCCTCTAAATCCTTTCGCGCCCTTTGGCACACAGCGCAGGTGCTTAACCCATAGATAATCATATTATTTCCTTTGTCGGCATTCCTGCGCACCCCAGCATCCACGCCTTTAACGCGACACATGCGATGGCGACTGGTGTATGATCGCTACTTTGGCCAAATCATAAGCAAATTAGGATTTTTTACCAGTTGGGGCGTGACTCGCCTGCGACCCATCGGCTAGTCGTGTGATTATGAAACACATCCCCAAAGAATCCACCGACGACGCGCTTATTCAGGAATTCCTGAAAAACGGCGGCAAAGTCAGCGTCGGAAAAACCAAACCTTTGCCAAGCGAATTGGGCCTAAGCAACAATGCCTGGAACAACAAGCTGACCAAAGAAGAAAAGGCCGCGCGCGATAAGAAGTAACGCGTTTTAAGCGTTACCGTTTCTCGCAGCAAAGCGTGATGCCTTTAGGACCGCCGGCGGGCGGTTTTTAAGGTGTCTCTAAGGGTGCCGACGCAAACAAGGCCACAATTCACCCCGCATCCAATCCATAAAACCGTTGCGCAGTGCCCCCATAGACCGCAGCGCGGTCAGCCTTGATCAAAGGCGCAAAAAGCTCATCGGACACAGACCGCCAGCGGTCGTAGTCCCCGGCAAGGTTTAAGACCGGCCAATCACTGCCCCACATGACCCGCTGTGCGCTAAAATGCCCCAACACATGATCCACGACGGGACGCAAAGTGTCCGCCGCCCAACCCGGCCCCGCCTCGTTCGCAAGGCCGGACATCTTGCACATGATCTGCGGCATCTCCGCCAACCGCGCCAGGCCGCGCCGCCATAAATCACCCGCATCGGCGCCCCCGGCGATGACAGGCTTGGCGCAATGATCAATTACGATCTGCAAGGACGGCACCTGCTGCGCGACCTCTGCCAGCACATCCAAGTGGCGCGGCGTCACAAGCGCATCCAGCCGCAGGCCGCGCTCTGCCAGCTCGTGCAGATTGGCGATCACCGCAGGATGGGCGATCCATCGGGTGTCGCTGATGTCTTGCAACATGGGCCGAACCCCCTTGAACGCGGGGTGCTCAGAAAGGCGATCAAATGTCTGCACGGCCTCCGGGTCCGCCAAATCGACCCATCCCACAACGCCCTTAATCCAGTCATGATCCTGCGCCAGCGACAGCAGAAAGTCCGTCTCCGCCACCGTGGCCGCAGCCTGCACGACGACTGTTCCGGCGATGCCATGACGCTGCAACACAGGTGCTGAATCCGCTGGCAGAAAATCGCGGCGGATCGCGGCAACGTCATCCGTCATCCAGTCATAATCGCCCCGCGCAATCTGCCAAAAATGCTGATGTGCGTCGATCCGGTCTGGCTGAACCATGACGTTTCCTCTGGTGTAGTGGGTGAGCTTGCTTTGTGTTATATGAGTAAAAGCAACGCGTTGATATAGTCGTCCCGGCGCTCATCCCAAGGTTCAGCGATCTGGCCGCGGACGGGTCGAACCCGATCTGGGTCTTCGTCCAGATGGAAACGTAAAAACACCCTACGGCGTTCGGTACGCTTTACCCTTCACCCGCCGCAAGGGGATTGACGATTCAATCGACGACACCCCCGTCACGCGGGTCAGGCGTTCAGTCAGAAAACGCTCAAAATCCTTCAGGTCTGACGTCACAATCCGCATCAGATAGTCGCGATTTCCGGTCATCAACCAGCAATCCACCACCTCTTCAAAAGCAGAGATTTCAGCCTCGAACGACGCAAGCGCCTTGTCGATTTGCCGATCTAGCTGCACCGACACGAACACTGTTACGTCAAACCCCAGCGCAGCCTCGTCAAAGCGGGCGTTATACCCGGTAATCACGCCTGACGCTTCCAGCGCCTTGACGCGGCGCGCGGTCGACGTGGCGCTAAGTCCGATGGCGTCGCCAAGGTCATTCATGCTGATGCGCCCATCAGCAGCAAGCCTGCGAACGATTCGTTTGTCGATTTGATCCATAGTAGTGAAATACGCTAACATTATCGAATTTAGCGAGCTTTTTCAGCTCAAAGCCGCACAAATGTAGTGAATTTGCAGGAACCCTTGCGCAAAAGACGGTTAGAATAGCTAATTATCGCGCAATACCGCTCAAGAGGCATTTATGATCGACCTGAAAACCGTGGAACAACGGCTGCTGTGGCTGTCGCATTGGATGATCCACAACGCCAACCACATCCGCCCCAAGGTGGACGGGATCAAAGTGGGCGGGCATCAGGCCTCGTCCGCGTCGATGGTGTCGATGATGACGGCGCTCTATTTTTCGGTCTTGCGGCCACAAGACCGCGTCGCCGTCAAACCCCATGCCTCTCCGATTTTTCATGCGATGCAGTATCTGATGGGCAACCTCAGCCGCGAAAAGATGGAAAACTTCCGCGGCCTTGGCGGTGTGCAAAGCTATCCGTCCCGCACCAAAGACGTGGACGATGTGGATTTTTCCACCGGCTCTGTCGGTCTGGGCGTCGCGATCACATCCTTTGCGTCGATGGTTCAGGACTACGTGCAGGCGAAAACATGGGGCAAGGATCTGCCGCTCGGCCGCATGGTCGCGCTGATGGGCGACGCGGAACTGGACGAAGGCAACATCTACGAATGTCTGCAAGAAGGTTGGAAAAACGACCTGCGCAACACCTGGTGGGTGATTGATTACAACCGCCAGTCCCTAGACGGGATCGTCCAAGAAGGCCTGTTCGAGCGGGCCGAAAAAGTGTTCGACGCCTTCGGCTGGGACGTCGTGCGCATCAAATACGGCCAGTTGCAACGCGCCGCCTTTGCCGAACCCGGCGGGCAAAAGCTGCAAGACTGGATCGATAACTGTCCCAACCAGCTTTACGCCGCGCTGACCTATATGGGTGGACGCGTATGGCGCAAACACCTGATGGATGACTTGGGCGACCAAGGCGACGTCACCGCCCTGCTGAACGCGCGCAGCGATACGGAACTGGCGGCCTTAATGGAAAACCTTGGCGGCAATTGCGTCGACACCATGGCCCAGACCTTTGCCGCCATCGATCACGACCGCCCGGTTTGCTTTCTGGCCTATACGATCAAAGGCTGGGGCACGCCGATTGCGGGGCACAAAGACAACCACGGCGGGTTGATGACCAAGGCGCAAATGGCCGATTGGCAGGTGCATATGGGCGTGCCCGAAGGGGCCGAATGGGACCCCTTCGCCACCATTGTCGATACATCCGCATTCCAAGCAGACCTGAACGCCGTGCCGTTTTTTGCCAAAGGCCCGCGCCGGTTTTCCGATGATGTGCTCAGCGTGCCCAAGATCGAAATCGCAAGCGAGCGTGAAATCTCGACCCAGATGGGCTTTGGCAAAATTCTGGACGATCTGTCCAAAGGCGACAGCGATCTGGCCAGCCGGATCGTCACGACATCGCCGGACGTCACCGGCACGACAAGCCTTGGGGCTTGGGTCAATCGGCGCAAACTGTTTGCCCGCACGGCCCGGCCTGACACCTTTAAGGATCACAAAATCGCCTCGACCGCCAAATGGGAATTCGCCCCGGACGGCCAGCACATCGAACTGGGCATCGCAGAGATGAACTTGATGCTGCTGCTGGGTGCCGCAGGCCTGTCGCATTCCCTGTTCGGCAAACGCCTGATCCCCATTGGCACGGTCTATGACCCGTTCGTGTCACGCGGCCTCGATGCATTGAATTACGCCTGCTACCAAGACGCCCGCTTTATGCTGGTTGGCACCCCGTCCGGCGTCACGCTGGCCCCCGAAGGCGGGGCGCATCAGTCGATTGCATCGCCTCTGATCGGCATGTCCCAAGACGGGCTTGCCGCGTTCGAGCCTGCTTTTGTGGACGAACTTGCGGTCATTATGGAATGGGCGTTTGACTACATGCAGCGCGATGGCGGCGACGACCCGGACGAACGGACATGGCTACGCGATGAAACTGGTGGCTCTGTCTATCTGCGGCTGACGACAAACCCGATTGAACAGCCCGGCAAGCGGGTCGACGACGCCTTTCGCCAAGGCGCGATTGATGGTGCCTATTGGCTGCGCAAACCCGGTCCCAATTGCGACGTCGTGATCGCGTATCAGGGGGCCGTCGCGCCCGAAGCCATCGCAGCAGCCGGCATGATTGGCGGAACCCGGCGCGATGTGGGCGTCTTGGCCGTGACATCCGCAGACCGCCTGAACGCGGGCTGGACCGCCGCGCAACGCGAACGCGCGCGCGGGCATGCCGGGGCGCGCAGCCACGTTGAGACATTGCTTGATACGCTGCCCAACACCTGCACGATCGTCACCGTGATCGACGGCCACCCCGCGACATTGTCGTGGCTGGGGTCGGTTTGCGGGCACAAGTCCATCCCGCTGGGTGTCGAACACTTTGGCCAAACCGGCACCATTGACGACCTGTACCGCCACTTCCGCATTGATCGCACCGCCATCGCGGGCACGGTCCGCGCGCTGACGATTGGCAACCGCTCTGCCTAACCTGCTAGGCTACGGCAAGGCGTCCGTCATCCGCCTTGCCGCAGCCCACTTTGGTTTTCACCCCAACTTTGCACGACTGGCGCTTTACGCCTTCGCAAAATACCGCCACTCTTGCCGCAGCATCCATCGGTGCACTCAACACGCAGGCGGCACCCCTCGCGGGTGCGCAAGGCCGCGACCAACGGGGAACATTTAATGCAGATTTTTAAAACCGCAGCGCTGACGGCCGCGATTGCCTTTGGGCTGACGACGACTGCCCACGCGCAAGATCTGACCTTTTTCACAATCGGGACCGGCGGCACAGCAGCTACCTATTACCCTGTTGGCGGCGTCATAGCGAACGCCATTTCCAGCCCTCCGGGCTCTCGTGCTTGCGACGAAGGCGGCAGCTGCGGCGTGCCCGGGTTGATCGCCTCTGCCGTGTCGTCGCGCGGATCGGTCGACAACGTGAACGCTATCAACTCTGGCCTGCGCAACTCTGGCTTTGCCCAGTCGGACGTCGCCTATTGGGCCTACACCGGTACCGGCACGATGGACGGCCAGGCGCCTGCGGAAAAGCTGCGCGCGATCGCCGCCCTGTTCCCCGAGCACATCCATCTGGTCGTCATGGCCGATAGCGGCATCGATTCCGTCGCCGATCTTGCGGGCAAGCGCGTATCTTTGGACGAGCCGGGTTCCGGCACCTATGTCGACGCCAACCTAATCCTGTCCGCTTACGGCCTGTCCAACGACACCGTCACCGCCGAGGCGCTGAAGCCTGACGCCGCAAGCGATGCGCTGCGCAACGGCCAGATCGACGCTTTCTTCTTTGTGGGCGGCTACCCCACCGGCGCAATCGTCGAACTGGCCTCTGCTGTTGATATCAAGCTGGTGCCAATCGACGGCGACGGCGCG
>JAGXIQ010000043.1 GCA_024635625.1 Loktanella sp. | reverse complement strand
TCCACTGCCTGCCAAATGCCCGGAACTCAATCCCGTCGAAAATATCTGGCAGTTCATGCGGGACAACTGGCTCTCCAACCGCATCTTTCATTCCTATGAGGAAATCGTCGATCATTGCTGTGATGCATGGAATAAGCTGATTAGCATCCCTGAGCGCATCATCTCCATCGGACACCGCCAATGGGCTAAGGAGTTCTGATCCGCGCAGGTTGGTATTATATCGCAGGACCGTAAGGTTGAGGCGAACCTCGCTGCGTGGCGCATTCTGCAAGTACGCGGCAAGACGGCGCTGGCGAATTTAGTCGAATGCGATGGCGCGGATATCTTGATCAGCAATCAGATCGTCGAAGGCGATCGTCCCTGCTGGGTCTTTGACGTGGTGCGCCTGCGTGAAACAGGAGCGCTTGCACTGAATTTAGACAAAGACGGTAATCTGACCGTTACGTCTGCTGCAGCGGTCCAAGGGCGCAGGCCATGGACGCCAGCAGTAGCGGTGCAAGACGTGCCGGTACTGCTGGCTCAGGATCAGTAGGTCCGGATTAAACCGACAAGACGGCCCTGCACCTTGACCTGATCATCGCGATAGACCCGGGTTTCGTACGCAGGGTTAGCAGCCTCTAGCGCGATGGAAGAGCCTGACCTGCGGAAACGTTTCAAGGTCGCTTCCTGATCTTCAACCAATGCCACAACGATGTCGCCATTGTTGGCAGTGGTGGTTTCGCGGATCACGACCACATCACCATCGTTGATCCCTGCGTCGATCATTGAGTCGCCTTTGACCTCTAAAGCGTAATGTTCGCCACGCCCGATCATGGCTTGTGGTACGGCGACGGAATGTGACACCTCAGAGATTGCCGCAATCGGTACACCGGCGGCGATACGGCCCATCACGTTCAATTCGACTGCAGCCACCGTATTGACCGGTTGCGCGGCAGGCGGCACCTGATCTGGACGGTCGCCATCAATCACTTTGGGAGAGAACCCGCCGCGTGCCTGCTTTTCGGCCATGGCATCAGGCAGTTTTATGATTTCAAGCGCGCGCGCACGGTGTGCAAGGCGGCGAATAAAACCACGTTCTTCCAGCGCAGTAATAAGACGGTGAATGCCAGATTTCGACCGCAGATCAAGCGCTTCCTTCATTTCATCGAACGACGGCGGAACACCGTCGCGTTGGACCCGCGTATGGATGAAGTTCAGAAGGTCAAGCTGTTTCTTGGTCAGCATGGCAGGCCCCGCAGAAAGGTCACGCGAAAGTGCGTTTCACCTTACGTTCTATGCATGTTCCCCTTTTGTGTCAACGCGCTTTACAGTGCGATGACGTCCACGCGGTCGCCAGGCAGGCGGTGTCCGTCGCCGATCGGTCGCACCACCAGCGCATTGGCCTGTGCCAGCACCGAAAGCAGCGCAGAGTCTTGCCGGTCAAATACGCTTACCTGATCCCCGTCCATGCGCGCCCGCATGTAATGTTCGCGTGGCCCGTTGGCGGTCAGTGATCCGGTGAGCGTGGCAGTTCGGCGCGGCGTGGGTGCCGCTCCAAGGCCCAACATCTGCCGGAGCACAGGCAGAAGAAATACATGTCCACAGACCATGGCGGATACCGGATTCCCCGGAAGACCGATCATCGCGGCCTTTCCGATCTGACCGGCCATAAGGGGTTTGCCCGGACGCATGGCGACTTTGTAGAAAGCGCGATCCATCCCTTGCCCTTCGGCCGCGGCCCCTACCAAATCGTGGTCGCCGACCGATGCACCGCCGATCGTCACGATCAGGTCGGCATCCCTGGCGAGTCGAAATGCAAGTGCCAAACTGTCGTGATTGTCGCGGGCGATTGGCAGCAGGCGCGTTATAGCCCCGTGCTGACGCAGAAGTGCCGCAAGACCATGGCTATTAGATGCGATAATCTGGTCGGGGCCGGGGGCTTCACCCGGCTGCACCAATTCGTCGCCGGTTGCGATGATTGCCACGACGGGCTTTCGTGTGACCGGTACGACGTCGATATTCATCGCCGCCAGTAACGCGATTTCATTTGGGCCGATCAGGCGAGGTGCGGTCAGCGGCGTTCCGGCGGTGAAATCGGCCCCGGCCGGGCGAACATGTAGGCCAGTGTCCAGATCAGTGTTTAAGGTGATAACCTCGCCGGTGCGATTGACGTCTTCTTGTACGACGACGCGGTCGGTGCCTTTCGGCAAGGGCGCGCCGGTAAATATCCGTACGGCTTGGCCTTTTGCTACCGTGCCCTCAAACCGATGCCCGGCGGCGGATTCTCCTATGACATTGAACGTTGCGCCGGGTCGTACGGCCTGACCCGCCACCGCATAGCCATCCATGGCCGAGGCGGCGAAGGGCGGCTGTGTGCGCTGTGCGATTACGTCCCGCGCCAAGACGCGGCCGTGGGCCTGACCAAGCGGAACATCTTCAACTTGCATCGGGCGTACCAGCGCGAAGAGAGCGTCGAGGGCCTGCGGTACGGTGATCATTCCGCTTCGAACCGGCCCGACTTGCCGCCATCCTTCAGGGTGACGCGAATACCGCCGATAACCATATCCTTTTGCACGGCTTTCACCATGTCATACACTGTAAGCGCCGCGACAGAGACTGCCGTCAGCGCTTCCATCTCTACCCCTGTCTGGCCGGTGGTTTTGACGGTGGCACTGATCCTAATACCGGGCAGGTTAGTGTCTGGCGTCAGATCAAGGCTGACTTTGGTGATCGGTAAAGGATGGCAAAGAGGGATTAGGTCAGAACAGCGTTTCGCACCCATGATACCCGCCAACCGCGCAGTGCCCAGCACGTCGCCCTTTGCGGCGCGTCCTTCCATGACCAGCGCAAGGGTCGCGTCGGACATGGTGATATGCCCTTCTGCCACGGCAATGCGAGATGTTACGGGCTTGTCCGAGACATCGACCATATGCGCGCGGCCCTGGTCGTCGAAATGCGAGAGCGCCATTTTAGAACCCCGCAGGTTTCAAGGGATTCGCCAACATCCCGCGTGTCGCGGCAGCGACGTCGATCTGCCGCATCAAAGTTTCGCCAATCAAGAAACAGCGCGCGCCATATCGGGCCAGATCAGCCAGATCGGCCGGTCCAGTCAGGCCGCTTTCCGACACGATTGTTTTGCCCGCAGGGACTTGCTTGGACAATGTCCGGCTGACATCAAGGCTTGTTTCGAACGACCGCAGATCCCGATTGTTGATGCCAAGAAGCCGCGCGCTTAGGTGTGCGGCCCTGTCCAATTCGGCCCGGTCGTGGACTTCTACCAAAACGTCCATGTTCCATTGCGTCGCCGCTTCTTCCAATTCCAGCGCCTGCGCGTCAGAAACGCTGGCCATGATGATAAGGATCGCATCCGCGCCCCATGCCCTTGCTTCGGCCACTTGGTAAGGGTCGTACATAAAGTCTTTGCGCAGAACTGGCAGACTACAGGCAGCGCGGGCCTGCTCTAAAAACTCTGGTGCGCCTTGAAATGAGGGGGCGTCGGTCAGAACAGACAGACAGGCGGCGCCACCTTCTTCATAAGCTGCGGCGATGGCGGCCGGATCAAAGTCGGCGCGGATCAGACCTTTGGAAGGGCTGGCTTTTTTGACTTCTGCGATCAGGCCGTAACCGTCGCGCGCTGCGGCCTGCAATGCATTGGTAAAGCCGCGCACAGGGTCGGCGGCGCGGGCCTGCGCCTCGATCTCGTCCTGGCTGACGGCCGCCTTTGCGATGGCGATCTCCTCTAGCTTATAGGCCTTGATCTTATCGAGGATGGTGTCGGTCATGCGCTGTCTGCCCAGTCGATTATATGGTGTCCGTGCTGTCTAAGCCAGCCGTTCACCTTTGAAAATGGGCGCGAGCCGAAAAACCCGTGCCGCGCAGACAGGGGTGACGGATGGGCCGTGGCAATGACCAAATCGTCCGGGCGGTTCGGGGCAAAAGCTTGCGCGTGACGGCCCCAAAGAATGTATGCGCGGGGACGATCGGCAAGACGACCGATGACCTGCTGGGTCAACCGGTCCCAGCCAAGTCGGGCGTGACCGCCTGCCTTGCCTTGCGGAACGGTCAGTGCAGTATTCAGCAATAGAACGCCTTGATCTGCCCAGTCGTACAAATCCGTACGCGCTCTGTTCACGTGAAGATCGGCGTGCAATTCTTTGAATATATTGCTAAGACTGTCGAGGCGACCCCCAAAATCCTGCGGGATTGAAAACGCTAATCCGTCGGCTTTGCCGGGTGTATGATATGGATCCTGCCCCAGAATGACAACGTTGGTGTCATCGGGCTGGCATCGCTCAAGCGCTGCGAACATGCGGCTAGGGGGTGGAAAAACCGTCCGCCCCTCTGCTTGCAGACACTTTTCTAACCGTTCCCTATCCGCTGCCCAGAACGGAAGATCTGCCCATGCCCCAAGGCGTGAAAGATCAAATTTGTTCACGCTGCAGAGGTGATGCGCGCCACGGCGTCGACCGCTTGGCGCGCCTTGCCACTATCGATACTCTCGGCGGCAATTGCGACGCCTTCTTTCATGGTTCCGGCGCGACCAGCTACAAGCAGGGCTGCGGCAGCGTTCAACAGGGTCGCATCGCGGTAGGCGCTTGCCTCTCCCGAGAGAAGGGCGCGGAATGCCTGCGCATTCTCTGCAGGGGTGCCGCCGACGATGGCCGAAAAGTCGTGGACGGGCAGACCGGCGTCCTCGGGGTGGACTTCGTGCTCTGTCACGGCGCCGTCTGCAAGGGCCGCGACCCAGCTAATACCAGAGATCGTCAATTCGTCCGTGCCGTCAGAGCCGTGAACAAGCCATGCGGCCTCTGACCCGAGCGCTAACAGCACCTCGGCCATGGGTCGAATCAGATCGCGGCGGTATGCGCCGGTCAACTGACGCTTGACGCCCGCAGGATTGGTAAGCGGCCCCAATATGTTAAAGATCGTTCTTGTCCCAAGTTCGGCGCGCACAGGGCCGACGTGCGCCATGGCCGGATGGTGCATTGGTGCCATCATAAAGCCGATTCCAGCCTCGGCGATACAACGCTCGACCACTTTCGGACCGACCATGACGTTGACGCCCATTGCGGTTTGCACGTCTGCGGTTCCTGATTTCGACGACAGGTTGCGGTTGCCGTGTTTGGCAACGGGCTGACCCGCACCAGCCACCACGTAAGCCGTTGCGGTCGAAATATTAAGCGTATGCTTGCCGTCGCCGCCGGTGCCGACGATGTCGATCGCATTGGCGGGCGCTTTGACGTGCAGGCATTTGGCCCGCATAACGGCAGCAGCGGCGGCGTATTCGTCGACGGTCTCGCCGCGTGTCCGCAACGCCATCAACAAACCGCCGATTTGGGCGGGGGTCGCGTCGCCGTTAAATAGAATGCCAAAGGCGTCCTCGGCTTGGGCGCGGGTTAGTGGACCGTTCGCCGCGGCGTCAATCAGGGGCTTCAGCGCATCACTCATGCTGGGACCTGCGTCAGGTCAAGAAAGCTTTGCAACATGGTGTGCCCGTGCTCCGACCGGATGCTTTCTGGGTGGAATTGGACACCTTGCATCGGCAGTTCGCGGTGTTGCAAACCCATGATCGTGCCATCTTCTAGTTGCGCCGTGATTTCCAGCACGTCTGGCAACGTGGCTGGATCGACGACGAGGCTGTGATATCGTGTCGCCTGAAATGGGTCGGGCAGGCCACGGAATATACCTTTGCCCGTGTGATGAATGATTCCCATCTTGCCGTGGACAATTTCATGGCAGCGCACGATGTCACCGCCAAAGGCTTCGCCGATCGTCTGGTGGCCAAGGCATACGCCAAGGAGGGGTGTGCGCGTTTCGGCTGCGGCGTGGGTGAGGGCAAGGCAAATACCAGCCTGCGCGGGTGCCTTGGGGCCGGGCGACAAAACGATGCCAGCGGGGTTCAGCGCCATTGCAGCCTGTACATCCAGCGCATCATTGCGATGTACGATAACATCTGCCCCCAGATCACCAAGGTAATGGACGAGGTTATATGTGAAACTGTCGTAGTTATCTATCAGCAGGATCATGCGGTCCCCACGCCTTGGTGAATTAGGGGCTACCGAAGCCCTGTCGGGTCACGGTATAGTTCCCGTCGATATGGGGCAGGACGCGGGCAGGCGTCAAGACCACCGACACAGACAAGACGACGGACAGGCAAAGGCATCAGTCATATGGCATTTATAAAAGGCGCCTTCTGGGGTGTGGTCATCGGTGGAGCGGGCGCGGTGACGGCCTCGCTTTTGGCACCGCCACCCGTGGGCAGCCAGCCGCCCGCAGCGCCGCAGATCGCCGCAGGGGACGATCTGGCGCAAGCCACAGAGGTGCCGATGGCCCCCGATATGCCGACCGCCGCAATCGATACTGCCCCCGCCAGCCCGCAAGCGGCGCCGATCAAAGCGCCGCCGCCGCTGCCGAACGTGCCGCAGACTGATACAGCGTCAGCCGATCAGCCACGCGTCGAAACGGGTACGGCGACACCTGACATTCCGACAGCCATCGCGCTGTCAGAGCCGCGACCGGAGGCCGAGGCGCCAGTACTGCCAAATCCACAAAGCCTTGCACCGCAAATGCCTGAACCTGAGACTGACATTATCGTGCAAACCGAACCTGCAACACCGGTCGAGGTTGCGACCCCCGCGACGCAGGACACCGCACAGGTCGTTGTGGTAACGGAGGCCCCAACCGAGACCGTTGATCAGATAGAGGCTGTGACTGGCGATCCTGTCGCAGTGCGCGACCCCTCCGCGCCCGCCTCCACGGTCGCTTCGACTGATGTCGGGGTGTCACCGGCGGTTGATCCCGTGGAACTGCCAGACGTTGCAATCGATGTGACGCCGAACATCGATTTGCCAGAAGCCCTAGAAAGTCTTGTGACGCCGGACACCGGCTTGGTGACTGCGACACCCGATACGACTGCAGCGGCTGATGTGTCAAATGGCGCGGATGAACCGTCTGCTATTTCGAGTGAAACCGCCGACACCGCTGCCACTTCCTCTAATCGGCCTGCAGTTGTTGCAATCATCGACACACCGTCGTCGGGCCTGCCGGGCGGCAGTAGCGGCGTCACTGTGCGTCGTCCGGGCGCGACGCTTGTTGATCCCGAAGCTGTGCCGGAACCAGAAGTCACCGATGCACTGGATGACGCGACGCCAGCACTTGTCCGCTATGGCGCATTTTTCGACAACCCCGAGGGCCTGCCGTTGATGTCGGTATTGCTGATTGATGACGGTAGCTTATCCGACGGTGTCCGTGCCTTGTCTGAAGTCCCGTTCCCTGTCACCGTCGCACTGGACCCTGCGCAATCCGGTGCCGCCGAACGGATGGCCGCTTATGCTGACGCGGGTATCGAAATTGCGGCATTAGCCGCCGTACCAAGCGGTGCAACACCTTCAGATGTAGCCGTCGCAATGGAAGGCACCTTTAATGCCTTGCCGCGTGCGATCGCCTTGGTCGACCCGGGTACCGGTGGACTGCCGGCCGGTGCAGAGACCGTATCGCAGGTCGTGGCCGATTTAGCGACAGCGGGGCGCGGTCTGGTTGTGCCCGAAGGGGGGCTGAATTCTGCCTTGCGGGCTGCAGAGGCGTCAGACGTTCATGCCGCGACGATCTATCGTGATCTGGACAATAACGATCAGGACGCCCGTGTGATCCGGCGTTTCATCGATCAGGCTGCGTTTCGTGCGCGTCAGGAAACGGGCGTCGTCCTCTTGGCTAGGCTGCGGCCAGAGACGGTCTCGGCGTTGCTTTTATGGGGTGAAGCGAAGCGGGCGGGTCAGGTCGCACTGGCGCCCCTGTCGGCCACGCTGCTGGCGCAATAGCTCAATCTTGTCGTCGGACGGTTCCGGCGGTACATTCATGTGCAAAGGACGAACTATGACAATCCCCCGCACCAAAGCGACCTTTGCACCCCCGGTGATGGAGGCGCGGCGCTGGCTTGATGGCGTGACGCACCCGGTAGACCAGCCTTTGCTGAATGTATCCCAAGCGGCACCTGTGGACGTCCCGCCGCAACCGATGTTGGACGCGATGGCGCAGATCGTCCTGACCGATCCGTCTGCGCATCTTTATGGTCCAGTGCTCGGTTTGCCTGATCTGCGGGCAGAGGTAGCGGCGCGCTGGTCGCGGGATTACGGTGGGGCGGTGACACCGGCGCAAGTCGCGATCACGTCTGGTTGCAACCAAGCTTTTGCTGCCGCTATCGCGTCGCTGTGTGGGGAAGGGGACGAGGTTATCCTGCCTGTCCCATACTACTTTAACCACGCCATGTGGTTGGACATGTCGGGTGTGACGACTGTGCCGCTTCAATCAGGCGCGGGGCTGATCCCAGACGCTGGTATTGCCGCTGATTTGATCACCGATCGCACCCGCGCTATCGTGCTGGTTAGCCCTAACAATCCCAGTGGCGTCGAATATCCCGCCGCAACCCTTCACGCCTTTCGTGACTTATGTCGCGCGCGGGGAATCGCACTGATCGCGGATGAAACCTATCGTGATTTTGATGCGCGCACCGGGTCGGTGCATGACCTGTTCACTGATCCAAAGTGGGACGACACGTTAATCCAGCTTTATTCATTTTCAAAAGCTTACCGCCTGACCGGGCACCGCGTTGGGGCGATGACTGCGAGCACCGCGCGACTAGCCGAGGTGGAAAAGTTCCTTGATACCGTCACGATTTGCCCGAACCAGTTGGGCCAGCGGGCAGCGCTTTGGGGCATGCGGAATCTTGACCAGTGGTTGGCCGGCGAGCGGGACGAAATTTTGGATCGACGCGCGGCCATCAACGACCATTTCCCGCAACTGGCGGCGCAAGGCTGGCAGCTGCTTGGCTGCGGGGCTTATTTTGCCTACCTGCAACACCCGTTTGACATGGCCTCTGACGTATTGGCGCAAAAACTGGTGGCGGGGGCTGGGATTCTGTGTTTGCCGGGGACAATGTTCCGTCCCAAGACCGATCTGACCGGTCAGCGCGAGTTGCGCATCGCATTCGCCAATATTGACCGTGCGGGTATCGCCGAATTATTCGCCCGTCTGGCTGCTTACACCCCCTGACCCTTGCACGTGGGCTAACGGCCACTTATGCAGTCGCGACGTATCACGTGAGGGGGGCCGAAGGTCATGGCAGACAAGAAACGCACACCGATTTACGTCTGGATCATGATGATCCTTATCGTCGGCGGACTGCTGGGCTTTGGGACCGGTGGTTTCACCGGCGGCGTCCAGCGGATTGGCACGGCAGGGGATAAGGATATCTCTATCGCGACCTACCAATCTGCACTCAACAACCAATTGCGCAGCCTAGAGGCGCAGGTTGGCAGCCGGGTCACTTTCAGCCAGGCACAATCCATGGGTCTTGACCGGTCCGTATTGGCGCAGGTGGTCACGCAGCGCACGTTGGACAACGAGGCGGCAAGCCTTGGCATTTCCGTGGGCGACGCGCGCGTTCGCGATGAGGTTCTAAAGAATCCAGCGTTCCAATCGCTTTCTGGTAGCTTTGATCGCACCGCCTATGCCAACGCTTTGCGGCGCGTAGGCCTTTCAGAGGCCGATTACGAAACTAACATCCGTGACGAGGTCGCCCGCACTTTGCTGCAAGGTGCCGTCGTCGGTGGTATCCCAGCCGCCCCGGCCTATGCGGACACAGTCACATCCTATCTGGGCGAGACGCGCGATATCGTCACCGCGCCCGTGACGCCTGATGTTCTGACAACGCCGGTACCCGGCCCAACCGATGATGATCTGAAGACCTTTTATGACGCCAATCCGGATATGTTTACATCGTTGGAAACGCGCCAGATCACCTATGCCATGCTGACGCCTGCTATGCTGGCCGATAAGGTTACCATCGACGATGCACAGGTGCAGGACTTGTACGACCAGCGTATTGATACGTTCCGTCAGCCAGAACGCCGTCTGGTAGAGCGTCTGGTTTTTGCCGCGCAGGAAGAGGCCGACGCAGCAAAGGCACGTCTGGACGCGAGCGAGATCTCTTTTGATGATCTGGTAGAAGAACGTGGCCTAGCCCTTTCTGACGTAGACTTGGGCGACGTGGCGATCGGTGATCTGGACGCCGCGGGCGATCGTGTTTTTGCCGCCGCCGCGGGCGACATTGTCGGCCCAGTTGATACGAACCTAGGCCCGGCACTTTTTCGCGTGAACGCTGTTCTTGGAGCAGAAGAAACCCCGTTCGAGGATGCAGCACCCGAGTTGCGTGACGAGTTGGCGACCGCACAGGCGCGCCGTGTGATCCAGACTGATGCCGAAACGATCAACGACCTGATTGCTGGCGGTGCCACACTGGAAGATTTGGCAGAGCGTACAGATCTTGAACTTGGCACACTTGATTTCACGCCTGAATCCACTGACGGCCCCGCTGCCTACGAAGCGTTCCGCGCTGCGGCTGCTGCTACAACCGATGGTGCCTATCCCGAGTTGGTGAACCTTGATGATGGTGGGATTTTCGCACTACGCCTCGATTCATTGACACCGCCAGCGGTGGAGCCGCTAGATCAAGTCCGTGACCGCCTTGACGCTGCATGGCGTGCTGCTGCGGAAAAGACTGCTGTTCTGACAGAGGCGGAAGAACTGGCGGGGCAGGTGGAACCTGAAACAGACTTGACCACGTTAGGGCTGACATCGACCACGAACGCCAATCTGACGCGTGGGAGTTTTGTGGCTGACACGCCCGAGGATTTCATGCGGACGGTCTTTGAAATGCAACCCGGTGAGGCGCGCGCCTTGCCAACAGAGACAGGCGCAATCATCGTTCGACTGAATGCAGTGGCGCCAGCCGACCTCTCGTCAGAGAGGTTGACGTCGCAAGCCGCCGATATCACGCGTCAGGCCTCTGCCGGAATCGCTCAGGACATCTTTGACGCCTATGCTGGCGCAGTTCGGGCCCGGACGGACGTCGTCATTGATCAGGCGGCCGTGAACGCTGTGAATGCTCAGCTGCAATAAGACCCTTACGTCACGCGACAACAAGGACGGCCCGTATGCCACTTCTGCCCGATTTCGACACCGTCGCCGCTGGATACGATGCAGGTGCAAATCAGGTCGTCTGGACCCGTCTGGCGGCTGATCTCGACACGCCGGTGTCCCTGATGTTGAAACTTGGGGATGCAGGCGTTAACACTTTCATGCTGGAAAGTGTGACAGGAGGAGAGGTGCGCGGCCGCTACTCTATGATCGGTATGAATCCCGACCTGATTTGGGACTGCCGGGGCACAACCAGCCGGACGAACCGCGCGGCGCGCTACGATGCAGATGATTTCGTGATTGATGATACGGATCCCCTGACCGCATTGCGCGGCTTGATCGCAGAATCGCGCATTGATCTGCCTGCTGAACTGCCAGCGGCATCGGCGGGGCTGTTCGGCTATCTTGGTTATGACATGATCCGACTTATAGAGCGTTTGCCCGACGTAAATCCCGACCCGCTCGACTTGCCCGATGCGATGATGCTGCGTCCGTCAGTCATGGCCGTCCTAGACGGGGTGAAGGGTGATGTGATTCTTGTCGCGCCAGCGTGGACGGGCGGCGGGCTTTCGGCCAAGGCTGCTTATGCGCAGGCGGCAGAGAGGGTGCGCGATGCAGAGCGGGCGTTGGACCGGTCCGTGCCACAGACCCATGCCCTTGCCGAACCCGCGCCGATAGCGGCCCCGGTGTCGAATTTCAGTCACGAGGCTTATCTGGCGGTGGTCGAAACGGCCAAGGACTATATCCGTGCGGGCGACATCTTTCAGGTAGTGCCAAGCCAGCGTTGGACGCAGGATTTCCCTGAGCCACCTTTTGCGCTGTATCGCAGCCTACGGCGGACAAATCCGTCGCCCTTTATGTTCTACTTCAACTTCGGTGGCTTTCAGGTGATCGGCGCCAGCCCCGAAATCCTCGTTCGGGTTTTTGGCAGCCGAGTCACGATTCGCCCAATCGCGGGCACCCGCAAGCGCGGGGCGACGCCCGAAGAGGATGCGGCGCTAGAGGCCGATCTGTTAGCCGACGAAAAGGAATTGGCGGAACATCTGATGCTGCTGGAGCTGGGCCGCAACGATACGGGCAAGGTCAGCAAGGTCGGGACCGTGCGCCCGACAGAGCAGTTCATCGTTGAACGCTATAGCCACGTCATGCACATCGTGTCCAACGTCGTGGGAGAATTGCGCGACGATCAGGACGCACTGTCTGCGTTCTTTGCGGGTATGCCTGCTGGGACGGTTTCAGGCGCGCCCAAGGTCCGCGCGATGGAGATCATCGACGAGTTGGAGCCGGAAAAACGCGGCGTCTATGGCGGCGGTTGTGGATACTTTTCGGCGAATGGCGACATGGATATGTGCATCGCCCTGCGCACGGCGGTCGTAAAAGACGAAAAGCTATATATTCAGGCCGGTGGCGGTGTCGTTTACGACAGCGACCCCGAAGCCGAATATCAAGAGACCGTTCACAAATCTAACGCGATCCGCAAGGCGGCGGCCGATGCGGCGATGTTCGCTGGCAAAGGCAACCGCTAAGCTTGATGGTTTAAACCGGTTCACTGCCGGGCAGTACATCCTTCAGATAAAAAGATGCCGCGCCCTTAGTGTGCCCGGCGTGTCATGCGGTGTTCTAGGATGACAATAACGATAACGAAGACATCGATCGCCGTCAGGACCAGAAGCGCCGGATCAAACGTATGCAGGTAATCCCACGTCTGGAAACCGACGAAAGCGATAAGCGTCGCGAGTGAAAATGGATAGGCGATCCGGGATTTCAAAAGCAACGCGATAACCACGACAAAGTGGATGGCGCCATGACCAAGCAGATAGATGATATAAAACTGCTCTCCGGCGGGATTGATCGTCGTCGCCCAGTGCATAATGGCGCGAGCGAAACGGTCTGTCGGATCTTGTGCCAGTTCGCTACGGGTCAGGGCCTCTGCTGTCATCCGAATGGCATCGGCGGGCATGACGAGCAGAAATAAACCACCCAAGACCTGCACAAGGCCCAGAATTGCCTTGCCCAGAAGGGACAGCCGAAAGGCCCATTCAATAAGCCACGCACGCTGTGGTGTCATGAAGCGCTCAGTCTTTGCCGCGGTACGGTTCGACATATTGCAGTGCCATATCCCACGGAAAGAATATCCAGGTGTCTTGGCTGACTTCGGTGATGAAGGTGTCAACCTGCGGGCGGCCTTTAGGTTTGGCATAAACCGTCGCAAAGTGTGCCTTAGGGTAAAGCGCGCGCACGACTTCCAGTGTGCGCCCCGAATCAACGAGGTCGTCAACAATCAAGATGCCCGTGCCGTCGCCCATCATAGCGGCGTCCGGCGATTTCAGGACCGTCGCGTCGGACTGCAACTGGTGGTCGTAGGATTTGATGCTGATCGTATCGACCGTGCGGATATCAAGTTCCCGGGCCACGATCATCGCAGGCGCCATGCCGCCACGTGTAATCGCCACGACCGCGCGCCAGCCGCCTTCGTCGGGGCCGTAACCGTCAAGTCGCCATGCCAGCGCGCGGCTGTCGCGATGAAGCTGATCCCAGCTGATATGAAAGCCTTTTTCGTGGGGCAGGCGGCTGGGGTCTTTGGCGACGATGGGCATGGCGCATTCTTTCTATCAGGTCAGGGCAATTTTGAGGCCGAGCAGGGCAAGGAGGGTTCCAAAGCTGCGGTCGATCCACGCTTTCGCATGGGCATAAGCGGCGCGGGGCCGGGGGAAGGAAAACACTCTCGCGACAATGACGTACCAGAGCGTCTCATTTATAAAGACAGCCAACAGAATCGCGGCCTTCCAGCCCAGCGGTGTAGCCGCGGGTACAAGGTTCACAAACACAGCGCCAAAAAATACCGCCGGTTTGGGATTGCTGGCAAAGGTCAGGAACCCAAAGCGGATAGCTGACACGACCGACCTAGGGGCTGCGGCGGCAACGACCTGAGGCATCGGCTTGGACGCATGACGCCACATTTGCACCGCTAAATAAATGAGGAACGCGGCACCAATAACCTTAAGGGCGACAAACAGAGGGGGGACCAGTTCAAAGACCAGCGCCAGTCCTGCCATGGCCGCAGTGGCCCAAAGCAAGGCACCAAGGCCGAAACCGAGTGAGAGTGCTGCTGCGACGCGAAATCCTTCCGATGCTGCGATCCGCAGGGCCACCACAAAGGACGGCCCCGGGGAAATCGCTGCCGCCAGATGGATCATCACCACTGACAGGAAGGCGGCGAGAGTCATTCCTTAGTCACATCAGGGGCGTCGACGGCCTTCATCCCGACGACATGATAGCCCGCATCGACGTGCAACACTTCACCCGTGACGGCAGAGCTGAGGTCAGACAGCAGATAAAGTGCAGATTTACCAACCTCTTCCTGCGTGACAGTGCGTCGAAGCGGCGAATTATATTCGTTCCATTTCATAATCAGGCGGAAATCGCCGATGCCGGACGCTGCCAAGGTCTTGATCGTACCTGCTGAAATCGCGTTGACGCGGATGCCGTCCTTGCCAAGGTCTTCGGCCATATAGCGCACCGACGCCTCAAGCGCGGCCTTTGCCACGCCCATAACGTTATAATGTGGCATGACCTTTTCAGCGCCGTAATAGGTCAGCGTTAAGGTCGATCCGCCCTCTGTCATCATCTCCGATGCGCGCTTGACGACGGCGGTAAAGGAAAAGACTGAAATATCCATCGACGTCAGGAAGTTTTGGCGTGACGTGTCAACGTAGCGCCCACGCAATTCGTTCTTGTCGGAAAAGCCGATGGCATGGACGATAAAGTCCATTGTTCCCCAAGCGTCTTTCAGGCTGGCGAATAACGCGTCGATCGACGCTTCGTCACCAACGTCGCAGGGCAGCACGAGTTTTGACCCGATAGAGGCCGCCAATGGGTCAACCCGCTTCTTCAGCGCGTCCCCCTGATAAGAGAATGCCAGTTCGGCGCCTGCGTCGGCCAACGCCTTTGCGATGCCCCATGCGATCGACTTGTCATTGGCAAGCCCCATGATCAGGCCGCGTTTTCCTGCCATCAGTTGCGACGTCATCTTGTTATGCCCCCGGGCTTGCGATGTTATTCTGCCGGGTTTAGGCGATGAATGACCCTGCTTCAAGCGCCGCTGCACCGACGTAGACTTGTGAGAGTGCGTCGGTTCGCTTAGAACTATGTTTAGGAAGGCATTCATAATGAACGATAGATCGGACATATTCGCTGGTAACGATCCCTTCGCCTTGGCGCGAGAGTGGATGGGAGCCGCGCGTGAAACAGAGATGAACGATCCTGACGCTATTGCGCTTGCCACGGTCGATGCCGATGGCATGCCAAATGTGCGGATCGTCCTGCTGCGCCAGATCGAAGACGATGCGTTCGTTTTCTTTACGAACTACGACAGTGCCAAGGGCCGCGAGATCGCGACCGCGGGCAAGGCTGCGTTCGTTTTGCATTGGAAATCGCTGCGGCGTCAGATTAGGGTCCGCGGGACCGTGACGCGTGAAGACGGCGCGCAGGCCGATGCATATTACAAAAGCCGGGCTCTCGACAGCCGACTTGGTGCCTGGGCCTCTGCGCAGTCCAACCCGTTGGACAGTCGCGCGACGCTGATGGACAAAGTCGAGCAAATGCGCACGACGATGGGTGACGATCCGGCGCGGCCACCGTTTTGGGGAGGTTTCCGGATTGTGCCGCAAGAAATCGAATTTTGGGCAGATGGCGCTTATCGACTTCACGATAGGTTCCGCTGGACACGATCATTATCAGACCCCGCAGGCTGGGATATTACCCGGCTTTCACCGTGACATTTCGAGAGCGGTATTGCGGAACGCTACACTTCGGCAGTTGACGCCGTTTGATGACAGATAGATCGCATAAGAGATGGAAAATATGGACTCCGACGCTTCCATCACGACACTGACCGGACAGGTCAAATGGTTCGACCCGACTAAAGGCTTTGGCTTCGTCATGCGGGATGGCGGCGGGGCGGATGTACTGTTGCATGCCAACGTGTTGCGGAATTTTGGTCAGGGTTCTGTCGTGGAAGGCGCCACGATTGAAATGACTGTTATCAGCACGCCACGCGGCTATCAGGCAGAGCGGATCATATCTATCACGCCTCCTGATCACGCAACGCTGGTGCCCTTGGCAGACATGGAGGACGTGACTGCCGAGGATATCGCACGCTGCCCACTAGAGCCTGCGCGCATCAAATGGTTCGATAAGGCCAAAGGGTTTGGTTTCGCAAACGTGTTTGGCCGGGACGACGACATCTTCGTACATATCGAAGTGCTGCGCCGTAGTGGCCTTGCTGATCTTGCGACCGGTGAAGCGGTCGCGATGCGGGTCATGGAGGGGCGGCGTGGACGAATGGCGATCGAGGTGATGTCGTGGGACATGGGACTGAAATGATGAAAGCCACAGCGGCTGCGATGGCCTTGGTGCTGTGCGGGGGCGCGGTGCAGGCTGGCTGTCAGCCTGATGTCTTGACGCTAAAGGGTGAATTTGGTCAGGCCCGTTTTAAGGTTGCTGTGGCCGATGACGTTGCGGAGCGTGCGCAAGGCCTGATGAATGTCGAAGAAATGCCGACAATGTCTGGCATGTTGTTCGTTTACGAAGCACCGCAGACGGCCAGTTTCTGGATGCGGAATACGCTGATCTCGCTCGATATGATCTTTGCCAGTGAGGACGGCGTAATTCAGAATGTGCATGCCAAAGCTGTACCTCTGGACGAAACCCCAATCTATGGCGGCGAGAACATTAAGTACGTGCTGGAGATCAATGGCGGACTTGCGGCGCGGCTGGGAATCAAGGCTGGCGACGCACTGCAGCATCCGGCAATCGGCCCAAATGCATTCTTGTCCTGTTTAGATTGATTTGGGGCTTTCCAAGCCGCGCAGAGGTCGTTATGGCTTGCGACGGTTCGGGGCGTAGCGCAGCCTGGTAGCGCATCTGTTTTGGGAACAGAGGGTCGTAGGTTCGAATCCTATCGCCCCGACCAATATCCACCTTGTGTATTAGTAAAAACGGCCTCTGGCCGGCACACCGCTTGGGATCGCGGGTTAAATACATAGTTCGATGACTTGTGGCGGCTTACCGCGCTCATAAGCACTTAAAAATCTAAAGTTGCCTACTTTCATGCAGCATGAGTGCCAGCACCGGACATGCCTAGTCATGCAAATGGTATAGGTGAGAGCCTAATCTTCGATTAGGTCGTGTCGATCTTACCGACTGGTCAGAAACGCCAGACTGGTCAAATCAGTGTCGTCACAGCAGCGCCGAATCAAGCCGTGGTCGCCGTGAGTGATGGTCGTACCCGAAGCATATCCTGAATGTGAGCTTAGTTGCCAGAATCGCTATATGTGCGTTTTCCGTTATGCGTGTCAGACGGGGATAAACGGCATGATCTAGCAGCGCAGGAGCCGATGCTTTCGACATTTGGCTAAGACTTCAGATGATGAAGACGATCTTTCTTGGCGCCGTATCCGCGCTGTCGATTGGACGTGGTGCCGCGCAAGCACAAAATTATAGGACGAAGGACATCCACGGCGTAATCCAATTGGGCGCACGTAATACCAAGCCGCGTGAACGGAGACTCACGTGGGGGATTCCCGTTGGGCTGAAAGTATGAATCTTTGATGGTAAGTCTGGGAGGGCTTCATCATGGGTTTAGCGATAGCATTACGGACGGACTTTGACGGGGCGACATTGA
>JAGXIQ010000042.1 GCA_024635625.1 Loktanella sp. | reverse complement strand
TGCAGACCTGCACACGACAGGCGCTGTGCTGACGCCGCGGGTCGGCGACATTCCGATATCAGCATAACGAAATATTAGAATTTCTACGCCAGTGTACCTCCAGAAACCGGAGGAGGACTTCATGACGCCCCAAAAAAAAATCGGTCAGCCCGTCAGGCTGACCGGTATGTCGCCTGTTAGGCGCGTTCGACGTATTCGAAAAGTTCAGTGTTTACTACGATATCTTCATCTGTGCCCACGAATGGCGGGATCATGACGCGGACGCCGTTATCAAGGATTGCGGGCTTGAAGCTGTTCGCGGCTGTCTGACCTTTGACGACCGGCTCGGTCTCGACGATCTTACAGGTCACGCGCAACGGCAACGTGACATTCAGGGCTTCGTCGCCGTAATATTCAATGTGAACAATCATGCCGTCCTGCAAGAACGGACGGCGGTCACCAAGAATTTCAGCTGGCAATGCGATCTGTTCGTAGGTCTGGCTGTCCATGAATGTCAGCATATCGTCAGCTTCGAACAGAAACTGTTGGTCTTTCTGCTCCAGCTGGACCTTTTCGACCTTATCAGCGGACCGAAAACGTTCGTTCAGCTTTCGACCGTCGCGCAAGTTCTTCAACTCGACTTGGGCGAATGCGCCACCCTTGCCGGGCTTCACATGATCGACCTTGACTGCACCCCACAGGCCGCCGTCATGCTCCAGAACGTTGCCGGGGCGGATTTCGTTACCGTTGATTTTGGGCATGATTCACTTCGTGTCAAAAATGTGGCAAAAGGTTGATGTAGACGTAACAAGGTCTATATCTGGCGCATGTGGGTCTGGCAAGGCGACTAAATAAGCGATGACCACAACGTCAGCCATGCAGTATACGCATGGCAGGCATTCCAAAAGAGCCCACCCGAATCGCATGCATTCATGCATAAGGGGCTTCACGCCGGAAACCACAAGAGCGAAAAAGAAACGAGAAGGACCCATGATGAGAGATTTCGTCGACGGCACTGCGTTCAATAACGAACAAGGCAACCGCGCCCGTAAGCTTTTTGCTGCGGTCGTTTTGGCTGCGCTTGATGATGCCATCGCGGATGACAAGAAGTATGGAAACGGACCAGAGCAGATCGCCCGTTGGGCACGGTCGCGCGATGGTCGCGAAGTGCTATCCTGTGCCGGGATCGACCCGAACGAACGGGTCGTATCTGGCCTAATGGAATTCGTAGGCAAGGGTGTGCGTACCTCTGTCGCGCTGTCGCGCGAAGAGAGCGAGCGCCGCAATGCCGCTGAACAGGACGCTCGCGCCGCCTGATATCTACTTCATCCGACTTGAAAACGCGGCCCCTGCCAGGGTCGCGTTTTTTTGTGGGCTATGGCAAGAACAGGGCGCACACGAAGGGACCGCAAAGTGACCAAGGCCATCATGATTCAAGGGGCAGGTTCCAACGTCGGCAAGTCGATGCTGGTCGCAGGAATCGCACGAGCGGCAACACGTATGGGACTGCGCGTTGCCCCGTTCAAGCCACAGAATATGTCCAATAACGCCGCCGTCACGGTCGATGGCGGGGAAATCGGACGAGCGCAGGCTTTACAGGCGCTGGCATGCGGCCGTGATCCAATTGTGGACATGAATCCCGTCCTGCTAAAGCCAGAGACAGATATTGGCGCTCAAGTCATTCTGCGGGGCAAACGCATCGCTACAGTTCAGGCGCGCGCTTACGGCGCGATGAAGGCGCAACTGCTGCCAGAGGTCTTGGACAGCTTCTACCGCCTAGCCGAGACCTGTGACCTTGTGATCGTTGAGGGTGCAGGCAGCCCGGCCGAGGTCAATCTGCGCGCTGGCGATATCGCCAACATGGGCTTTGCCATGGCGGCGAACGTCCCTGTCATCCTGATTGGTGACATCGACCGAGGCGGCGTGATCGCACAATTGGTCGGCACGCACGCGGTGTTGGATCCAGACGACGTCGCCATGATCAAAGGTTTTGCGATCAACAAGTTTCGCGGCGACACCAGCTTGTTTTCAAGCGGCATGACCACAATAGCAGATCGCACGAACTGGACGCCGCTTGGCATCTTGCCGTGGTTTCCCGATGCATGGCGACTGCCAGCAGAAGACGTAATGGACATCGCTAGCCGCCCCGGCGGTCCGATCCGTATCGTCGTACCGCGCCTTAATCGCATTGCGAATTTTGACGATCTTGATCCGCTGTCGACAACGCCAGACGTCAGCGTCGAAATCGTACCAGAAGGGCGTCCCCTGCCCCTTGATGCGGATTTAATCCTGCTGCCGGGATCAAAGTCGACAATTGCTGATCTGGCGCATTTCCGTGCGCAAGGTTGGGATATCGACCTTGCGGCACATATCCGACGCGGCGGCCATGTGATGGGTATTTGCGGTGGTTACCAGATGCTTGGGACAGAGATCGCAGACCCCGACGGAATCGAAGGGCCACCCACCCGTGTGGCCGGCCTTGGGCATCTGGATGTCGTGACAGTTATGGGCGCACAGAAGCGTTTGGCGCTGCGCGATGCAATCTATAGGCCCACCGGGGATGCGGTCACGGGCTATGAAATTCATTTGGGCCAGACGACGGGGCCTGATACAGGTGCAGCATGGTTGACCTTGGATGGGCGGCCAGAGGGCGCGCAAAGCGCCAATGGGCGGGTCATGGGGTGTTACCTGCATGGATTGTTCGCCGCAGATGCCTTTCGAGCGGCCTATCTGGCGCGATTGGGTAAGCAAGTACAGGCTGGCGACTATGGGGCGACCGTTCAGACGACACTGGATGCGCTGGCAGACCATATCGCAAAGCATTTGGATCTGCATGCACTGCTCGCTAGGGCAGCACCGGTTGAGCGTTAGTCGAAAGTCTCGGTCGTCAAAACGCGGTGGATTTCGCGACGTACAAGCTTGCGGACATTGCGCGTGATCCGCTCGCCCAACGTACCTTGTAGCTCTTGCCGGACAATGTCGCGCACCATTTCGCGTAACTGAGCTTCGTCGACAAGCGCACCACCAGACAGATAGCTATGCAACATATCTTCTGGATCTTCGCCGAGTTCAGGACCGCCGATAAGATCATCGTTGAACTCTACCTCGTCAGCCTCTGATCGGGCTACATTATCGGCGCGACGGTGACGGAAGGACGCAATGCTTTCGGCGTCGATCTGTGGCACAGACGACGTGGCCTTTTGTGCTGCGGGCCCATAGCGGCGCGCAGCCTCTACTAGTGTTTCTGGCCAAGCAGACGCATTGGCAGGAGCATCGCCAGAGCGAGACAGCTCTTCAGCGTCCTCTACCTCGACATCACCACGAAACCCGGCACGCGCCCAGCTAAAATCTGAATCTGCTTCGGTGCCGTCGGGTTCCCAATCATCGGGCTGCTCGCGCACAGCTGCTTCCAGTTCCGCGATGGTCGCCAGAAGGCTGGCGCGGTCCGCAGCGGAATTACGCGCCTCTGTCGCGGGAGCCGCAGGCATGACGTAAATTGGATGGCGGTCGTCCTCAGCTACACGCTGCGATGCATCCAGCAACATCGGGGGAACAGATACGTCGACCGGCGTTGCTTGGTCTGCGATAGACTCTTTTGGCAGATCAATGCGCAAAGCAGGTGTCAGCACCAGTTTCGGCACACGCCGGGGCGCTGGCGCGACGGGTGTACCCTCCGCGACCAACCGACGGATGGACGACAGCACATCCTCGATTTCAATATTGGTCATCGGATCAGCCATCATGCGCTCCCGTAAGTTCGCTTGCCATCAGACTAGCGCCAATGGCGCTAGCAGACAACCAACTGCAGCGCAGGCGTTATTGCCCGATTGCCCGCAACACGCGGTCCAATGCCTGACCCTGCTGGGACAACGCCGCTGGCGCGTCTTTGACAAGGTTGTAATAGGCCGACGGATCATATTGTTGCACTGGAAGGTTTAGGTGATCTGCTGTCAGCAGCCCGATCGACGACAGCACAGCATAGGACGCATTCACTTCTGCCTCTTGCGCCGTAATGACGTTCGCACGAGCATTCAGCAGAGTTTGCTCTGCATTTAGGACATCTAGGGTGGTGCGAGCGCCCAAAGTCGCTTCTTCGCGGACGCCTTCGAAGGCCACGCGAGCCGCGCGGACCTGTTCATCAGTTGCACCAAGAGATGCACGCGCCGCCTGCAAAATTGCGTATGCATTTGCAACCTGCTGACTGACGCTGATCGTGGCCAGATGCAAACCTGCACGCGCCTGATCGCGCTGCGCCATGGACTGTCGGACAACCGATGGCAACGCACCGCCGCTATAGATCGGCCCACCGATAGACAGCCCGACGGAGCGTCCAGCATTGCCATTTTGGTCAATACCAATCTGCGCATTGACACTGGCTTGCGGGACATAGGCCGTCTTGGCCCGGGCAATTCCAAGTTCAGTCGCTGTTACAGAGTGCTGGGCCTGCAAGACTACCGGATGATTCCGCATTGCAAGCGATGTTGCCTCGTCCTCGGAACGAGAAACGGGCGCCGGAGAGACAGCGGACAGATTGCCCGGATCACGTCCAACCGCAGCAGCAAATTCAGCAGCGGCTTGCTGCGAGTCGCCACGCGCAGCAGCCAGAAGGCTTTGAGCAGAAGCAACACTGGCCTGTGCAAGGGCCACGTCCGTGCGCGTCACCTCGCCCACGTCAAACCGGTCCTGCGCTGCACGCAGTTCCTGATTGAGGACGCGCAGGTTATTTTGCCGAAGGGCGATAAATTCAGCAGTGCTACGCACTGACATATAGGCCTGAATTGCCCGTAGCAGTACTTGCTGTTCGACATCGCGCAGCGTTTCGCGCGTGCCAAGCACAAGCTCTTTCTGCGCTTCGATGGCCAGTTTGTTGGCGCCGCCATCATAGATTGTCAGTTGCGCGGACAGGGAAAGATTGCCGGTAATCTTGTCGGCACCGACAGCGCGCGGCGCCTGACTGTTGGCCTGTGCGGCCCAGCTAATGACGGGCAGCAATGCAGAAGTAGCCTGCGCGACGTCCTCGTCGGCGGCGCGCAAAACAGCCCGATTCTGTGCCAACAGGCCCGAATTCGTGTATGCATCAGTTAACGCCTGCGCCAGAGTTTCAGCCGAAATGCTGGTGGCTGCCAGTGTCAGGCAGATGATGGCGGCCCCTTGCCGCAACAGGTGACGGAGCGTCATAGTGTGAACGCCTTGGCGCGACGGAACCCATCCAGCAGCGGTGCGCCAGCGTTAAAAGAATATCGCCAATTCATGCGCCCCTCCGTCTTCAAACCGATCCTAACCGTGCCCAGCGCGCCTTCTACGAACAGGGCTGCAATCCGGCCACCGTCACGTAACTGATCGATCAATGCGTCTGGCACCACTTCGACCGCGCCGTGGATGACGATGACATCATAGGGCGCCGATTTGGCGGCGCCTTCCATCAACGGGCCAGTCATGACGGCCGCATTATCAACTCCAGCGTCGGACAAGTTGGTCTGGGCTTCGGTCGCGCGATCTGCTTCATCTTCAAGGGCAACGACAAATTCCGCAAGCTGAGCAGCGACTGCCGTGGAATATCCAAGACCGCATCCGACATCGAGCATGACATCCGTCGGCTGTACATCAACCGCATCCAGCATCTTTGATAGAGTGCGCGGTTCTAACATTGTGCGCCCGCCCGGCAGCGTCAGGTTCTCGCCGACGTAGGCGGCCTCGCGTAGGGACGCGGGCACAAAGGCTTCACGTTGGACACTCAACATAGCGTCTATAATGGGGAATTTCGTCACGTCAGACGGCCGCACTTGCGTGTCGACCATCATCGTGCGCCGGGTTTCAAAGTTTGCCACGATCTGCACTCATCCGTTCGATTTCTTTACAAAAGTGATGCCACACCCCGCCTCATTGAGCAACGGAGGATTACCGAAGCACTCTAGGGTGTGGCTTGTGCGCCAACCCCTTAAAATTAGCGGATATCACCGAAAAGACACAAACCGCGGCAGATCGCACACCCTAACCTTCAAAAATGCACATAGAGTAAGGTTTTTCAAGAAACATGCGCATCAACGCAGGGCCAATCTGCGCGACTCAAGCCTTAATTCTGCCGGTTTGCGGGCTTAAACCCAGCCAAACGAAGCTGGACGAATACGATAAATGACGGACATCCCGACGTTTGCATAAATGTCCTGCGCCTCATTTTCACTCTTGGCGCACGCAATACAGGCAATAGGCAGCCTAATAATTGCTGCACCTGCATAACGAGGGAACAGCCCGCCATGTCTCGCGTTGAAACGGTGTAAGATCCTCTTGTCTGCCACATTCGTTAGGAGAAACTGCCGTGCAATCGCTCAACTGTGTCGTATTCCCTGTTGCTGGACGCGGTACTCGTCTTTTGCCAGTCACCAAATCCGTGCCGAAAGAACTACTGCCTGTCTACGACAAACCGGTCCTGCAGTATGCGGTCGAAGAAGCATTGGCGGCTGGTGCGAAGCGGCTGGTATTCGTAACCCACTCGTCCAAGCCTGCGATCTGCGATTATTTTGAACGCGACAAAGCATTGGTCGAGGTACTGGAAGAAGACGGCAAGGCAAAGTTGGTCAGCGCGCTGGACGATATCTCGCTCGGCTCTGATATCGAGGTGATTTTCGTCGAGCAGGACCAACCCCTCGGCCTAGGACACGCTGTTCTAATGGCCGCAGAATTTGCAGGCGATGCCCCCTTCGGCGTCATTTTGCCCGATGATGTCATCCTTGGTATGCCCTGCCTGTCGGAGATGCTGAGCGACTACAAAGCCGGTCACATGATCGCCGCTATGGAAGTCTCTGCGCAGGACGTTTCCAAGTATGGGATCTTCCGTCCGATGGCAGACGCGACGATCGGCAATCTGGTGAAAGCGGACGCCTTGGTTGAAAAGCCCGCCCCAGAAGATGCGCCGTCGCAACTGGCGGCAGTTGGTCGGTATATTCTTGACGCCTGCATCTTTGACGCTCTGCGGCAGCTATCGCCGGGGGCCGGTGGCGAATACCAACTGACCGATGCAATCGCGGCGGATGCCCCACGGATCGGACTTACGGGCCGACGCTTTTCCGGCCAGCGGTTTGACTGTGGTACGCACGACGGCCTACTGGCTGCGGGCAATGCAAGAGCGTCTTTCGTAAAGGGCGCAATGGCAGCTGAATGATGCCCGACACTAAAGCCTTATACGATTCAAACCTGACCGAGATGTGCCTTTTCTTGGACTTTGATGGCACTCTCGTTTCCTTAGCACCAACGCCCGACACTATAGAGGTACCAACCCTTTTGCCCGGAATATTGGCAAAGCTGCACGACCAGCTTAGTGGACGCCTCTACCTCGTGTCAGGGCGCGAAATTTCGGCGTTGGAACATTTTTTGCCAGAGTTTCCAGGCGACATGTTCGGGGCGCACGGCGCTGAATCCAGACGCAGCGGCCTATACAAAAAGCACCCACTGGTCGGCAGTCAGCCCGTGTGGGACGTACATGAAAGTGCAAAAAAGGTCGTGGCTGCGATACCTAGGACAACATTGGAAACCAAAGACACCGGTGCAGTCATTCATTATCGCGCCGTCCCAGATGCCGCCGGCGCTGTCCGCAAGGCTGCACACCGGATCGCGAAGTCCGTTGTCGGCATGGAATTGCACACATCTAAGATGGCGTTCGAAATCAGGCCGGACGACGTCAGCAAGGCAAACGCCGTACAGCAGATTTTACACACCCAGCCCTCTGATCTATACCCGGTCGTGATCGGTGACGACACGACGGACGAAGAGGCGATGGCAGTCGCCAACAATGCTGGCGGTTTCTCTGTCCGGGTCGGCGACGGCGAAACCTGTGCGGCCTACCGCCTGTCAGACCCGGCCGCCGTCATCGCCCTTCTTGAACACTGGATCGAAAAGAGTCCCGCATGACCGGTCGCAATATAATCGTTTCAAACCGCGTCCCATCCGATGGCCCACCATCCGGTGGCCTTGTAGTGGCCTTGCATGACTGCCTGACCGAACGTGGCGGGATATGGTACGGCACATCTGGCGACATCGTGGACACAGCAGGAACCAGCTTTCGCCCTATCGCAGGTGATGGGTACGAAATTCGCATGTTCGATCTGACGCAGACCGAATACGAAGGCTATTACCTTGGCTACGCCAATTCAGTCCTTTGGCCACTGTGCCATCGCCGCGCCGATCTGATGGCGCTGCAAGCCGGTGATTTCGAAACCTATCTAGGTTTAAACCAGCGTCTGGCGCGCATGATGGCGGCAGAATTGCGTCCCGACGACCAAGTTTGGATCCATGATTACCATTTCCTGCCACTTGCCGCGTGTCTGCGGGCAGAGGGCGTGACTGCGACGCTGGGATATTTTCACCACATCCCTTTTCCTGCGGTTCACGATCTGCTGGCGCTGCCGGAACACGATCTATTTCCGGATTGGATCAGCAGCTTTGATCTGTTTGGGTTGCAGACTCAACGTGACGTGGCTGCGGCTCTCGAAATGTTTCGCAGCACCACAGGTGCTGAACAACTGCGCGATGGCTCGTTGCAATATCACGGTCGCCAGTTCGAGGTGCGCAGTTTTCCCATCGGTATTGACGCCGCATCCTTCGCAGCCGAGGCGGCGCTGCGCGACGGTCGCAGCTTACTGAATTTGGCACCCGACGAACGGCTGGTCATCGGTGTCGACCGGCTGGACTATTCCAAGGGTCTCGACAACCGCATGCGCGCCTTCGGTGGCTATTTGGCTGCGCGTAGCGAGGGCGATCCCCGCGCATCACTTTTACAAATTGCACCCCCGACCCGGGAAGAAGTTACCGCCTACCAGAACATCCGCAATGATCTGGAACGGATTTCCGGCGAGGTGAACGGACTCTACTCTGATCTCGACTGGACACCGATCCGCTATATCCACCGCGGCATTCCGCGCGACACGTTAGCTTCTCTGTACCGCGCAGCGGACGTCGGACTTGTGACACCTTTTTGCGATGGTATGAACCTTGTCGCCAAAGAATTCGTGGCCGCCCAGGACCCTCATGATCCGGGTGTGCTGATCCTGTCGCAATTCGCCGGTGCGGTCGAACAGATGGAAGCAGCCTTGATTGTGAATCCCTATGATATTGGGGAAATGGCAGCAGCACTTAAAACGGCATTAGCGATGTCTTTAGAAGAGCGCCGCGCGCGCCATGCGAAACTTATCAAAGGCGTCATGCATGACGATATCGCCCACTGGACGGCTACATATCTGGACACGATGACCCGCCTTGCTGCAGGCACACAATCAAAGACGGCTGACCACTTAGCAGATAAATTGCTTGGTCAAGATTAAGGCTAAGCGACGTTCTGCTAGACGAGTGCCATGCCATAATTGGCGCTTGATCGTTTACCGCTTTCGTTCGGTATGTCGGCCGACTGCTGCTTGTCCCTGTCTGTGCAGGCAAGTTGTTTTGCAGTGATTAATCGCATTCACCAAAGTGGATCGGCTTTCAAAGGCCACTCCTGTGAATTTGACTGCTTTCAACGACCTTAAATAGGTAAAGGGTAATTCCGCTTCGTCTAATATGCAGACTTTTAATACTTTGCAGCGGCTTTCCTTGATGAGTATCAATCTGCGCCTCCGGTCTGCGGGCCGCTTATATCAGGTGACGTGGCGATACCTTTTCAGGTGAAACATTCATGCTAGTGTTCTGAGTCTGACATTTCCTACCTGTTTCCCCGGATTTGATCCAGCGCGTCCAGTGCGCGGCGTTCGCGGGCAAGGATGTCCTCTGCGCTCTTTGTCCACCTGAAGGGCTTGGGCGTCTCGTTGTGCTGCGCGAGATAGTCATGGATCGCGGCCTCCAGGTCGTCGACGCTGGAATAGCTGCCGCGTCGG
>JAGXIQ010000001.1 GCA_024635625.1 Loktanella sp. | reverse complement strand
TTCATGATGCTGGTCACATCACTGGTCTGGCTGGTTCGGCGTCATCATGTGAGTGCCTTGGCCGCCCGTGCAGCCGCACCAGTGGGATTGGCGATGACGGTGATCGCGCTGATAACCGGGGCAATCTGGGGCAGTCCGATGTGGGGTACATATTGGGCGTGGGATCCGCGCCTGACGTCCTTCTTGATCCTGTTCTTGTTCTATTTGGGCTACATGGCCCTGTGGGCCGCTATCGAGGATTCGGATACCGCGGCTGACCTGACTTCAGTGCTGTGCCTCGTGGGATCGGTCTTTGCGATTTTGTCGCGCTATGCGGTTAATTTCTGGAATCAGGGGCTGCATCAGGGTGCGTCGCTGTCGATGGACAAGGAGGAAAACGTGGCCAATGTGTTCTATATTCCGCTGCTGGTGTGCATCGCGGGCTTCGTCGCGCTGTTCTTGGCGCTTGTCCTGTTGCGCACGCGGACGGAAATTCGCGCCCGCCGCACCGCTGCTTTGATAGCGAGGGCGCAACGTGCCTGATTTAGGGAAATATGCTTTCGAAGTGCTGACCGCTTACGCCGCCAGCATTGCCGTACTTGTCGTTTTGGTCGGTGTCAGCGTTCGTCGCGCGCGCCGCGTGAAAAGCGCACTAGAGGAGGTGGAGCGTGGCTAAAATCTCTCCACTTTTGATCGTGCCACCAGTAATTTTTGCGGCCCTTGCCGGATTATTCTGGGGCGGTTTGATGCGCGACAACGCAGGCGAATTGCCGTCGCAGTTCATTGGCCAGCCCGCGCCCAACCTGCCGCCCGAAGCAGTGGCTGGCACGGCGCAATTGACGTCTGACGATCTTCGCAGCGGCGAGATCACCATCGTCAACTTTTGGGCCAGCTGGTGCCCGCCCTGCCGCGCAGAGCATCCAACGCTTGAGGCGTTGGCAGAGCAAGGATACCGTATTGCAGGTGTCAACTTTCGGGATCAGGCCGACGACGCAGCGGGCTATTTGAAAGACAACGGCAATCCGTTTTTCGCCACTGGTTTTGACCCACGCGGCCGGATCGCTATCGACTGGGGCGTCACAGCCCCGCCAGAGACTTTTATCGTAGGCCCTGACGGAACCGTCCTGTATCGATTCATTGGCCCGCTGATCGGTTCGGATTACGAACAGCGCTTCCTGCCAATGCTGGAAGCCGCGCAGTAGTCGCGACCTCTGCTAGTTTTTCCGACAGGCCTATCGCGTCCATAATCCGGGCGTGAAACGGTGTTTTTGCGGACGAAAGAAACGGGGTGCTTGCCTGCGCTACAATCAGTCTTTCGCCTGTAAAAACGATATCTGGAACGCAAAAGGGCCGCGCTGTGATGCGCGGCCCTTGGTTTTGCCTGAGGTCGATATCAGGAAGCTTTTGCCAAGTTGCGCAGCACGTAGTGCAGCACGCCCCCATGTTCGATGTATTCGATCTCTATTGCGGTATCGATGCGGCACTTGACCTGAATGTCCTTGGTCGTGCCGTCGGCCATCGTGATATACGCCGTCACTGTCTGCAGCGGCGTGATCGTGTCAAGTCCATCGATGCTAACAGTTTCTTTGCCGGTAAGGCCAAGCGTTTTGCGGTCGTCGGAGCCGGTGAATTCGAACGGGATGACGCCCATGCCGACGAGGTTGGACCGGTGGATCCGCTCGAAGTTTTCGGCGATGACTGCCTTTACGCCCAGCAGGGCTGTCCCTTTGGCCGCCCAGTCGCGGGACGAACCTGCGCCGTACTGTTCACCAGCGAAGATAACGAGTGGTGTGTCGTTCTCTTCGTAAGCCATGGCCGCATCGAAGATCGAGGTTTGCTTGCCGTCGGGGCCGTTGGTGTAGCCGCCCTCGACGCCGTCCAGCATCTCGTTCTTGATGCGGATGTTTGCGAAGGTGCCGCGCATCATGACTTCGTGGTTGCCACGACGCGAGCCGTAAGAGTTGAATTCGCGCACGGGTACCTGATGTTCAGTCAGATATTGGCCAGCGGGACTGCTTTCACTGAACGAACCAGCGGGGCTGATGTGGTCGGTGGTGACCATGTCGCCCAGAACGGCCAGAACTTTGGCGTCCTTGACGTTGTGGATCGTGCCTGCGTCCTTGGACATGCCTTTGAAGTAGGGCGGGTTCTGGACGTAAGTCGACTGCGGCGGCCAGTTGTACGTTTCGGAGTCAACGACGTCAACGGCCTGCCACTTTTCATCGCCTTTAAAGACGTCTGCATACTTGGACATAAAGGCTTCGCGGGTCACGGTCTTTTCGACCAGATCCGCGATTTCCTTCTGCGAGGGCCAAATGTCTTTCAGGAAGACGTCATTGCCGTTCTGATCCTGACCTAGCGCATCTTTGGTGATGTCGACATTCATGTCGCCGACCAGCGCATAGGCCACGACGAGCGGTGGCGATGCGAGGTAGTTGGCGCGCACGTCAGGAGAGATACGACCCTCGAAGTTGCGGTTACCGGACAGGACCGACACGCCGATCAGGTCGTAGTCGTTGATTGCCTTGCTGATTGCAGGCTCTAACGGGCCAGAGTTGCCGATGCAGGTCGTGCAGCCATAGCCAACAAGGTTGAAGTCTAAGGCATCAAGGTCTTCCTGCAGGCCTGCGGCCTCCAGATACTCGGTCACGACCTGAGAGCCAGGGGCCAGCGATGTTTTGACCCACGGCTTGCGTGTCAAACCAAGGGCGCGCGCCTTGCGGGCGACAAGACCTGCGCCGATCATGACATAGGGGTTCGACGTGTTGGTGCAGGACGTGATCGAGGCGATCACAATGCTGCCGTCATGAAGCTGGTAGTTTCCGTCTTCAGTGACAACATAGCCGCGGTTGTGGTGACCTTCGTCGCCTGGGATGTCGCGGGGTTCTGGTTGGCCGCCTTCACCTTCCCAACGGACCTCTGAATTGGCAGAGGCGTCTTTGCCTTCGCGAACACCTTTGACGTAGTCACCAAACGCGTTGGCAGCGACGTCCAGGTTGATGTGGTCTTGCGGACGCTTGGGGCCGGAAATTGCAGGCACGACGGTACCCATGTCCAGCGACAGGGTGTCTGTGTAGACTGGTGCGTAGTCCGGTCCACGCCAGAAGCCGTTTTCCTTGGCGTAAGCTTCGACCAGTGCGACGCGGTCTTCGTCACGGCCCGTCAGGCGCAGATACTTAAGCGTTTCGTCGTCGATCGGGAAGTAGCCACAGGTGGCGCCGTATTCGGGGGCCATGTTGCCGATTGTGGCACGGTCGGCCAGCGGCAGATGATCCAGACCTGGGCCGTAGAATTCAACGAATTTGCTGACAACGCCCTTTTCGCGCAGCATCTGCACGACTTTCAGGACAAGGTCAGTGGCCGTGGTGCCTTCGGTCATTTCACCCGTCAGCTTAAAGCCGACGACTTCTGGGATTAGCATAGAGATTGGCTGACCCAGCATCGCTGCCTCAGCCTCAATCCCGCCGACGCCCCAGCCGAGGACAGCCAGGCCATTGACCATCGTTGTGTGGCTGTCGGTCCCGACGAGGGTGTCGGGATATGCGATCAGCTCGCCATTTTGGTCGGTGTCAGTCCAGACGGTCTGCGCGAGGTATTCGAGGTTCACTTGGTGACAGATACCAGTGCCCGGCGGGACGACGCGGAAGTTGTTAAAGGCGTTCTGGCCCCACTTCAGGAACTGGTAACGTTCCATGTTCCGCTCGTATTCGCGGTCGACGTTCATCTGGAACGCACGAGGATTACCGAATTCGTCGATCATGACAGAGTGGTCGATGACCAGATCGACTGGGTTCAGCGGATTGATCTGCTGTGCGTCGCCGCCCAGTGCCACGATGCCGTCACGCATGGCGGCAAGGTCGACCACTGCGGGTACGCCGGTGAAATCTTGCATCAGCACGCGGGCAGGGCGGTAGGCGATTTCTATCGGATTCTTGCCGCCGTTCTCTGCCCACTTGGCGAAAGCCTTGATGTCGTCCACGGTGACGGTCTTGCCGTCCTCGAACCGAAGCATGTTTTCCAGCACGACCTTCAGTGCTGCAGGCAGCTTGCTGAAATCGCCAAGACCGGCCTGCGTGGCCGCATCGATGGAGTAATAGGAGACCGACTGGTCGCCCACGGTTAGGGTCTTGCGGGTTTTTGCGGTATCAGTGCCGACGGTGACGGTCATGGCGTTCCCTTTAGGTTGAGGAAAAGGTGGCTTGTATCGCTTTTGCCTTATGCTGCACGTGCGATCAAGGGGCGTCGCGCAGAAAGGTATACAATTGCATACCGAAACGACGCTGTGACGCGACTGCCGCGCCTTGGCGCAAGGTTTCGTGACGTCGCAATTGCTTGATTGGTTATTTCAAAGCAACCTGCGTAGACCGAATGCACAGTATAACCGCCAGAAAGAACCTAGATGCGTCATGCCTTTGCTGCCTTTGCCTTCGGAACGCTGATTGCGGGCACACCAGCGAGTGCGCAAGATGTTGGAACCGTAGTAGAGCTGTTCACCTCTCAGGGTTGTTCCAGCTGTCCACCCGCAGACAAGATACTTGCGCAATTGGCCGATCGTGATGACGTGATCGCACTGGCACTGCATGTCGATTATTGGGATTATATCGGTTGGGCCGACGATCTAGGCGACCCGGCTTTTTCCAATCGGCAACGTGGCTATGCCAATCAGTGGGAAGCGCGTAACGTTTATACCCCGCAAATGGTCGTGGCCGGTGTAGACGAATTCGTGGGCAGCCATCCTGTTGTCGCCATGGATCGGGTTGCGGCGCATCCGTCGTCGGGAAATCCTGTGCAGGTCGGGCTGACGCGGTCGGGCAACCGGCTGACAATTACGGCAGAGGCCGTGAGGGCCGTGCCGCCACAAGCGCTGGTGCAGGTTGTGCGCTACACGCCAGAGGTTATTCGCGATATAACATCGGGCGAAAATGCTGGAAAAACAGTGGTCTACCGTAATGTGGTGACGGACTGGTCCGAGGCGGGACAGTGGGCGACGGCCCAGCCTTTGACCCTGCAAGTCGATGTTTCCGGCGATCAGCCAGTTGTTGTTATCGTTCAAGACGGTGCATTTGGTCCGATCTTGGGCGCTGTCAGGCTGCGCTAGGTTCACCTTTCCAGCGGCGATGGACCCAGAACCATTGGGCAGGGTCGGCTTGGATCCTTGCGCCCAACCGGTCGGAAGCCTCTGTCATCATCGTCAACGGGTCACTATGGGCAATCGGTGCTTCGACCGCGATGTCGAAGGATAGGCCGTCAGCCTGGCGGGTGCCAAAATAAGGGATCAGCAAGGCGTCGAAACGCAAGGCCATTTCTGCCGCGGCCAGTGACGTCAGTGCCGGTCGTCCGAGGAACTGTACCGCTGGGGCGCGGGAGACGTGAACGTCGAACAGCAAAGTACCCATGCCGCCGGACTTGATATGTCGGGCAAAACCCATTGTACCACGAGACCCTTGGGCAAAAACTGGCCCACCCCAACTGGTCATTGTTTCCTTATAATGACTGTCGACAAAGGCATTCGTCATCGGACGATACAGGCCGCCGATGGTCAGGCCAGCACGGGTTAGGACATGACGAGGTGCCTCGAAATTGCCAAAGTGGCCGGTGACAAAAATTACGGGACGGCCTTGTGCACGCGCCTCTGCCAAGAAGGGCAGACCGTCTCCCGTCGGTAGCGTGTTTGCCAGATGGGCGGCAAATTCTTTGTTTGCGTAATTTTCTATCAGTGTGCGGCCAAAATTATCGCAGACTCGGATAGCCAGATCCCGGCGGGTGGCGGTGTCCATATCCGGATAGATCAGCGCAAGATGCACCATCGCGCGGCGACGGTATCCAGCAAGTGGGCCAACTGCATGGGCAACCAGCGATCCCATCGTCGCGACGCGGGTCTTATAGGGCAGCAAGTTCAAGCCGGCGATAATCGTCCGAAGGGCGCGATCTTGAAACCATTCAGTGCGAGAACCGCGAGGGGGCGTGTCTGGGGCGTTCGTCTTTGTCATGTGCGACAGGTAGCGTCAGGCCACGCTTTTTGGAAGGCCCGTACCAATCATGCTGTCACGGGTTACAAGCGCTGCTAGCTGGTCCACGTCCCAGCCCATTGTTCCGGTAGGGCGGTTGGGCAGCACGATGTAGCGCATATCGGCAGTGCTATCGTGGACCCGGACATGTGTGGTCGTTGGCAAGGTGACGCCGAATTCTGCTAGGACTTTGCGTGGTTCGCGAACCGTGCGGGCGCGGTAGGCGCGGGATTTGTACCAATCCGGCGGCAGGCCCAGCAAGTTGCGCGGATAGCAGGAACAAAGCGTGCAGACGACCATGTTGTGCACATCCGGCGTATTGGGCAAGGCGATCAGGTGCATGGGGCCAAGGTCGAACCCCATGGCCGACACTGCTTGCCGCCCGTCTTGCAGCAATGCGGCTGCAAATTCCGGGTCCGTCCAATAGCGGGCAACGACAGCGGCCCCGTTGGCAGGGGTGCGTTCGTCCATAGCCGTGATCTGGCGTGCGATTTGGTCTGCGGTCAGGACACCCTTGTCGATCAGCAGTTCGCGCACGGCGATTTCCATGGTCTGCCAATAAGACAATCCTGTGTCCTGATCTGCGCGATAAGGATGGCCCGACGGGGATAGATGATCGTGGTCATGATGATCATGGGGCATCGGCGGACTCCAACCAGTGGGCGTAGATTTCTGCATCCAGCGTGTCGCCGGGTGTCGCATCGGGCCAAAGGTCCGACAGCGCAAATCGTACCCGGTATAGCGATAACGACTGCCCGGGGTGGCGATATGCAAGGTCTTCGGGATTGGGAAACAGCCCAAGAACGCGTTCGATCGTGCCTATCGCGCCGCGTAGGTAGGCGGGCGTGCGTACATGTCCGGGCGGCGTCCAGTTACGCACACGGACCTTTGTGCCCGGTTCAGCGAGAAGCTGCGTCGGCATAGGTTTGCCCCCGTGCTTCAATGTCTGACATGCGTTCTGCCAGCTCTGCGGTGGTAAATGCGCCAGCTTCGATCAGGTTTTGGCAAATCGCGGCGATCCAACGTTCGTAATACGTCCGACTGGCAAACGCCTCTGGCCCCATATCTTCTAGCACGCGGCGCAGGCCGTCGACGGTAAAGAGACCCTTACCTGAGCAGAGGACCATCAAGGCATCGACGCGCTTTTCCCATAGGGCAAAGTCATGGTCATCCCCAGGTACCGGCCCTGCGAGGGTGCCGCCCATGTCATGCCACCGCTGAGTCTTTTTCTGTGTCATGCGCTCACGCTAGGACAGCGAACGCGCGGGGTCTAGGCATCTTCCTCTGCATCGGGATCGATAAGGTTAATGGTGCCATCGTCGGCCAATGTGCGGATCGCCGCGCTGACGGCGTTCATTGCGGCCTCGCCATCGACGGGCTTAACTGTCCCACGCTCTGCAGCGTCCTCTTTCATAGAGGCTGCCATCCTTTGCGAGATGCATTCGAGAATGTAGTTTGCCGCGGTTTCACGCTCTCCTCCGGCAATAAAGGCGTAGGCGATGGCGATCGAAAGATCACTACTGTCGATCACGCGCAGACAGTTCGGCAGGTCAATCGGGCGCAAGCGGGCTGGGATATTTTCGAAGGTAAAGATTGCCTTACGAACGTTCTTGGCGAAATCGGCATCCGATTCATCAAGTCCAATCAAGACATCGTCCCGGGTTACGGCAGGGCTCGAATTAAGGATCGCGCCGACCCGTTCGACAGGTGCCTTGTCGAATGCAGTGATGCGGGTGCGGCAATAGTCGGAAACCAAGGCATGCCCAATCCGCAGCACCGCGTCGGGGGCAATATCAGCAGTCTGGCGCACGGCGAAGGTAATGCGCCGGGCGCGTTCGCCAGGCAGTTTGCCCAAAACCTCTGCCGCGCGGGCGACCGGTAACTTTGACAGCAGGACAGCCCCGATTTGGATGCTTTCTCTTGAGAAGATATTTACGATTTCATCGGTCGTCAGGTTTTGCAATCGAAGCCATGGATCACGCCCATGTCGGTTGTCCAATTGATCGCGCAATTTGTCCGCGAGATGCGGCGAAATTTGACCGGCCAAGGCTTCAAGTGCTGCATCGACATTGCCCGGAGCTGACAGACCGACCGCATCCAAAAGGTCCGCAAATTCGGTCGCTACGGCATTTACGGTGTCGCGGTCGACGAGCCGAATCGCACTCAGTTCGCGGGCAAGATCCTCTTGCACGTGGTCAGGCATGGTAGACAGGGCAAGCTTGTTGCCGTCATTGATCAGCAGTTGCACGATTAACGCAGCCTTGCGGCGGTGCGACATTGGCATCGCGCCATCGGCTGTATGGTCGGGAATGGGGGCAAAAGCATTCAGCATGCAACAACCCTACGACCGGAGCAGTCAACGAAGCGTGAAGATCAACTAACCCTTTGCGTAATTTACCGACATCTTACGCAAAGTCTCGATAGCGTCAGTGGACAGGTTTTCGATGTCGCGTGTCGCTTCATGCAGATCGTTCAACACTTTGACGAGGCTGGCCATTTCGGCGTCGGTAAATTCGCGGTCGTCGCGAGCAAAGCTGCCAAAGCTGCGGCTACCTTCAGTTTCGGTCGCGCAAACCATGCCATATTTCAATCCGTGATCGGCGGCGCGTTCCATAACCCGCGACGGATCTTCGCTAAGGTCTGACCACCTGCATGCGCCTTCGTGGGTAAATCCCCAAGCCACCGTCGGGTCGGCCATCACGAGGGCATGTAACGAATAGTATGCTGTCCATGCCTTTGGATAGGCCTGGAGCAGGAATGTAGGTGAAGTATAGCGAATATGGAACGCAAGAGCATAGCCAGAAGGCGCAAGGCTTGCTGCTTCTTCCAACCGTTTGATCACCGGCGCGATGTCGGACATATAAGGTCGTCCCGAAAAAAGTTACTATTGATTCGTATTACTACTGAAGAAACGTGATTTTCATCTCCAGGTTTCCGCAATACTGTCCTAAAGTGTAATTCGAGTTTGCATGACATAGGACTAGGTCAAACAAATGGTGCGACACATGACACCTGAGGACCTGGTAACCGTGTCGCCAGCAGGGTACTATATTGCTCTGCGTATCGGCTTTGCGTTTCCGATGGAAGAGATCAACGCACTGCCGCAGCAGTGGATTGATCACTATACCCGTAACCGTCTGATGTTGTTTGATCCTGTCATGCGGTGGGCGCATTCCAATACTGGTACGATCGCGTGGTCCGCGTTGCGTCACGATGATCCGCAGGGCGTGCTTGGTATGGCCGCTGCCTTTGGTATGAGGTTTGGACTAACGGTCGCTGTTTTCGACGATAATGCAGACGGGCAGCGCTCGTTTGGCAGCTTTAGCCGTTTAGACAGAGAGTTTTCCGATCTAGAGACACGACTACTGCAAACCTACCTTACCCGGCGCCACGCGGAAATGTCGCCGCCCACTAATCTGACCAATGCGGAACTAGAAGCGTTGGTGATGGTGAAGGATGGCAAGCGTTTGAAGCAGATCGCCTATGATTTGGGCGTGACAGAAGGGGCGGTCAAACAGCGACTAAAAAACGCCAAGACCAAGCTGCAAGCCAAGACCAGCACACAGGCGGCCGCATTGGCGAGCCAGTTCAAGCTGATCTGACGGCATGATGACTGCCAGAGCGTCGACAGTACCTGTGTCATTCGTGCGATTGTCTACGTTACGTCAACACTAACACATACAATTGTCAGGTGATTTAGTACGGTTGGATTTATCCACTAGGAGAATCCACCATGGAACACGTCACTTTTAATCTGTCGACGCTTCACCTTTACGGTACCGCGTTCTACGACTTTTTGCGATTGCGGAAAAGTTTCTTCGTCGACAACTTGGGTTGGCACATCCCGCACGATGATACGGTCGAGATGGACCAGTACGATAATCCAAAGGCATGGTATTCGGTCGTCCTACGTGATGGTGCTGTCATCGGTGGTGCGCGTGCCATGGCGACGACGGCCACTTGGGGCAGCCATACCTACATGTTGCGCGACGCGGTCAAAGGAAAATTGATCGACATTCCACCAGAGGTGCTTGGCCGTGATATCGTCAGCGCGGACATGTGGGAATGTACCCGACTTGTCATTTCGGATGATGTGACGACTCAGGCAGAGCGTAGCGCGTGCCTGACGGTGATTGTGCAGGGTCTGATCGACGTGGCCGCAGATCAAGGGGCATCGCAGCTTATATCACTGTCACCATTGGCGCTGATGCGGGCATTGCGCCAACTGGGCTTCGGCGCAGAACGCATCGGCGAGCCCTATACCAACGACAACGACGGGCGGAGGTACGCGGTTCTGTCCATGCCAACGACACGCATAATTCCGATGGTGCCGCGTGCAACGCACATGGTCCAGCCGCAGCTATTACATGCCCCATCGGTCTGATTTTGTTGGAAGGGTGGGCATAGCGCCCGCCATTCCGAACGATCAGCTTGTCGTGACGGGCACGCAGGTCCCTGTTTCTGCATCCGGCATCGTACCGTCGGCGCAGGACATGGCGGTCGTCTTGGCGTGGCTGCAACCTTCGGCAAGAGCAATGCCGGGCAGCAGCGTCAGTGTCAGAGCAACGAAAGTGGTCTTCAGCATCGTGGAAAGCCTCCTGTCGGTTATGATCACGCGCCACATATAGCATGACGTTGCGTCAATCTCCGACAGGTTTTGCTGCGACAGGGTGTCCCGGTCAGCTTTCGCCGAAAACGCGGACAAAGATCGTGTCGACGTGTTTGGTGTGATACCCAATGTCGAATTTCTCTTCGATCTCGGCGGGGGACAGGGCGGCGGTAACTTCTGGGTCGGCCAGCAGTTCTGTTTTAAAGTCGGCACCCTTTTCCCAGACCTTCATCGCGTTACGCTGGACCAGCTTGTAGCTGTCTTCGCGGCTGACGCCAGCTTGGGTCAGGGCAAGCAGGACACGCTGCGACATGACCAGACCGCGGAACTTGTTCATGTTGGCCAGCATGTTGTCGGGGTAGATCACCAGCTTTTCAATCAGACCTGCCAAGCGGTTCAGGGCAAAATCCAACGTAACAGTCGTGTCTGGACCGATGGCGCGTTCAACGGAAGAGTGGGAAATGTCACGCTCGTGCCAGAGCGTCACGTTTTCTAGTGCGGGTGTGACGGACATGCGTACAAGCCGCGCAAGGCCGGTCAGGTTTTCGCTCAGGACTGGGTTGCGCTTGTGGGGCATGGCAGACGACCCCTTTTGACCGGGACTAAAGAATTCTTCGGCCTCTAGGACTTCGGTGCGCTGCATGTGGCGGACTTCTGTTGCGATGTTTTCCATGCTTGATGCGATAACGCCCAGCGTGGCAAAGAACATGGCGTGGCGATCGCGTGGAATAACCTGCGTGCTGATCGGTTCCGGCGTCAGGCCCAACTGCTTGCAGACGTGCTCTTCAACGCGTGGATCGATGTTCGCGAAGGTCCCGACAGCGCCAGATATGGCACCCGTTGCAATTTCGGCCCGCGCATTCACAAGTCGGGCGCGCCCCCGGTCCATTTCAGCGTAGAAGCGTGCAAAGGTCAGACCCATGGTTGTGGGTTCGGCGTGGATGCCGTGGCTGCGACCAATACGGACTGTATCTTTGTGTTCGAATGCGCGGGTCTTAAGCGCGGCCAGAACGCGGTCCATATCCGCTAGAAGGATGTCTGCGGCACGGACCAACTGCACGTTTGTCGTTGTGTCCAATACGTCGGACGATGTCATGCCTTGATGCACGAAACGCGCCTGATCCGATCCGATGTGTTCGGACAGGTGGGTCAGGAAGGCAATAACGTCATGCTTGGTCACGGCTTCGATTTCATCGATACGGGCGACGTCAAAGGTGACATCCTTGGCCTTCCAAACGGCCTCGGCGTTTTCGCGGGGAATCACGCCCAGATCGGCCATCGCGTCGCAGGCGTGTGCCTCGATCTCGAACCAGATGCGGTATTTGGTTTCGGGGGACCAGATGGCAACCATTTCGGGACGGGAATAGCGCGGAATCATGGGCAGGACCTTTCGGGATTGGCAGCAGCGTCATGGGCGTCATACTGGGCAGGCGTCGGAATGAAAAGCGCGGAGGCTGCCGTGACGGAAACCCTGTTGAACCGCCCGGATTTTCTGGGCGCGTGGTCCTTGTCGCGCCGGATCGACGACCGCCTCTCGGGGCAGACCGGTGTTTTCGAAGGTACCGCACAGTTCACACCGCAAGGCGACAATGGCGCCCATTACGCTGAAAGGGGGATGCTGCGGTTGGGCGATGCCCCTGCGATGGCGGCGGAACGAGAGTATTTTTGGGATTTTCGGACTGATCGTATTGCTGTGACCTTTAGCGACGGGCGTGAATTTATTGTGTTTCGACCCAAAGGACGTGACGCAGAGGCCGTCCATCTGTGCGATCCGGATGTATATCGTGTGGTGCATGATTTTACCGGATGGCCGCGCTGGCAGGCGATATGGACGGTGACAGGCCCGCGCAAGGATTACCGGATGCGCTCGGTTTATGACCGACCGTGATCTTTGACCTCAGTCGGTAAGGTGGTGTCAGGGTGTGATACGGCCGCTACCTATGATGCCGCCGGCGTAGACCGATGTTGGACTGCTGCCAGAAAATGCACCGATAATTCGGTCGCTGTTGACGCGTCCCTTTAGGTCACCTTGCACGCCCCGCCACGTCGTGGCGCCCACATAGCCAGTGCCCTTGGCCGCCATCTGACCCGCGACCGTCAAGCCATCGCCATTGCCAGCCACCTTGCCATTGCCGAAGTCGACGCGGATTGGCAGCGAGCCTGTGATTTCAGCCACGTCGCGGGACGTTTTTATATTGCGGATTTCAGCAATTTTGAAATTGGCCTTATAGCTGCCGGTGCCGGTTGTGGGGCGGCCAGCAATTCCTTGCGGATTGACCAACGCAGCCAATGCGGACACGCGATTCCCCTTCGTGTCGACGGCGAAGGCATAGCCCGAATCACCATTAGATGCGGCTGGGCTTGTTCCCGAAACGGACCCTGCGACGGGCGATACGTCGATCAGACCCTCTGCATTTACAGGCGCAAAGCCTGAGCCGGTCAAGTCATCGACGCGCACCCCACTGCTGCTGCAGGCCGCGAGGACCAGAAGCGACCCTGCACACAGGACGCGTAACATCATGATCGAAAACCTTCGTTGATTGAGATGCGCCGTCATACCGCGCAACACGATGTTCAGTAAGCGATTCGCAGAGATCCAAAGCGCGAGACGCATAACGCATGCAAGAAGGGCGCCCCGATGGGACGCCCTTCTTTGTTTATCATCTCAGCAGCAATTAGCAGCTGTAGTACATCTTGTACTCGATCGGGTGCGGCGTGTGCTCGTAGGCATAAACCTCTTCCCACTTCAGCGCCATGTAGCCTTCCAGCTGCGACTTTGTGAAAACATCGCCATGCAGCAGGTACTCGTGATCCTTTTCCAGCTCTTCCAGCGCTTCACGCAAAGAACCGCAAACGGTCGGGATCGCGGCCAGTTCTTCCGGCGGCAGATCGTACAGATCTTTGTCTGATGCGGGGCCTGGATCGATCTTGTTCTTGATGCCGTCAAGGCCAGCCATCAGCAAGGCTGCGAAAGCCAGATAGGGGTTGGCTGCCGGATCGGGGAAACGAGCCTCTACGCGCTTTGCCTTGGGGGATTCGGACCAAGGAATACGCACACAGCCCGAGCGGTTGCGAGCGGAATACGCGCGAAGAACGGGGGCCTCGAAGCCGGGGATCAGGCGCTTATAGCTGTTCGTGGTCGGGTTCGTGATCGCATTCAGCGATTTGGCGTGCTTCAGTATGCCGCCGATGAAGTAGAGCGCTTCCTGAGACAGATCGGCGTACTTGTCGCCGGCGAACAGCGGCTTGCCGTCTTTCCAGATCGACATGTTCACGTGCATGCCGGTTCCATTGTCGCCAGACATGGGCTTCGGCATAAAGGTCGCCGATTTGCCGTAAGCTTGGGCAACGTTGTGGATGACGTACTTGTATTTCTGGATCTCGTCGGCCTGCTTGGTCAGCGTGCCGAAAATCAGGCCCAATTCGTGCTGGCAGGACGCGACTTCGTGGTGGTGCTTATCGACCTTCATGCCCATGCGCTTCATGGTGGACAGCATTTCGCCGCGCATGTCCTGAGCGTCGTCGATCGGGTTGACCGGAAAGTAGCCGCCCTTGACGCCCGGACGGTGGCCAGTGTTACCCACGCCGTCGACCGAACGATAATCGGTGTCGGTATTCCATGCGCCGTCGATTGCGTCGACCTGGAAGGATACTTTGTTCATCGAGACAGAGTAACGAACGTCGTCAAAGATGAAGAATTCGGCCTCGGGGCCACAATAGAACGTGTCGCCGATGCCAGAAGACTTTAGGTAAGCTTCGGCTTTTTCGGCGGTGCCGCGCGGGTCGCGGTCGTAAGGTTCCATCGTGTCTGGTTCGACCACGGTGCAGTGAATGCAGATCGTCTTTTCTGCATAAAACGGGTCAACGTAGGCGCTGGTGGTGTCAGGCATCAGTTTCATGTCGGACTGGTCAATCGACTTCCAGCCGGCAATGGACGATCCGTCAAACATGAAGCCTTCTTCTAGAAAGTCTTCGTCGACCAGATCGGACACGATGGTGACGTGCTGCAGTTTGCCTTTGGGATCAGTGAAGCGAATGTCGACGTAGTCGGCCTCTTCGTCCTTGATCAGTTTGAGGAAATCTTTGGTGCTCATGGTCCGAGGTCCTTTTCGGTCTTGATCTTATGGTATTCAGAGGGCGTCGTCGCCGGTCTCGCCCGTGCGGATGCGGATAGCCTGTTCGACGGTCGAAACGAAAATCTTGCCGTCGCCGATTTTATCGGTCTTGGCAGCGGCGATGATCGCCGCGATTGCGGCCTCGACTTGATCGTCGGCAATGACGATTTCCAATTTCACCTTCGGCAGAAAGTCGACGACGTATTCGGCCCCACGGTAAAGTTCGGTATGCCCCTTTTGGCGGCCGAAGCCTTTGACTTCGACAACGGAGAGGCCCTGGATGCCGACATCCTGCAGAGCCTCTTTGACTTCATCGAGCTTGAACGGCTTGATGATGGCTTCGATCTTCTTCAACGCAGCGGCCCCCCTTGGTTGCGGTCTTGTCGCGGTCAGACCATCATAGACAGACAGGAACAATTCTCGGTGCGCAAGGGGCAAGGGGGCAGCCTTGAAATCTATCACCGCCGCCCGCTTGTTGTGCGACTTGATGCAACTTTAGGCGATTTGGAAACACGAGGCGCTGAAATCATGACCGAACTTTTGACCGCCGCCCAAATGCGCGCCATTGAGCAGGACGCCATTTCGTCGGGCGCGGTGACGGGGCTGCTGCTGATGGAACGGGCCGGGCAGGCCGTTGTGGATGCCATTGTCGCTGAGTGGCCAGAGTTGGGGCCGTCACGGGGGCGAGCCGCAGGCTATTTGACGCACGATCAAGGATCGCATCGCGCTGTGATTTTATGTGGTCCGGGCAATAACGGTGGAGATGGTTTCGTCGTCGCCCGACTGTTGAAAAAGGTTGGTTGGACTGTCGAGGTCCTTTTGTCCGGCGATCCGCCGAAGTTGCCACATGATGCGCGGCACAATCACGACCTGTGGTGCGCCGTGGGCACGGTTTTGGCACTGGAAGAGCGATTCTTTCAAGATGGCCCGCTGGCTACGATTTACGTCGATGCGCTGTTCGGTACCGGTCTGTCACGCCCGGTTTCCGGACCCCTGGCCGATGTGCTGCATCACTTCGCTAGGGCAGACAGTGCGCAGTATCGTGATCGCATGGTAAGCGTGGATATCCCTAGCGGTCTTTGCGCCGATAGTGGCCGCGTGCTGACTAAAACGGTGGACGCGGGAATACCGCCGTGTGTTCAGGCGCATCTAACGGTGACGTTCGACAGCCCTAAATGCGGGCATGTCCTAGGTGATGGACCTGCAAACTGCGGTCGCCTTGTTATTGCGGACATCGGGTTGCAGCCTTGGCGAGAGTCGCGGACGGTTGCGACCTGTTTAATCGGGCCTGAACGTACGTTTGCTGACGTGCGACCCGATTTTCCGTTCGATGTGGATGATCTGCGAAAGACGCGCGACCACAAATATGACTATGGGCATGTCCTTGTCCTGTCAGGCGGTGTTGGCCGGGGCGGTGCGGCGCGTATGGCAGCGCGTGGTGCGTTACGCATGGGCGCCGGCGCCGTGACTGTTGGCTGTCCGCCCTCTGCTTTGATAGAAAATGCGGCGCAGTTGAATGCCGTCATGTTGCGGCGAATCGGCAGCGCAAGCGATCTGACTGCAGCGTTGGAGGATTCGCGAATCAATACGCTGTGCCTTGGTCCGGGGCTGGGCACTGCACCGCGCGAAGCGGCGCTGGTTGCCGCCGCGCTGGAGGCCCGAAAACCGGGGCGCAGGATTGTGCTGGACGCCGATGCGCTGACGATTCTGTCGCAGGACGCGGCGTTGTTCGCAAAGCTGCATGACGGTTGTGTGCTTACACCGCATGCGGGTGAATTCGCGCGGCTTTTCCCCGCTATTGCAGCACGGCTGGATGCACCGGCCTTGACCGGACCAGCGTATTCTAAGGCCGATGCGGTGCGGGACGCGGCAAAACAGGCGGGATGTGTCCTTTTATTTAAAGGCGCTGCGACTGTGATCGCTGACGCTTCTGGTCAGTGCGGAATCAGTGCATTTGTTTATGACGATGCGGTTCCATGGTTGGCAACGGCTGGGGCAGGTGACGTGCTTTCAGGTTTCATTGCCGGAATGTTGGCGCGCGGAGCCGAGCCATTGGCAGCAGCAGAAATCGCGGCGTGGCTACATGCCACTTGTGCGCGCAGCTTTGGGCCGGGCCTGATCGCAGAGGATTTGCCGGACGTTTTACCGCAGGTGCTGAGGGACCTTGGGGTATAAAGAAAGGCCGCAGCCTCTGATGAGGGTGCGGCCTAAGTTCATAATATCGCTAAAGGCTTAGACGGCGGCGGAGGCCATTTCGATTCCGTCGGCGTAAAGAATTTGCTGACGGTCGAAGGTCAGTGTGTAGACTGTCATGTTGCGGCTGTCTTGAATGGCGAGGAATTCGCCATCAACAAGGCGGCTGGCGGCAATCATGGCTGTAGGTGCGCCAAAAAGCGCTTCTGCGCGCCAATCGCGGATGTGAATCTGTGTGCCGGGGGCGACCATCATGTCCCGGTCAGGACGCGTGTGACCAAGCGAGCCTGCCTTAATGCGGATCGGCGCGACACGCGCAGTCTGCATTTTAACAGAGCGTAAAACCGCCATGCCACTGTCACGCGTAATGATACGCATACCAGCCGTCAGTAGTTCGACGGGCATTTCACCTTGAAGCGTCATGATCGTGGTGCCGGCGCAAACGCCGGAAATCAATGGGTTTTCTGAGTTGGCGGCAGTGTCGCGTGTCTTGGTCCCGGTGTGCATGGCGTGTTCCCGCTCTTGCTGATGTCTGCCTCAATAGTTCGTTTAGGACTAAGGCGAAATAAGGGCGGAGACCCGCCTTTTTTAGGAATGCGATTTCCACTCGCATCCCTGTGTGACCTTTGATAGACACCGCGCAAAGCTGGGGGTGGTTCCGATCCGCCCCCGTTTAATGTGCGGGTGTGGCGGAATGGTAGACGCACCAGATTTAGGTTCTGGCGCCGCAAGGCGTGGAGGTTCGAGTCCTCTCACCCGCACCAAAGATTGAGTAGAAAGAAGGAAAGCCCATGCAGGTCACTGAGACCCTGAACGAAGGCCTCAAGCGCGGATACACTATCATCGTGACGGCGGCGGAACTTGACGACAAAGTTGTCGGCAAGCTGAAAGAAGCGCAGCCCGAAGTCGAGATGAAGGGTTTCCGCAAGGGCAAAGTGCCTATGGCCATGATGCGCAAGCAGTTCGGCCCGCGCCTGATGGGCGAAGCGATGCAAGAAGCCATCGATGGTGCCGTCAACGATCACATGGAAACCTCTGGTGACCGTCCTACCGGACAGCCTGAGATGAAAATGGCGAATGCTGACTGGAAAGAAGGCGACGATGTCGTCGTCGAGGTGTCTTACGAAAAGCTGCCCGACGTGCAGGACACTGATCTGAGCAAGGTCAAGTTGGAGCGTATGGTCGTCAAAGCTGATGAGACAGCCGTTGATGAAGCGCTCAAGAACCTGTCCGAAAGTCCGCAGGCCGTGACCTTCGAAGAGAAGAAGGGTGCAGCCAAGGATGGCGATCAGGTCCTCATCGATTTCGTCGGCAAAATCGACGGCGAAGCCTTTGAAGGCGGCGCTGGCGAAGATTATCCGCTGGTGCTTGGATCCAATAGCTTCATCCCCGGTTTCGAGGATCAGTTGTTGAAAACGAAGGCCGGCGAAGAAAAAGCCGTCACCGTTAGCTTTCCTGCAGAATATCAGGCCGCGCATTTGGCCGGAAAAGAAGCTGTCTTTGACGTGACCGTCAAAGAAGTACGTGGTTCAAAGTCGCCTGCGATCGACGACGAACTGGCAAAGAAGTTCGGCGCTGAAGATCTGGAAGGCCTGAAGGGTCAAATCCGTGAACGTCTTGAAGCCGAGTACAACGGTGCGTCCCGCGCAATTGCTAAGCGCAAGCTGCTGGATGAGCTGGACACACTCGTCGAATTCGAACTGCCGCAGTCGCTTGTCGACGCGGAAGCCAACCAGATCGCGCACCAGCTGTGGCACGAGGAAAACCCTGACGTTCAGGGGCATGATCACCCGGAAGTTAGCCCGACCGACGAGCACATGTCGCTTGCGAAGCGCCGGGTAAAGCTGGGTCTGCTTTTGGCCGACATCGGTCAGAAGGCCGAAGTGAAGGTGTCAGATCAGGAAATGACGCAGGCAATCATGAACCAAGCGCGTCAGTATCCCGGTCAGGAGCGCCAGTTCTTTGAATTTGTGCAACAGAATGCACAGTTCCGTCAGCAATTGCAGGCACCGATGTTCGAAGACAAGGTCGTCGACCACATCTTTGACAAGGCAACCGTGACTGAGAAAGTGGTCAGCAAGGAAGACTTGCAGGCCGCCGTTGAGGCGCTGGAAAGCGAAGACTGACCCAAACTGTTCTAAGGTTTGAGAGAATGAATGGCACCCTGCGGGGTGCCATTTTTCTTTTTAGCACCCATATGTTAACCTCTAGATACAACTGGCGAACCACGACATACGCCTGATCATGCCCCCATGACTGGAGACCTGCATTGACCAACTGGCTTAAATTTATTGCCGCAAGTGTACTGTGGGCTGGATTGATCGGGGGACCCGCTTTTGCTTGCCCGAATCCTGACCTGAACGCCACTGATCAGCTGCGCACCAATGGCGCTTCGCTGCGTATGGGCGATATGCGTAGGTTCACTGCTGGCGGGACCGATACGCTGGACGGCTGCGATTACCTTGGTTTGACGACTACGCCGCCTGCATTCTTTAACGCGGCGCCCAATGTGACCGCAGATTTAAGTGGTATGGTTGGGCTGGCAATAGAGATTCGGGTGACCAGCCGCTGCCCGACGTCACTGTTGGTCCACACGGCAGAGGGCAATTGGTATTTCGACGATGACGGGCAAGGGCTGGGCAGGCCGTTGCTTTTGTTGTCGCGTCCAACCAACGGCTTGATGCAGATGTGGGTGGGAACGGATAACGGCCAATCCTGCAGTGCGCGCGTTACGCTTGCGACAATTCGCGGTTGAAACCAGCCAAGTGTATCTTATCGCAAGGCGGGGCCGCCTAAGGCATAGGCGGCCCCATTTTTTGTCACAGAATCATGCGATATAGTGCAAAGCCTTCCGGCGTTTCGCCTGCCGGCTGTAGCTCTACGCTTTCAATTGTGGCGGCGTATTGCGCGGCTTTCGGGCCCGTCTCAAACAGTGCCGTTGTTCCGGGCATCGGCTTGAACGACCAATTTGAGTCAGCATTCGGGCTGATCGTTCCCTGATCTACAATGTATCGGACAATGACGTCGCGGTTGGTGTCCGGACCTTCGAAGACGATCGTGCTGCCGTCTGCACCGGGAAATGTACCACCGCCACCGGCGCGGTAATTATTGGTGGCGACGATAAATTCTGATTTAGGATCAATAGGCTGTCCATCGAAGTTAAGGTTTATGATGCGGTTTGCGTCCGCAGCTACGATAGCGCCCTCTCGATCATATTTCGACGGCTGGCTCAGGTCGATCTGGTAGGTGACACCGTCAATGACATCAAAATTGTAGCTAGGAAATTCGGCGTTCAAAAGGGGCGCGTCCTGCGCGCCCGGCATGATCTGGTTGAACATACCGGCAGAGCGCTCCAGCCAATCCTTGACCTGTGCGCCGGTGATTTTCACGGCGCGCACTGTGTTGGGATACAGGTAGAGGTCGGCGACGTTCTTGATTGCGACGTCGCCGGTCGGGACGTCGGTAAAATACTCTGGACCTTGTCGGCCGCCGGCTTTGAAGGGGGCGGCAGCTGATAGGATCGGAAGGTTTTCGTTTTCTGTGCCGACCATCATCTGCTTGATGTACCAAAGTTGCGCATTCGAGACGATTTGTACTGAGGGATCGTCGGCTACCAGCGCAAAGAAGCTGTAAAGCGGCGCGTCAGTTTTGCCCACGGCCCGGCGGACATAGCCGAGGGTCGCGTCGTGTTCGGTCTGTGCGGCATCCAGTACCTTTTGGTCGCTTTCGACTAAGGCGGTGATGCTGCGATCCTCATTGCGCTGCGAAATTGGACGCGCCTCTGATGTGTGGCTAACGATTTTCCAATCGCTACCCTCGCGTTCCAGCATCAGGTCGATCAGTCCCATATGACTGCCCCAGAAACCGCCCATGACGGCCGGTTTGCCCAGCAGGGTGCCAGCAGCAACGTCGACGCCGTCAAATCCATCGTAGGACGATGATGGAAAAACAAGGTGACTGTGACCGGTCATCACAGCGTCGATGCCTTCAACCCCGGCGAGCGGGACAGAGGCGTTTTCCATCATGTCCTGAGCAGTTGCCGAACCGATACCGGAGTGAGACAACGCAATGATAATCTGCGCGCCTTGTTCTTTCATCTGTGGAACGTAGGCTTGGGCGGTCGCCACGATATCGCGAGTTTGGACCTTACCTTCCAGATGTTGGCGGTCCCAATTCATGATCTGCGGCGGCACAAAACCAATCAGGCCGATATTGATAGAATGCTTTTCCCCTGCGCCATCAATCAGTTCGCGTTCGATGATGATGTAAGGCGGGATCAAAGTCTCGTCCTCCGTAGGTGACGCGCCCATGGTTTTCACTACATTGGCGCTGACGACCGGATAGTTCGCGCCCGCCAAGGATTTGGTCAAAAAGTCTAGGCCGTAGTTGAATTCGTGGTTCCCCAACGTCGAAGCGTCGAAACCTAGCGTATTCATCGCTGCAATAACCGGGTGCATGTCGCCTTCTTTCATGCCCCGTTCGTAGGCGATGTAGTCGCCCATCGGATTACCCTGCAGGAAGTCGCCGTTGTCGAGCAAAAGCGAGTTCGTCGATTCGGCGCGGGTGTTTTCAATGAGGGTCGCGGTGCGGGCAAGGCCGACGGTATCGACAGGTTGGTCAGAGTAATAATCGTAAGGGAAGACATGGACGTGCAGGTCCGTCGTTTCCATCAGTCGCAAGTGGACTTGGTTGGCTTGTGCCCGCGCCGAAAAGGGATGCAGCGCGATAAACCCGGCGGTGGAGGCGAGGAAAGAGCGGCGGGATAGCGTAAAGGCCATGAATTCAGCTTTCGTTGGATCAGATTCCCTGAATTCTGGTCTTTTTCTGCGACTGTGTCACGACACAGCGCAGAAAATGGGCGGCAACCTGCGGTTGACCTTTGGTAACTGACTTGAAATCCGGCAGTTGATCAGTGCCGGATCGTGGTTTTGGCCGCATGAGTCGCCAAGGTGGTTGTGCGATTTGCATAATCGGACATCTGCGCGAAACGCAGCAAATAGGGTGAGAGATTCTGTGCGATCGCGGCTGCAGGATAGGCGGCCTGGCCTGTTATCAGGATGCTTGAAAACAACATCGCCTCTTCCCGGTCGCCACTTACGGCAGCGGCAAGCATGTTCGCAAAGGCGCATTCGTCGCCGCCAAAGCAGCGGCACGGCACGCCGTGGCGCATCAGTGGGCGGCGGGCGCATTTCAGGGTAATCTGCATGAGGTCATCGAACAGGGTGCCAACGGTTTGGGCGTCTTTGTCGCCTAGAGCATTGGACAAGTCTTGCATCATGCGTTCGCGCGTCGGCCCACCGTCGCACCACATCCGCAGGAACATGATCGCGATGATTTCCAGTGTTGGCAATTCGTCGATTTGGCTGACTGGCGCGCCGCCGCGGGTTTTGAAGTCGGGTGTGTCGGTGGCAATGGGCATGCATGCTCCGGTAAGATGATTGCGTGTATTTAATCCTTATTGTTTTACTCAGGTACGTCAATCCACATCTACGAATGCTGATATTTGGTTGAACCACCAACGAAAAAGGCCGCCCCCGAAGGGACGGCCTAAATCTTGGTCTGACGATCCGATTACTCGGCGTCGGCGCGACGCTGCTCTGCGTCGTCGTCGTTCGAGGCACCACCGATATCGTCGAACAGTTCCTGGATCTCGAACTCTGCTGCGGCTTCTTCTTCCGCGGCCAGTTCTTGGATCGACTTGCCAGATGCCTGAAGCTCTGCTTCTTCCTTGGAGCGGGCGACGTTCAACGTGATCGTCGCTTCGACTTCAGGGTGCAGGTTCAGGGTTACGTCGTGCAGACCCAATTCCTTGATCGGACCTTGCAGGACGACCTGATTGCGGTCGACGTTGTAGTCGCTCTCGGCGGCGGCGTCAGAGACGTCGCGCGGCGTGACGGAACCGTAAAGCGAACCGGAGTCAGAGGCCGAACGAATCACGACGAATGTTGCGCCGTCGATCTTGTCGGCTTCAGCCTGTGCGGATGCACGGGTTTCGGCGTTGCGGGCTTCGAGAGCAGCTTTTTCAGCTTCGAAGCGCGCCATGTTGGCGGCGTTGACGCGCAGACCTTTGCCTTGCGGCAGCAGGAAGTTGCGTGCGTAACCGTCCTTGACGGTGACGACTTCGCCCATTTGACCCAGCTTGGCCACACGTTCCAGAAGAATGATTTGCATGGTTTTTGCTCCTTACTTCACGGCGTAGGGCAGCAGGGCCAGGAAACGCGCGCGCTTGATCGCCTGAGCGAGCTTGCGCTGGTTCTTGGACCCGACGGCGGTGATACGGGCGGGGACGATCTTGCCGCGCTCAGAGATGTAGCGCTGCAGGGTGCGTGTGTCCTTGTAGTCGATCGCGGGGGCATTTTCGCCCTCAAACGGATCGGACTTACGACGACGGAAAAACGGTTTAGTTGCCATGATTTACGGTCCTTTCCTGATCTATCAGCGGCGCTCGCGACGGGTGTCGCGTTCGTCACGTTTCTGCATCTGCACGGAGGGCAGTTCGGCGTGTGCGTCAACCTTGATGGTCAAAACGCGCATCACGTCTTCATGCAGGCGCATCAGGCGTTCCATTTCCTGCACAGCGGACGCAGGCGCGTCAGAGCGCAGAAAGGCGTAGTGGCCTTTGCGGTTTTTGTTGATCTTGTAGGCCATCGTCTTGACGCCCCAGTACTCACTGTCGACCAGCTTGCCTTCGTTGTCGGACAAGACGGTACCGAAGTGTTCGATGAGGGCTTCTGCTTGCGTATTGGACAAGTCCTGACGCGCAATCATCACATGCTCGTAAAGCGGCATGGCGTTCCTTTTCATATGTATCGACGCATTTCATAGGTCTGGGCTTTCAAGACTTCCGCACCCGGACCACGAGAGACTGCGCAGTGAATAAATATCACGGAAGTGCGCCGCTTATACACAGCTATCCACGCGGTGCAACCCGCCGACGGCCGTGTCGTCTAACGACAAGGATGATCCACGACGAGTGCTAAACAAAACCTTAACACTGCCGCTTTTTCGCCGCGATGCCCCGATCATGTGAGGGGGACTAATCTGTCATCCCACTCGAAAGGCCTAGGCTATGTCCGACATTTCCGACAATCATGATATTGCTGTCGTCACGCCACGTCGTCCGCGACCGGTTCGGCGCGAGACAGCAAATTATGTATTGGAAGAGGCTTACTGGGGTTACCGGATTGTGCCTACCGGCACGCCGCCATTGCGGCTGGTAGCGTCGCAGACTGTATCACTGTTAGCTGGTGCGGGGTGTTTGGCGGCTGGCATTGCCTTGGCGGTGTTGGCGGACGCCTCTGAGTTGGTGATGCGCTTGCCTGTCGTCTTTCTTGCTTGCGCCATTGGCGTGGTTTTGATGTGGTTCGCTAGCCGGGGCACCCATGTCCAGTTCGAGATCGACACGATGAACGGCGAGGTCCGCGAGGCCGTGCGGAACCGCACCGGTGCAACGACAGTCGTCGCGCGCTACGGCTTTGACTGTATCGGCAGCATCTTTATGATCCGCCCTGATAGTGGCCTGCCGACGCTGACCCTACGGTATCGCAATACCGCGCGGCAATTGGCTGTCGCCACTGGGCCTGAAGCGGATCTGACACGGTTGCGTGATCGTCTGGGCCGCGATCTGATCCTAAGCCGCGAGGCAATCTGAACGGAGCACACGAACAGGAGATGTTCGTATTTGCCGGGTTGCTGGTTGCGTCCTGCACCTCCAAGTGAGGGTAAGACAAAACCAACATCGGAGAGTTCAATGAAGACTGTATTTTCGTCCGCCGCCGCCTTGGCCTTGCTTGCTGCCCCCGCATTCGCAGCACCCGAAGCTTACACGCTCGACCCGAGCCACAGCCAGATCGTATTCGACTACAACCACCTCGGTTTTTCGACTGGCACCGGCATGTTCTCTGGCTTTGAGGGCGAGATTCAGTTCGACCAAGAAGATCCGGCAAACTCTTCCGTCATGGTATCTTTTCCGGTCCGCACGATGCTGACCGGTTGGGAAGCCCGGTTCGAGCATTTCATGTCGCCTGACTTCTTTAACGCGACAGATGACATGCAAGTTGTGACCTTCGAGTCCATAGCGATCGAAGTGACTGGTGAGACGACAGCGAACATCACCGGTGACTTGACCATGAATGGTGTGACCAAGTCGGTCGTATTGGATGCCACGCTGAATCAAGTGGGTGACCACCCGATGGAAGGCAAGCCTTGGGCTGGTTTCAATGCGACCACCACACTGCTGCGGTCGGACTATAACGTTGGCATGTTCGCGCCTTTCGTCAGCGACGAAGTGAATGTGCAAATCTCGGTCGAGGCAATGAAGGCCGAATAAGCCATCTAAGCCGACATTTTTGGATCAGGCCGTGCAGGGGATGCCCTACACGGCCTTTTCGTTTGTATTGTTCATCGCAGCGCCAAAGAGCCGCTAGCTATGGTGCGGTGATTGTGATTGTTCATCTTTTTTGTCAGACTATTATCATGGTCTACCCTCGGCCGCCAACATCAAGGATCGATCTTGGAGCGTGACGAAGCATCTGTGCTGGCCGCAGAATATGCCCTTGGCCTGCTGGCGCAGGCAGAACGGCGGGACGTTGCCCGGCTTTTGCTGGACGATCGTGATATGCAAGCAGAGCTTGTCTTTTGGGAAGAACGGTTCACCAGCCTGCTGCCCGCGTGGGGGGGGGGGGAGCCACCACCGCGCATCCTGAAAAAACTGCAAGCAGAGCTTTTCGGTGAAAGCAAGCAGACCTTGCTGGACGAGCTTTCCCACCCTTCGAATCGCAGAACTTTGATCGCTGTGGGTGTGGCGAAGGTCGCTTTGATCGGTGCTTTGATCTGGCTTTACTTCGCGGGCTGATTTGCTGCCACCTAGGCCCGCATTCTTCAACTTATCTTAAAAGCGATTTCATCGGTGCGAGAAGCCGCGGCGGGTAGCGCGCGCCCGAGGTAAACGGTCAAGGCTAATGCTGTCACGAGCGTGGCCACGAGGGTCGCCGCGATCGGCGTCATGTCGCCTTGCAAACCGTCTGCTGCCAAAACTGCAGCGGTCGCGGCAAGAGGAATATGGCATAAGGCAAAGCAGACGCCTTGTATGCGGCGGATGGAGGATGCGTTCATGGCGTATCCGGCTTCTTGTTGGAATGATGGCGCGCAGTCCCGGACAATCGCCTGTCCGGATGCGCCTAAGAAAACAAATGTTGAAGAAAGACCCAACAGCCCCCTGACACATCTGTGTCAGGGGGCTGTTGGGTCGTGGTTGGATTTTTGGTGCTATTGACCGCGGGTGGCTGTCAGGTTGACATCGATAACGACATCAAAACCAAGATTGGTTTCATCTGACATGGTTTCACCGATTTTATAGGTCGTCCGATTTAGCGTGGTCTGACCGCGCATCGTGGCAGTGTCGCCGTCCAGTGTCAGTGTGAAGGGCAGGGCGAGCGGTGCTGTTTGCCCCTTCAGCGTAAGGGTTCCGTCAGCGATATAGCCATCCTCTGTCTTTGTGATCGGTGCGGTGAAGGTTGCGGTGGGGAACGCTTCGACGTTGAAGAAGTCAGCACCCATCGCCTGATCCGTTACAGATCCAAGCGTCAGGGAACCTATAGAGACGGTTACCTCTACATTGCCCGCCTCGGCGACAGCTTCTGGATCAAAAGCGATGGAGGCTGTCCAGTCGGCAAAGCTGCCTTCGACGGACTTGCCAAACTGCTTCACAGTGATGCCTAAGGTGCCATCCTGCACAGTCCAGTCAGAGGCCACCTGATCCAGTGCAGCTGTTTCACGAGCTTCACTTTCGCCACCGGCCAAGGTCACGGCAACACCTGCGCCGATGACGACGATCAGGGCCGCTAGCAGTGGGGCCGCGATGGGAGTGCGGTGATAACCGGCATCTGGCGAAATGGTCTTGCCGAACCACATCCGGCGGAGCGTGGCGTCACGGTCGATGAAGTGGTGCTTGAGCGCGCCGACAATGTGCAGGATCAGCGCGCCAATCATGACCTTGCCAAAGACCCAGTGAAGACTGCCGAACACTTGCGCGACGCCCTCGTCCTTTGGGACGAAGGGCAGAGATTGACCGAAAGGCCACCAGATTGGCGCGAAGCCAGTCGTGGCGGCGTGGCCGATCCAACCGGTCAGGGGTGCGATGACAAGGGCGCTGTAAAGCAACCAATGGACAACCTCTGCAAGCAGTGTCTCTGACTTGCGTTCCGGGTGCAGCGGACCAGGTTTTGCGTGGCCCGCAGCCCAAAGGATGCGCCCGAGAGTCACGAAGAAAACAGCGACTCCGAGGGTCTTGTGAAACGAGAAAAGCTGCGCTTTCTGTGCGAGTTGTGCATTGGTGTCGTAAGCCATGTCAGAGGCGGTGATCCCAAGGGGGATGATCGTCAGGATTAGGGCGGCCGTCAGCCAGTGAAAGATCTTGGTCACAGTGCCATAGGTCGTCGGATGGGTCATTGCGCGTCCTTTGTGCGATTGACCCAACGGTAGCGCTTGCGGGGGCGTTGCACAATTTGCGGTGACGCAGAGGCATTGTGCGGCTGGGCGGGGCAGGCTAGACCAAAGTCCGAACACGCAACGATACAAGGGTAAATCCATGCGGGCATTCGTATTTCCGGGACAGGGCGCACAGACCATCGGGATGGGGCAGGATTTGGCACAAGCCTATCCGGCGGCGCGCGCTGTTTTTGAAGAGGTCGATGATGCACTGGGAGAGGCGCTGTCGGCGCTGATCTTCGAGGGCAATATCGAGACTCTGACCCTGACCCGAAATGCCCAACCGGCACTCATGGCTGCTTCGCTTGCTGCGATGCGGGCCCTAGAGGCGGAAGGCGTCGCAATCACGGATGCGGATTACGTCGCCGGGCATTCGCTGGGCGAATACGCAGCACTTGCTGCGGCGGGTGCCTTCGGAATTGCGGATTGCGCGCGGTTGTTGCGCATTCGTGGTGATGCGATGCAGCAGGCTGTGCCGCAGGGTGTTGGAGCGATGGCTGCCATTCTGGGGCTGGATGCGGCAACAGTGGCGCAAATCGCCGAAGATGCGGCACAAGGTGATGTCTGCGCCTTGGCGAATGAAAATGATCCGGCCCAGAATGTCATCTCTGGTCATGTGGCTGCCGTAGAGCGTGCCGCTGTACTGGCAAAGGCCGCTGGTGCAAAGCGGGCCTTGATGCTGCCCGTTTCCGCCCCGTTCCATTGCGCGTTGATGCAGCCCGCCGCGGCCGTCATGCGAGATGCGCTGGAGACGGTTGCGATGCAGGCCCCGGCGGTGCCATTGGTAGCGAACGTGACGGCAGAGCCGGTAACCGACCCCGACCAGATCCGCCGACTATTGGTCGAACAGGTCGCGGGGCGCGTCCGCTGGGCCTCTTCCGTCGAATGGATGGCAGCGCAGGGTGTGACTTCGTTTCTAGAAATAGGCGCTGGCAAGGCTTTGTCGGGCATGATCCGGCGCATCGCCAAAGACGCAACTACGGCCAATGTCGGCACCGCCGCAGAGGCACAGGCGGCAGCTGCCGCAATAAAAGGAGACGCATGATGTTCGATCTGACAGGAAAAACGGCGCTGATCACCGGTGCTTCTGGTGGAATCGGTGGCGCAATTGCCACGGCGCTGCATGGCGCAGGTGCCACGGTTGGACTGTCCGGCACGCGGGTCGAGCCGCTGGAAGCCCTGGCCAAAGAGCTGGGTGATCGCGTCTATGTCCTGCCCTGTAACCTTTCTGACGCAGAAGCCGTGACGGCCTTGCCGAAGCAGGCGGTGGAGGCGATGGGCAGCCTTGATATTCTTGTGAACAATGCGGGTATCACAAAAGACAATCTGTTCATGCGGATGTCCGACGATGAATGGTCCAGCGTGCTGGATGTGAACCTGACCAGCACCATGCGCCTGTGTAAAGGTGCTATCCGGGGCATGATGAAAGCTCGTTGGGGGCGGATCGTGAATATTTCTTCTGTCGTCGGCGCGACAGGCAATCCGGGGCAGGCAAACTATGCGGCCAGCAAGGCGGGCATGGTGGGCATGAGCAAATCCATCGCCTACGAGGTCGCAAGCCGCGGTATTACCGTGAATTGCGTAGCCCCTGGCTTTATCGCCACTCCTATGACGGATAAGCTGAACGACGACCAGAAGGGCGCTATCCTGGGGCAGATCCCGGCAGGCCGTATGGGCGAGGCCGATGAGATCGCTGCTGCAGTCCTGTATCTTTCCAGCAAAGAAGCAGCCTATGTGACGGGTGCGACCTTGCATGTGAATGGCGGAATGGCCATGCTTTGAAAGAGGCTTGTCAGAGGTCTTGTGAAAGCGTTTGCGCCCGCACAAATCTCTGTTATAGGCCACGCAGCAACGGACGGGCCCCTTCGGCGGCCAGTTCAACAACTGGGTTTAGGCCCATCAGGAACGTGAGGAATTGTTCATGAGCGAAGTCGAAGACCGCGTACGCAAGATTGTTGTGGAGCACCTTGGTGTTGAAGAGGACAAAGTCGTCGAGAGCGCGTCGTTCATCGACGACCTTGGCGCCGACAGCCTTGACACCGTCGAATTGGTCATGGCCTTCGAGGAAGAGTTCGGGATCGAAATCCCCGACGATGCCGCTGAGACCATTCAGACCTTCGGCGACGCTGTGAAGTTCATCAAGGGCGCGCAGTAAGCGCACCCTGTACCGCCGCCCCTTGGGTGCTGCGGTGCGATTTTAAACGGCCCTCGTTTTGCGGGGGCCGTTTTGTTTTGTCTGGTGCGTCGTCCTGTGTTGGGCGCAATTGCTGGTTCTGGTTTATGCGCGCTGATGTGGTTCACCGTACAGGCGACACCATACTGTGAAACTATGGCCCTTTGGGATTTCTCTTTTCCTTTGCGTGGACCGGTGTGGCACCGTAAGGCGTCGGCGGGACCGCGTTCGTGCGGCCCAGAATTTGGCAGGGCACTTGCCCCTGCGCGCGACCCTGCGGTATCAGGGCCGCGATTGAGTGATGAGGGGACGACTGATGCGCCGCGTTGTAGTAACGGGACTGGGACTTGTCACGCCACTGGCCGACGGAGTGGAAGCGAGTTGGTCGCGCATTCTGGAAGGCAGGTCGGGTGCCGGGTCTATCAAAGGGTTCGATACTGAAGGCTTGGTGACCAATTACGCCTGCGAAGTGCCTTTGGGCGATGGTAGCGATGGGACCTTTAACGCCGACACGTATATGGAGCCGAAAGAACAGCGCAAGGTTGATACCTTCATCCTGTTCGGTATGGCTGCCGCCCAACAGGCTGTCGAGGACAGTGGTTGGAAGCCGACCGAACGTGAAGATCAGGAGCGCACCGGCGTTTTGATCGGGTCTGGAATCGGTGGCTTGAACTCTATCGCGAATACCGCTGTGATGATGGAAGAAAAGGGGCCACGCCGCGTGTCGCCCTTCTTTGTGCCCGGCGCTTTGATTAACCTAATCTCTGGTCAGGTCAGCATCCGGTATGGCTTTCGCGGACCGAACCATTCCGTTGTGACCGCCTGTTCAACTGGCGCCCATGCGATCGGTGACGCAAGCCGGCTGATCCAGCATGGCGATGCGGACGTGATGATTGCGGGCGGGGCCGAAGCGGCGATCTGCAAGATCGGGATTGCAGGTTTCAATGCCTGCAAGGCGTTGTCCACGAAATACGCTGATGATCCGACCAAAGCGAGCCGCCCTTGGGATACGGATCGTGATGGGTTCGTCATGGGCGAGGGTGCTGGCATCGTCGTGCTAGAGGAACTTGAGCACGCGAAGGCTCGCGGTGCCAAGATTTATGCCGAAGTTTTGGGTTATGGCCTGTCGGGCGATGCATATCACATCACAGCGCCGCCCCCGGACCACGAAGGTGCAGAACGTGCAATGCGCGCGGCTTGTCGCAATGCCGGGATCGACCCGACCGAGATTGACTACGTAAACGCGCATGGCACCTCTACGATGGCTGACACCATCGAATTGGGTGCGGTTGAACGGATGGTTGGGCCAGAGGCTGCGGCGAAGCTGACGATGTCGTCGACCAAGTCGATGACGGGGCACCTTCTGGGGGCAGCAGGTGCTATCGAGGCGATTTTTTCGATCCTTGCTATCCGCGATCAGGTCGCGCCGCCGACGATAAATCTGGAGAATATCGCCTGCGAAACGGCTGTTGATTTGTGCGCAGATGGCAAGCGGGAGCGTAAGATCGACATCGCATTGTCGAATTCGTTCGGATTTGGCGGAACGAACGCCAGCTTAGTGCTTGGAAAGCTGCGCTGATGTGGCGTCACGTTGCAGCGAATGGCATCACGTTTCTGATTGTCGCGCTGTTCCTGATCGCGGGTGTCATCGTTTGGGGGACCCAGCAGTATAAGGAACCGGGGCCGCTTGCCGCTGGTATTTGTTTGCAGGTCGCGCCGGGGTCGAACATGCGGCGGGTCAGCGAGCAGCTTGACGATCAGGGTGCGGTCAGTTCTGCCGCGATCTTTCGCATGGGTGCGGATTATTCCGACCGATCCGCCGATTTGAAGGCGGGCAGCTTTTTGGTGCCTGAAAACGCTTCTATGGCGCAAATCGTTGATTTGGTGACGAGTAGCGGGCAAAGCACCTGCGGCACTGAGGTCGTCTATCGCGTGGGCGTGCGCCGTAACCTTGTGCAGGTCCGCGAATTGGACCCGGCAACCAGCGCCTATACGGAAGTGGCCGAATTCGATCCCGAGGTCGACGAAACCCCAGCAGAGTATGCTGTGGTCAAGGAACAGGCCGATACGCGGTACCGTTTTGCCGTGGCCGAAGGCGTGACAAGCTGGCAAATCGCCAATGCGCTGCGCGAGATCGACATTTTGGACGGCACGATTGCGGACACGCCACCAGAGGGCATGCTGGCACCCGATAGCTATGAATTTACGCCCGGTGCTGATCGCGGAAGCATTATTGCACATATGCAGGCAGCGCAGACGCAAATCCTTGCAGATGCTTGGGCCAATCGTGCTTCTGGGTTGCCAGTGTCGACACCAGAGGAGGCACTTGTTCTGGCGTCTTTGGTCGAAAAAGAAACTGGTGTGCCGACAGAGCGGAGTCAGGTGGCGAGTGTATTCGTCAATCGGATGGAACGCGGTATGCGGTTACAGACGGATCCGGCGGTCATTTATGGCGTGACAAAGGGCGAAGGTATTTTGGGGCGCGGGTTGCGCCGCAGCGAACTGGATGCACCGACACCATGGAACACTTATGTTATTCCCGGTCTGCCACCAACACCGATCGCGAACCCAGGGCGCGCCAGCATTGAAGCGGCGTTGAACCCCGATACCACGGACTTTGTGTTCTTTGTCGCTGACGGCAGTGGCGGGCATGCATTTGCCACGAACCTTGATGACCACAATCGAAACGTCGCTGCATGGCGCGCTATCGAGGCGCAGCAGGCGGCGTCAGGCAACAACTGACGTTAGCGGTGCCGTTAGGAATTCCTTAACGGCACCGTTCGGTCAAGTTGCTGAAATACGTGACTTATTTGTGATGTCTGATAGCGTCCTCGTGAGCTGGAGGAGACGCCTGACCTGATCCATCCCCTCATCATGGGACCGGGTTGCGCATCTCTCTCGACTGTCACGGATGCAGACGGACAGGCGCAATTTCATGACACAGATAGAAGACCCGGCCCCGATGGGGCGGGAGGCCGCGCTGGCGCGCTTGCGCGAGTTGGCTGGGTTCTACCACGCATTGAAGTGACGGGGGCGTTCCAAATCACCTCGATCGAGTATGCGGGTACTTTCGATGGCGAGGCGACCTACGAGATGTCGCTGACCAGTGCGGGTGCGATTGCCTTTGTGGCGGCGCTGTAAATGGTGAACCCGTTGGCAGGCGAGGTCCGTGTGAGCATCGATGGTGTGTCCCACGTCGCTAAGTTGACTCTGGGCGCGCTGGCCGAGCTGGAGGCTGAGTTGAACGAAGGGTCGCTTGTCGATCTTGTCGAACGCTTCGAGGCTGGGCGCTATCGCGGGCGCGATGTGCTGGCGCTGCTGGTGGCGGGACTGCGGGGCGGCGGTTGGCGCGGCGTAGAGGCGGATTTGCTAAGTGCGGATATCGCTGGTGGTCCGGTAGGCGCGGCACGGGTGGCGGCAGAGTTGCTGGCCCGCGCCTTTACCCCAGCCCAATGAGCAAAGGTCTGGATTGGCCGGGGTTGATGGCTGCGGGCCTAAATGGCTTGCGCCTTACGCCCGACCAGTTCTGGCGGCTGACGCCTGCAGAACTGGCAGTGATGCTGGGGCAGACCACGGGCCAGCGGCCTCTGGGCCGCATTGGTCTTGATGAATTGATGCGGGCGTTTCCGGACGGCCCGAAACAGGAGCCTGTGGCATGAATGAATTGGACCAGATCGATGGGCTGGACGCGAATGCGGCAGCACTGGAACGAACCCTTGGTGACACGTCTGCAATGGCGGCGTCGTTCGATGCAACATTACGGAGCATGCAAGGAACGTTAGGTGAAACGACGCGGGATTTGGGAAATCTGCAGCGAGGTTTCGCTGGCGGATTGCGGCGGGCCTTTGACGGGCTGATCTTTGATGGCCAGTCGCTGTCGGACACCTTGGGGGGTGTTGCGAAGTCGATGATCGACACGGGCTATGCGGCGGCGATCAATCCCGTGATGAAACACGCAGGTGGATTACTGGCAAATGGGATCAATGCCGCCGTGTCCGGAGTGATGCCCTTTGCCAACGGCGCACCGTTCAGCCAAGGCCGCGTGATGCCTTTTGCAAAGGGTGGTGTAGTCAGTAGCCCCACAACCTTTGGAATGCGGGGGGCACCGGCGTTATGGGCGAGGCGGGGCAGAGGCTATCATGCCTTTAGCGCGGGGTGCGGATGGGCGTTTAGGCGTTCGTGGCGGTGGCGGCCAGTCGGTCAACGTTACGATGCATGTCACAACGCCCGACGCACAAAGCTTTCAGCGCAGTCAATCCCAGATCGCGGCGCAGATGGGGCGCCTTTTGGGACGTGGACAACGAAATCGGTAAGGAATCAGAACGATGGCATTTCACGACATTCGCTTTCCCGCAAACCTGAGCTTTGGCGCCACCGGCGGACCGGAGCGACGCACTGAGATCGTCACTCTCACCAATGGCTATGAAGAACGGAACACGCCATGGCAACATTCACGGCGCCGGTTCGATGCAGGTGTCGGCTTGCGGTAGCTGGATGATATCGCCCAGTTGACTGCGTTCTTTGAGGCGAGGCAGGGGGTTTCGCTGGAAAGACTGGGGTGACTACAAGTCCTGTGCGCCGTCGCAGACACCAGACATGATGGATCAACTGATTGCTGTCGGTGATGAAGAGACCCGGGTTCTGCAATTGGTCAAAGTCTATGTGAGCGGAGACCAAAGTTAGACGCGGCCTATCACCAAACCTGTCGCGGGGTCTGTTCGGATCGCTATAGGTGGTGATGAGGTGCAGGGCGGCAATCAGGCCAGTTTCAGGTCGAATTGCGTGGTTTGACAGATTTGCTAAACCAACCTTCTGGCCGGACGTTCCTGCGAAGTTGTTCTGCGGTATTGGGCGATACGCGATGTGGAGTAAGTACAAACGATCCCGCGTATGTCGTGACCCTGCCTGTCTTAAGCCAGACTGACCAACGCGATTTCGTTTTCATCAATACGGGCTTCAACGACCGCTGGTTTGAGCAGGGGCATTTTGCCGTTGCATCGGGACAAGCCACAGGACTGACGTCTGCCATCAAGCATGATCGGCTTGAAAATGGGCGGCATCGGATCACCCTTTGGCAGGCGCTGCGTGGTACGATTCAAGTTGGCGATAGGGTGAAGTTGATTGCCGGTTGCGATCGAGGGGCCGAGACATGTCGCGCGAAATTTAGCAATCTTGTGAACTTTCGTGGCTTTCCCGATATGCCCGGTGACGACTGGTTGATGAGCGTGCCACGCAGTGACGATGCTGGCGGTGGCGAAAGCCTAGTGCGATGAGCGTGATCGTGTCGGAGGCGCGCCGGTGGATCGGTACACCTTACGTACATCAGGCCTCTGTTCGGGGGGCAGGGTGCGATTGTCTGGGACTGATCCGGGGCATTTGGCGTCACCTACATGGTTCAGAACCGCAGGACATGCCGCGCTATACTGCTGATTGGGATGAGCCACAGGGCAAAGAGGTTTTGTGGGTCGCAGCCCGGCAGCACCTGCAAGACGTTTCCGGTACGCCAATTCAAGCTGGCCAAGTCTTGTTGTTTCGTATGCGCGACGGGGCCGGGGCGAAGCATCTGGGCGTTATCTCGGATAACGGTTCCGCGTCACGGTTCATCCATGCCTATACGCGGCACGGTGTTGTTGAGAGCCCGTTGTCAGGCCCTTGGGCCCGGCGAATTGCGGCTCGTTTCGAATTTCAGGAAGGAAAATAGATGGCAACGCTCGTTCTTTCGGCCGCAGGCATGGCGCTGGGCGGATCCCTTGGTGGATCGGGGATGTCGATGTCGATGTCGATGTCGATGGCGACGGTTGGGCGGGCCGCGGGTGCCGTGCTTGGCCGTGTCATCGATCAGCGCATATTGGCGGCCGGAAGCGACGCGGTAGAGACCGGCCGCGTCGATCGATTTCGACTGACGGGCGCCAGCGAGGGCACTGAGATTGCGCGGGTACACGGGCGGATGCGGATTGGCGGGCAAGTAATTTCGGCCAGTCGCTTTCGGGAAACGGCCACAACTTCTGGTGCGGGCAGAGGGGCCGGGCCGCAGCCGACGACGACGTCGTTCATTTATTCAGTCAGCCTGGCACTGGCGCTTTGTGAAGGGCAAATCGCTCGTGTTGGACGGGTCTGGGCGGATGGCGAGGAGGTCTCACCCGGTGCATTGAATATGCGTGTCTATCCAGGGACCCAGACCCAATTGCCCGATCCGAAGATTTCGGCAGTGGAAGGCGAGGAGTTTGCGCCAGCATATCGCGGTACGGCCTATGTCGTGTTCGAGGATTTGCCATTGGACCAGTTTGGCAACCGTGTGCCCCAGTTCACATTCGAGGTGATGCGACTTGCCGAACCGGGTGCACCCGCTAATCTGGCCGACATCGCGCGTCAGGTGCGAGGCGTAGCGCTGATTCCCGGCACGGGAGAGTATTCGCTGGCAACGACGCAGGTGAATCTTTCTGCTGGGTTTGGTGAACAGGTTGCGATCAATGTTAACACCCCTAGTGGCACGACTGACTTTGAGAATTCGATTACCGCGCTGAATGAAGAATTGCCGCAATGTAAGTCGGTGAGTCTTGTCGTTTCGTGGTTTGGCAGTGATCTGCGATGTGGGCTGTGTCAGGTACAGCCGAAAGTTGAGCAGCGCGAGATTGACGGCGACCCGATGCCGTGGCGTGTAGCCGATATCGGTCGGGCCGAAGCAGGACTCGTGCCGCGTCAGGATAACCGACCCGTTTACGGTGGAACGCCAGCGGATACTGCCGTGATCGAAGGGATCAAAGCCCTGCGGGGTAAGGGGTTTAGCCCGATGTTCTATCCCTTTATCCTGATGGAGCAGATGCCGGGTAATAGCCTGACCAACCCCTACACAGGCAAGTCGGGTAAGCCGCCACTGCCATGGCGTGGGCGAATAACGCTGTCATCGGCCCCCGGGCAGGTTGGGTCACCTGACGGAACGGCTGCGGCAGCGCTGCAGGTCGAGGCGTTCATGGGGGCTGCGCAGCCTACCGACTTTAGGTTGGAGGAGGAGGTCGTGAGATATAGCGGCCCTGCGGATTGGGGCTATCGGCGGTTCATCCTGCACTATGCCAATCTATGTAAAGCAGCAGGTGGCGTCGGTGCGTTTTGCATCGGTTCGGAGATGGTCAGCTTGACGCAGATTCGCGGGACTGGTGACAGCTTTCCTGCGGTTGCGGCGTTGCGACAGTTGGCCGGAGATGTGCGTGCGATCTTAGGGCCTGACTGTAAGATCAGCTACGCCGCTGACTGGTCGGAATATCACGGCTATCAGCCAGAGGGCACGGCGGACAAGTACTTTCACCTAGATCCGCTATGGGCCGATCCGGATATCGATTTTATTGGGATCGATAATTATATGCATTTATCAGACTGGCGCGATGGGCGGACCCATGCTGATATCGGGTTTGGTTCGATCTATAATCTGGATTATTTGCAAGGCAACGTCGCAGGGGGAGAAGGCTTCGATTGGTTCTATCATTCGCCCGAGGCACGCGATGCCCAAATTCGCACGCCGATTACGGATGGCGAAGGAGAGGCATGGGTTTGGCGTTATAAGGATTTGCGCGGCTGGTGGTCGAACGATCATCACAATCGGATCAATGGACAACGCGCTGTCAGTAAGACTGCGTGGGTCCCGAAAAGCAAATCGTTTTGGTTTACCGAATTCGGCTGCGCTGCGCTCGACAAGGGTACGAACCAGCCGAACAAGTTTTTGGACCCGAAGTCCTCGGAAAGTTTGCTGCCTCATTATTCCAATGGGATGCGCGATGATGCGCGATGTCTGGCCAGCGGGGTCACGTGTTGTGCTGATGGACGGCCGTCCAGAGCAGATCTCAACCCCGACTTCTGCGCGGGGCAGAGATCGTCACTTTCGCTATGGACCTGTAAAGCGCCCCGTCACGGATCCCAGCTATCGGCATATAGTCGAGACGATGAAGGGAAATGGTCTGCGGCCCTATCCGGTCGTACATCTGTCTGCGGTATTCGATTCCGGGGAATTTAGTGTTGTATGGATACGACAGACCCGCATTGATGGCGATCTTTGGGGACGAGGAGACGTGCCGCTGGGTGAAGAGCACCAAGCATATGTTGTGCAGGTCCGATCGGGCGATCGGGTGCTACGTGAAGAGATCGCAACAACACCGGAATGGACCTATTCTGCGGCAAAGCGCAATGAGGACGGCACTGATGGTCGGTTCGTGATTGAAGTGGCGCAATTATCAGCCCGGTACGGTACCGGGCCATTTACCAACGTCAAGGTTGGTGATTGATGCGACCGGTTCACCTGACCGACATCGACATGGTAACGCGCGTATTGCTGGCGGTGCCGACAGTGGAATGGGCCGCTGTCGCACGGCGGATTATACAAGGCGCGCGGATGGCCGATCGGTATCGCAAACGGTTTGGCCAACGCCATCCGGTTTGGGTGGACGGTAGCCTTTCGGCTGCGTCGGCTGCGCAGCCTGGCGCGGTGCCGCCGACGCGGTGCCACGCGACTTATCGTCAAGCACTGATCATCGTGATTGACGCATTGGAGGATAGCACGACCTTTGATATTGTCGGAAAAAGTCTATATGATGATTATAAGGCGGTTGTCAGGGAAGAGCGACATGGTCACGACAAAAGCGAAATTGCACAGCCTTGATCCAGTATGGCAAAAGATCGCGGAAGAAGCGCGTGCTGCCATCGACGTTGCCCCCGCAATGGGCGCTATGTTTCATGCAGGCCTGTTGCAGCACGACGGATTTGATGACGCCCTCGCATATCGTATTGCGTTAAAGCTGGCATCGACAGAGATGTCAGCGCAAAATATTCGCGAAATCGCGGACGATGCTTATGGACGTAATTCTGGGCTGACGCAGGACGCTCGCGCGGATCTGGTCGCTACAATGGATCGTGATCCTGCTTGCCACCGCTTCTTGCAACCGCTGATGTTCTTTAAGGGATATCAAGCCGTGCAAGCTTATCGCCTCAGCCATTGGCTTTGGTCTGACGGCCAATACGATCTGGCCTATTTCTTGCAGATGCGGGTATCCGAAATTTTTGGCGTCGACATCCATCCGGCTGCCAAGATTGGTAAGGGCCTGATGATCGACCATGCGCACTCTATCGTTGTCGGTGAGACTGCTGTCGTGGGTGATAATGTATCGATGCTGCATTCTGTAACCCTCGGCGGGACCGGAAAAGAAGAGGAGAAGCGCCATCCGACGATTGGGAATGGTGTCTTGATCGGGGCCGGCGCGAAGGTACTTGGTAACATCACGGTTGGTTATTGCAGTCGAATTGCAGCGGGGTCTGTCGTCCTGCACGACGTGCCGCCGATGAAGACTGTTGCCGGGGTGCCAGCCAAGATCGTCGGCGAAGCTGGCTGCGCGCAGCCAGCGTTGTCGATGAACCAGATCCTTGCTGAGGACTAGGCGTTAAGTTGGTCGAAGGCCTCTAGCGCCTTCGCACCATACATGAATGACGGACCGCCCCCCATGTACATCGCAACACAGATCACGTCGGCGATCTCTTCGCGAGTGACGCCCGCTAGGATCGCCGCTTTGACATGAAATCCAATGCAGTCGTCACACTGTTTGGCAATACCGATGGCAATGCAGATCAGTTCCTTATTGCGCAGGCTAATGGCACCTTCGGCAAGTGCAGCTTGCGATAACGCACCAAATCCTTTCGCTGTATCAGGCGCTGCCTTGCGAAATCTAGCGAGGTTTTGCGATGCGTTTGAAAGGTACTTCTTCCAGTCCATAAAAATGGGCTCCTGCATGATGACAGGAGCCCTTATCGCGCATTTACGGTGAACAACTTTGATTTAGATCAGACTGATCACGCAAGCATAGTCATTGGGTTTTCAAGGTTATCCTTAATGGCGTTCAGTAGGTTGGCCCCGAGAGCCCCATCGATGACACGGTGGTCCACAGAGAGCGTCACGGACATAACCGTGCCGACCGCCAACTCGCCATCTTTGCCGACAATCGGTTTTTTTACGCCAGCGCCGACAGCAAGGATCGCAGAGTGTGGTGGGTTGATGATCGCATCGAAGTTATCAATCCCGAACATCCCAAGATTGCTGATTGCGAAGCTGCCGCCCTGGTATTCCGCAGGAGAAAGCTTGCGGTCACGGGCCCGGATAGCCAGATCTTTCATTTCGGATGACAAGGCCGAGAGAGATTTCATCTCTGCGTCCTTGAGGACGGGTGTGAAGAGGCCACCTTCAATAGCGACGGCCACAGCCACGTCGGATTTGGTGAACTTCAAGGTCCGGTCACCAGCCCATACGGCGTTCGCTTCTGGTACTTGTTGTAGTGCCAGCGCGCAGGCCTTGATGATGAAGTCATTGACCGACAACTTCACGTTCCGAGTCTCAAGCTGTTTGTTCAGCAGGGCGCGGAACTTCATCAAGTCGTCCAGCACGATGTCGCGGCGCAGGTAGAAGTGCGGCACCGATTGCTTTGCTTCGGTGAGGCGGGCCGCAATCGTCTTACGCATCCCGTCCAGTTTGACCTCTTCAAACGGACGGCCTTCGTACATCTTGATGACCTGTTCCGTGGACGGACCAGATGCCATTGTTGCACCCTTGGCAGGGGCAGCAGTTGGGGCGTCGGCGTTTGATGCCTCTGGCTTTGCAGTCTTTGGTTGAGCCGTAGCGTTTTCGAGGTCGGCTTTCACGATGCGACCGTGCGGGCCAGATCCAGTGATGTCGGCCAGATCAATACCCTTATCTGCCGCAATTCGGCGGGCGAGTGGAGACGCGAAAATACGTTCTCCGTTCTTTTGACCAGCGGCAGGCGCTCTGGGCTTTTCGGACTGCGCCGCGTCGCCATCGCGACCATATCCTTTGGCGGACTCAGCTACGTTGGAAGTTTCGGCCTGTGCGGCTTTAGACGGCGCCTCGGCCTTCGATGCGGTGCCCTCGCCGATATCGTCGGCGCTTTCACCTTCCACCAGCAGTACGGCGATGACATCGTTGACCTTCACACCTTCGGTGCCTTCGGCGACCATCAGCTTGCCAATCACGCCCTCGTCGACGGCTTCGAACTCCATCGTGGCTTTATCGGTTTCGATTTCGGCAAGCAGGTCACCGGAGGAAACGGAGTCACCCTCCTTAACCAGCCATTTCGCCAGCGTGCCTTCCTCCATCGTAGGGGACAGGGCGGGCATCAGAATTTCTGTAGGCATCGCTCTGTTCCTTACTTGTAGGTGACTTTTTTGACGGCTGCGATCACTTCATCGGTGGTCGTCAGTGCCAGCTTCTCAAGGTTAGCGGCATATGGCATTGGCACATCCTTGCCGGTGCAGTTGATCACCGGCGCGTCCAGATAATCAAACGCTTCCTGCATGATGACCGACGAAATGTAGTTGCCGACACTACCTTGCGGCCATCCTTCTTCCACGGTCACACAGCGGTTGGTCTTTTTAACCGATGCGAGGATCGTTTCCGTATCCATCGGGCGAAGCGTGCGCAGGTTGATGACCTCGGCGCTTATTCCGTCTTCAGCCAGCTTTTCGGCGGCGGCGAGAGCATAGGTCATGCCGATGCCGAAGGACACGATTGTAACGTCGTCACCGCTGCGTTCGATCTTTGCCTTGCCGAAGGGGATCGTGAAGTCGTCCATAACCGGCACGTCAAACGAACGACCATATAGGATTTCGTTTTCCAAGAAGATCACAGGGTTCGGATCGCGAATTGCGGACTTCATCAAACCCTTTGCGTCCGATGCAGAATAAGGCATTACGACCTTGAGGCCCGGAACCTGCATGAACCACGCCGCGTAATCCTGAGAGTGCTGCGCACCAACGCGGGCAGCGGCACCGTTCGGACCACGGAATACCATAGGCGCACCCATTTGACCGCCAGACATGTATAGCGTCTTGGCTGCAGAGTTGATCAGGTGGTCCATTGCCTGCATGGCAAAGTTGAAGGTCATAAATTCGACGATTGGCTTTAGGCCGCCGAAGGATGCGCCAACTGCGATACCGGCAAAACCGTGTTCAGTAATCGGCGTGTCGATGACGCGCTTTGCGCCAAATTCATCCAACAGACCCTGAGAGATTTTATAGGCGCCCTGATATTCAGCGACTTCCTCGCCCATCAGGAACACGGTGTCGTCGCGTCGCATCTCTTCGGCCATGGCGTCGCGCAAGGCTTCGCGGACCGTGGTCGACTTCATTTCGGTACCCTCGGGCCAGTCTGGACTGGCGTCGATTTGCGCAGGTGCTGGGTGCGACATTGCGGCGGCTGGCGCTGTCGCTGACGATTGTTCCTTATCGGCGGGGACGGGGGCCTGACCCTTATCTGCGACCTTCACATCGTCCATCGACTCGCCGTCTTCCAGCAATACGGCGATCACATCATTGACCTTCACGCCTTCGGTGCCTTCAGCGACGACGATCTTGCCCATAATGCCTTCGTCGACGGCCTCGAATTCCATCGTGGCTTTGTCGGTTTCGATCTCGGCCAGAATGTCGCCAGAAGAGACCTTGTCGCCCTCTTTGACCAGCCATTTTGCCAGTGTGCCTTCCTCCATTGTGGGGGACAGGGCGGGCATCAGAATTTCAGTTGCCATGGCTCAGGCCTCCTGCGGGACTTCGGTTGCGTAGATGTCGGTCCAAAGCTCGTCGAGCGCAGGCTCCGGCGATTCCTTGGAGAATTCGGCGGCTTCGTTGACGATGCCTTTGATCTCTTTGTCGATGGCTTTCAGGTCCTCTTCAGAGGCGTGCTTGCCTGTCAGCAGCATTTCGCGGACTTGTTCGATTGGGTCGCGCTCGTCACGCATCTTCTGCACTTCCTCGCGGGTCCTGTACTTTGCCGGGTCGGACATCGAATGCCCACGGTAGCGGTAGGTTTTGACCTCTAGGATGTAGGGGCCTTTGCCAGCGCGGCAGTGCGCGACGGCCTTTTCGCCAGCAGCTTTCACAGCCAAAACGTCCATGCCGTCAACTTCTTCGCCCGGAATGCCGTAAGCGGCGCCGCGTTCCCAAAGGGACGGCGACTTGGTAGACCGCTTAACCGAAGTGCCCATAGCATACTGGTTGTTTTCTATCACAAAGATCACGGGCAAGTCCCAAAGTTCTGCCATGTTATAGGTCTCATAGACCTGACCTTGGTTCGCCGCGCCATCGCCAAAGTACGCAAAGGTTACGCGGTCATTGCCAAGGTATTTGTCGGCGAATGCCAGACCTGCACCCAGCGGCACCTGTGCCGCAACGATGCCGTGTCCGCCGTAGAAATGCTTTTCCTTCGAGAACATGTGCATGCTCCCGCCTTTGCCTTTGGAAAAACCGCCTTCGCGCCCCGTCAATTCGGCCATGATCCCCTTGGGGTCCATGCCACAGGCCAGCATGTGCCCGTGGTCGCGGTAAGATGTGACGCGCTTGTCGCCTTCCGAGGCTGCTGCCTCAAGGCCGACGACGACCGCTTCTTGGCCGATATAAAGGTGACAGAAGCCGCCAATAAGGCCCATGCCGTACAACTGACCCGCTTTCTCTTCAAAGCGGCGGATCATCAGCATTTCGCGATAATGGCCCAGTAGTTCCTCGGCCGAGACGTTTGATCCGGCATCCTGTTTCTTCGGCGGCATGGTCACTCCCTTGCGTCACGACAGATAGTTTAGCGTTAAACTAATTGCCGATGATAGAGCGGGAGTTGACGCAACGCAATCCGAACAAGCGGTTTTTTGCGCGGCTTAGTGGATGACGATTTCGTCCGTACGGACCATCCCCAGCACGTCGCGGGCCTGACTGTCCAGCAGATCAAGATCAAGGTAGTCGTCTGACAAGCGCTGCGTCAGGTTTTCCATTCGTGCAACCTCGACTTGCAGGGTTGCCAATTCCTCGGTCAAAAGCCGACCTTCAGCTTCGATTTCGGCGCGTTTAAACACGCCATAGTCCCCTTGGACGGCAGCAAACATAAAATACAGACCCAACATCAGGGTCAGCAAAAAATAGATCAGGGTCCCTAGGCCGGGGCGGCTGCGCTCGTTCATATCTGCCTCATGCGCGTCTCTGTCGGGCGCTTTCAGGCAATCTTTTCACACGCAAAGCGTCTGGGGAACAGGGGAAATTGGCCACGGTCGCAAAAGCTGCCGACCGTGGCCCGTAAGACTCAACCCGCGACAGAGGCCGCGTGAATGACGTCTATGGTCTGGGAGATGTGTGCATCGAATTCCGCGTCCGACTGTTGCGCCGACAGGCCTTCGGTCAGGGCGCGACTGAAGCTTGCGATGACGCCGGGGTTGCGTGCCAGACGTGCGGTTGCTTCGTCACGGGAATAGCCGCCAGACAGGGCGACGACGCGCATGATCTTGGGGTGGTCGACCAACGGCTGATACAAGCCATCTGCTTCTGGCAGGGTCAGCTTGATCATGATCTCCGTGCCTTCGGGCAAAGTATCAAGGTGCCGCAGCACAGCGTCGCGCAGCATTTCTTCAGCAGCGGCCTTGTCGGGGATACTGATGGTGATCTCGGGTTCCAGAATCGGCATCAGGCCATGCGCCAGAACTTGACGGCCAACGTCAAACTGCTGGGTCACGATCGCTTCGATCCCAGCAGGCTGCGCTGCGCCAATGACCGAACGTTCCTTGGTACCAAAGATGCCAGCGGCTTTTGCGCGGTCCAGCAGAGCATCAAGGCCGGGCATCGGCTTCATCATCTGTACACCGTTGACCGGCTCTTCCAAACCCTTGTCGATTTTAAGGAATGGCACGACACGTTGGGTTTCCCACAAATAGGTCGCGGCAGGAGTCCCATTGAAATCGCGGTCCATCGTATCTTCGAACAGGATCGCACCGACAACCTTGTCGCCGGTAAAGGCGGGCGCGTTCACGATGCGTGTCCGCATGGCGTGGATGCAGTCGAACATCTCGGCATCGCTGCCATAGTCGGCCTCGGTCACACCGTATTGTGCCAGCGCCTTGGGCGAGGACCCACCGCTTTGATCCAATGCCGCGATAAAGCCGTTACCCGCACGCACCTGCGCCGCCATATCCTTGTTCACACTGTCACTCCCTTAAGTTCGATAAAGGACAAAAAGCGCCCCCGGCCATTGCATAGGCAGGGGGCGCACGGCTGACAATTCTGGTTGCGCTAACGAAGGGTTAATTACTTTTCGAGTGCGGCTACACCGGGCAAAGTCTTGCCCTCCATCCATTCTAGAAACGCACCGCCTGCAGTGCTGACGTAAGAAAAGTCGGCAGCAGCCCCCGCTTTATTCAGGGCGGCGACCGTATCGCCTCCGCCTGCAACGGACACTAGTTTGCCATCGCGGGTCAACTGTGCGGCAGCCTTGGCCGCGGCGTTCGTTGCCGCATCAAAAGGGTCGATCTCGAAGGCACCCAATGGCCCGTTCCAGACCAGTGTCTTGGCGCGTTCCAACACTTGCACGATATGCGCAACCGAATCCGGACCAGCATCAAGTATCATGGCATCAGCCGGGCAATCTTCGGTCTTGACCGTCTCATTTGCGGCGCCAGCTTTAAATTCGCGTGCGACAACAACATCACGGGGCAGCAAAATTTCGCAGCCCTTATCTGCGGCCTTCTGTGCGATATCGCGGGCGGTCTGCGCCAGATCATGCTCGCACAGGGATTTGCCGACATCGATGCCGCTTGCAGCTAAAAAGGTGTTCGCCATACCGCCGCCGATCACCAACACGTCGACCTTTTCCACAAGGTTCGACAGCAGATCCAGTTTGGTCGAAACCTTCGCCCCACCCACGACGGCAACGACGGGCCGTTCTGGCTTACCCAGTGCCTTGTCCAACGCCGATAATTCCTCTGCCATCAAACGCCCGGCGCAGGCGGGTAGCAGATGCGCCAGCGCTTCGGTGCTGGCATGTGCGCGGTGCGCCGCAGAAAAAGCATCGTTGACGTAGACATCGCCCAAGGACGCAAGGCGCTTGGCAAAGCCTGCGTCGTTCGTCTCTTCACCGGGGTTGAACCGCAAGTTTTCCAGCAGGGCCACATCGCCCTCGACCATCGCCGCGACGCCGTCGCCATAGCTGCCATCAAGGAAGATCACATCTTGACCCAGCGCTGCCTCTAACGCGGGCACGATTTGCTTGAGCGACATTTCCGGTACGACTTTGCCCTTCGGCCGATCAAAATGGGCCAGCAAGATGGGTTGGCCACCTTTGGCCAGAATGTCCTTTACCGTGGGGACAATCCGGTCGATCCGTGTGGTGTCCGTCACGCGGCCATCTTCGACCGGCACATTGATATCCACCCGCACGAGTACGCGTTTGCCTTTAAGGTCCATGTCGTCGAGGGTCTTCCAAGCCATTTCGGCCTCCATCCGCTGTTTGCCCGCATTCCTGTGGCAAGGCTGCGCCCACGTCAACCGGGCGTGACTTGGCATTGGATGGCATCCGCCATATGTCATCCCCAAGTTTTCATCAAAGAGGTGCCCCATGGCCGATATCAAAGATCCCGAAAACACTATCATCATGACGCTGAAGGATGGCGACGTGATCATCCAACTGCTGCCCGACATCGCGCCCAAGCATGTTGCGCGTATGAAGGAACTGGTTCGCGCCGGTGCCTATGACAATGTGGCCTTTCACCGTGTGATTGACGGCTTCATGGCGCAGACGGGCGACGTGGAACACGCTAACATGGAAAAAGACTATAACCCCGGTCGCGCTGGCACTGGTGGGTCCGACATGCCTGATGTGCCCGCAGAGTTCGGCAAAGTGCCGCACGCACGTGGCAGCATCGGTGCTGCACGTTCGGCCAACCCGAATTCGGCCAACAGCCAGTTCTTTATCAATTTCAAGGATAACGATTTCCTGAACGGCCAATACACGGTCTATGGTCAGGTCATCGAGGGCATGGCCCACGTCGACAAGATCGCCAAGGGCGAGCCGCCGCGCAACCCTGACCGGATGATTAGCGTAAAGGTCGCTGCCGATGTTTAAGCTTGCAGTAGCCCTGTCGCTGGTGGCCGCTCCGGCTTTCGCCGCGGGTCTGGACATCACCGTCGCAGGCCAAGCCAACGGTACGATTCACGTTGATCTGTTCGAGGATACAGCACCTCAGCACGTTGCTCAGATAGAGGCTATCGCTTCTGAAGGCGGCTACGATGGTGTCGTCTTTCACCGCGTGATCGAAGGCTTCATGGCGCAAACCGGCGACGTCGAATTCGGCAAGGCCGGTGGAGATCTATCGAGCGCCGGTATGGGTGGGTCCGAACGGCCAAATGTTTCTGCTGAATTCAGTAACGAGCTAAGCTTTGATCGTGGTGTTGTCGGTATGGCGCGTAGCCAAGACCCAAACTCTGCCAACAGTCAGTTCTTCATCATGTTCGCGCCGGGCCCGTTCTTGAACGGCCAATATACGATCGTGGGTCAGGTGACCGAAGGTATGGACGTTGTTGATCAGATCAAGCTTGGCGATGGCCCCAACGGGTCCGTCACTGGCGAACCTGATGTGATGACCAAGGTCGTCGTCGCCGAATAAGTGTTTCAACCGTAATGAAACAACAAAGCGGGCCCTGCGGGGCCCGCTCGACGTTCGGGTTCCTAGTTGCCATGACGGTGTCCGATATCTGACGTTGTGTCTGCGTTGCCAGCAAACATGCCTGCTCCAGTTATATTCCTGAAATGAACCGGCGCTTAGGTTCCGCAGAATGTGGCCGTCACAATTTCCGCCGAAGTCGGAGGCAAAGCGTAGTGCCTGCGATCGGTATCCAGAGCAGCGAACGGTTCTGTAACCACGCCTAGCAGGCGGTGGAACGGTGCCATGTCTCCTGCCACGGCCGCGGCAATGACGTCTTCGACCCGGTGGTTCCGTGGGATGACCTGCGGGTTGGCGCCAGCCATGATCGTTGCATAGTCGGGCGCTCGTCGGCGTTCCCAGTCTTGCGACCATGCGGCGAATGCGGCGCGATCAGTGAACTGATCTTGCGCTTGCGGGGTGGCAAGCGTGGCAAAGGTATTCGTGAAATCCGCACCGTCCTGCGCCATCAGCGTCAGAAGCCTTTGTATCAGGTCCGCATTTGCCGAAACCGGATCGGAAATCCCGACTTTTGCACCAAAGACTTTAACCCATTCGGCCTGATAAAGATCGGGGAAGCGGTTGATCCGCTGCGTAAAATCTTCGATCGCGGCGTCTTGGTCAGGCATCAATGGGATCAGTGCCGTGGCAAATTGTGCAAGGTTCCAAAGCGCGATGCCCGGTTGGTTCGCGTAGGCGTAACGGCCCATCCGGTCGATAGAACTGAAAACCTGCTGTGGGTCATAGACATCCATGAAGGCGCAGGGACCGTAGTCGATGGTCTCTCCGCTGATCGCCATGTTGTCAGTATTCATTACGCCGTGGATAAAGCCCAAACCCATCCATGCCGCGATAAGCCGCGCTTGTGATGCGACGACCGCGTCCAGCAATCCAGTGATGCCGTCCGCATCTGGATAATGGCGTGCGATGACATGGTCCGCGAGCGCTTGCAGTGCCTCTTGGTCTTGCCGTGCGGCGTGAACTTGAAAGCTGCCGACACGGATATGACTTTGGGCAATGCGTGTCAGAACGGCACCGGGTAACCGAGTCTCGCGCTGGACAACTTCGCCAGTCGCGACAGCCGCGAGTGCCCGCGTGGTGGGGACACCCATCGCTGCCATTGCCTCTGATACAAGGTATTCGCGCAGCACAGGCCCAAGCCAGGCCCGACCGTCGCCACTGCGGCTATAGGGGGTGGGACCAGACCCTTTCAACTGAATATCGCGGCGGACACCATCGGCGCCTACCACTTCACCCAGCAGGATCGCGCGACCGTCGCCAAGCTGCGGATTCCAGTTGCCAAACTGGTGTCCCGCATAAAGTTGCGCCAAGGGTGCGGCGCCATCAGGTACGACATTACCTGCCAGCACCTGCGCCGCTTCCGCTGTGGAAAGCCAGTCGGGATCGATGCCCAGCATTTTTGCCAAAGCATCGTTATGCGCCAACATTTGCGGCGCCCGCACTGGCGTCGGATTCTGCGGCGTAAACATTCTAGCGGGCAGTCGGGTAAAGCTATTATCGAAGGCGATCATAACGGATCAGTCATCATGCGGACGCCCGGCACAGCACGAAAGCCCGCGCGGGTGCAGAATTTAGCGGCTGCGTCCTCTTGTCCGGTAGGCAGGATCGCGTGCATCGCCTGCATGCCCGCGCGGCCCAGATTTACGGCAACAGCGTGTAGCACCTCGGTGCCTATTCCGCGACCCCGAACAGAAGGGCGGATATAGCATTCCGCTAGCCAGCCGACCATGCCGCCAAAGGGCATCGACCAACCGAATGTGACCATGACATAGCCCAGCGGACTGCTTTTCGGGCCGATCAGCCATATCGCGCCCAATGGCGAACCATCCAGCAAGGGACACGCCACTGCGGCCCTGTGGGCATCGTCATAGGTTAGATTGGCATCCGTATGATACCGCATCATCAGATCCAGCACGCGGTCGGTGTCGGCGGGGCCTGCAAGGGCTATTCCGGTGCTCATAGTCGGGCCAAACGATTGGTCAGCAAGTTGAAAAAGCCTTCTGCATTGATGTCGCCCATAAACATGGCGTTAGGTGCTCGTTTTGTGACCCGCCACCAGTCGGCTACCGTCATGCCAAGGGTCAGGTCCGATCCAGTTTCTACCATCACGTTGACTTGCCGCCCGGTGAACAGGTCTGGCTGCAGAAGGTACGCTATGACGCAGGGGTCGTGAAGCGGTGCGCCTTCAGATACGTACTTCTCTTTGTCGAAGCGCTCAAAGAAATTTGTCCAAGCCGCGACCATGTCTCCGACTGGCGTGGATAGTGCGCGAAATGCATCCACACGGGACTGTGTCGTTAGGGCCTTGTGAGTCACATCCAGCGGCATGACGACAAGCGGTACACCTGCGGCAAAGACCTCGGCTGCCGCTTCTGGGTCGACGTAGATATTGAATTCTGCCGTTGGCGTAATGTTGCCGACTTGGAAATAAGCGCCACCCATCAGGACGATTTCCTGCACCTTTGCGATGATCTCGGGCGCGCGGCGAAAGGCCGTGGCGATGTTGGTCAGTGGTCCAAGCACGCAAAGCGTGACAGTCCCCGCAGGTTCACGCCGCAGAGTGTTGATGATGAAGTCAACCGCGTGTTCCGGCTGAAGGGCCATGGTGGGGGCCGACAGTTGTGGCCCGTCTAGGCCGGTCTTTCCGTGCACATGCTCTGCCGTCACAAGCTTGCGGTTCAAGGGTGTATCGCAACCCGCATATACAGGAATATCTGTCCGCCCTGCCAACTCGCAGACGATCCGGGCATTCTTTTGCGTCAGCGCGAGTGGCACGTTTCCGGCCACGGCAGTGATGCCTAAAACCTCCAGCTCTGGCGAAGCCAGCGCGAGAAGGATGGCGACGGCGTCGTCCTGTCCGGGATCGGTGTCGATGATGATCTTTCGGGCCATGCACTGTCCTTTAACCTTTGGCCGCAATGTGGCCCCGCGGGACGGCAGGGGCAAGGGGGCCTTGCCTTGCAACGGCTGCTGCAAGCCAAATAGGCAGTGTCCTATTGGCGCGACGAAAGAGATGCGCCAGTGCCGTGGCAGGCCGCCACGGCACTGGCGCCAATGTCAAATTCAAACGTGTGTTTGGCCGCCCCGCGCAAGGGCGGCGACGCCCGTACGCGCCACTTCTTGCAACCCCAGAGGGCGCATCAGATCTGCGAAGGCATCAATCTTTTCCGGTGTCCCGGTGATTTCAAACACGAAGGATTCCAGTGTGCTGTCTACGACGCTTGCGCGAAAGATATCTGCCAGACGTAACGCTTCGACCCGCGCATCGCCGCGGCCAGCCACCTTAAGTAAGGCCAGCTCTCGTTCGACCGAAGGGCCTTCGACCGTCAGGTCATGCACTTCATGAACTGGCACGATACGGCCCAATTGGGCCTTGATCTGGACGATGACCTGCGGTGTTCCCGCTGTCACGATCGTGATCCGGGACCGATGGCCGGTGTGGTCAATCTCGGCCACGGTCAAGCTTTCGATGTTGTAACCACGTCCGGCGAACAGGCCGATAACGCGTGCCAGAACGCCGGGTTCGTTTTCAACGATCACCGCCAGTGTGTGCTTTTCGATGGTATCACCAAAGGTCGATCGCAGGTCGTAGGCAGAATGGCTGCTGGCGCCTTTTTTGATGTTCAGTGCGGACATGTTCATTTCCTTGTGTCTCGTGCCGGGGTGCGGAAGGCTTTTCATCTGAAAAGCCTTCTTGCCGTAAACGTCTTCACCTTGAAGGCATTTACACCAGAACCGCCCCCGTCGCCGTGATTGAACCCTGCACTTGGGCATTCTTCAGCAGCATCTCGTTATGCGCTTTGCCAGAGGGGATCATAGGGAAGCAGTTTTCGTGCTTTTCCACCAAGCAATCGAAAATCACCGGACCGTCGTATGCGATCATTTCTTTGATCGCTTCATCCAGATCGTCGGGGTTATCACAGCGGATACCCTTCGCACCAAATGCTTCGGCCAGTTTCACGAAATCGGGCAGGGCCTCTGACCAGCTTTGTGAATAGCGTTCTCCATGTAGCAACTGCTGCCACTGGCGCACCATACCAAGGCGTTCATTGTTCAGGATGAACTGCTTGACCGGCAGGCGATATTGCATCGCCGTTCCCATTTCCTGCATGTTCATAAGCCATGATGCTTCACCCGCCACGTTAATGACCAGCGCATCGCGGTGCGCCATCTGCACGCCGATAGAGGCAGGGGTGCCGTAGCCCATTGTGCCAAGCCCGCCCGAGGTCATCCAGCGGTTTGGGTCCTCGAAGCCTAAGTACTGCGCAGCCCACATTTGGTGTTGGCCGACTTCGGTGGTGATGTAGCGGTCATGGTCTTTGGTCAGTGCTTCAAGGCGCGACAGCGCGTACTGCGGGCGGATGATCGGGCCATCCTGTGTAAAGCCAAGACAGTCCGTGGCACGCCACTCGTTGATCTGCTTCCACCACTTTGCGACTGCCTCTTTATCGGTCTTGCGACCTTGGGCCTTCCAGACCTTCAGTAAGGCTTCCAGCACATGCGCCACGTCGCCAAGGATCGGTATGTCGACGCGGATGACTTTGTTGATCGACGACGCATCAATGTCGATATGCGCCTTCACCGACTTGGGGCTAAAGGCATCGATGCGGCCCGTGATCCGGTCATCGAAACGCGCACCGATGTTGATCATCAGGTCGCAGCCGTGCATCGTCATATTTGCTTCGTAGGTGCCGTGCATCCCAAGCATGCCCAACCACGCGGGACCGGACGCTGGGTAGCAGCCCAGACCCATCAGGGTAGAGGTGATTGGAAAGCCTGTCGCCTCGACCAGTTCGCGCAATAACTGCGATGCCGCTGTACCAGAGTTGATGACACCGCCGCCGGTATAGAACACCGGACGCTTGGCCTTGGCCATCGCCTCGGCCAGCTCTGTGATCATGTCGATGTCGCCCTTCACCTGCGGGGCGTAGTGCGATTTGCGCTTTGCCTTTTCGCTATAGGTGCCCGTGGCGAACTGAACATCCTTCGGGATGTCGATCAGCACCGGGCCGGGGCGGCCAGACAAGGCCACATGAAAGGCTTCGTGGATGGTGTTGGCCAGCTTGTCAGTATCCTTGACCAGCCAGTTATGCTTGGTGCAGGCACGCGTGATGCCGACGGTGTCGGCTTCTTGGAACGCGTCAGTACCTATCATGAAGGTCGGGACCTGACCGGTCAGAACGATAATCGGGATACTGTCCATCAACGCATCTGTCAGGCCGGTGACCGCATTGGTCGCGCCGGGGCCGGAGGTCACGAGCGCCACACCTGGCTTCCCCGTGGACCGGGCATAGCCTTCGGCGGCGTGAACAGCGCCCTGTTCATGACGCACAAGGACATGCTGAATGCTGTTTTGCTGAAAAATCTCGTCATAGATCGGTAGTACGGCACCACCGGGGTAGCCAAAGACCACCTCGACCCCTTGATCGATAAGGGCTTGTACCACCATTTTCGCGCCAGTCATCGTCTTTGTCATCGTCGTGTCCTTGTCAGAGGCCAATCTTGTAGAGGGCCAGTCTTGCTTTTGGCATATCGCACAAAAAAGCCCCCGTGTTTGGCGGGGGCGCATGGGAAACCTGAATGGTTAAACCGTTACCGGCCCATGCGCGTTTTTCCTACGATTAGTACGAACGTTTTCATGCGGTATTCCTTTGTATGACGATGTTCTAGGCGTCGTACGTGGCAGCGTCAACCGCCGCGATGGAGAAAATGTCGCCTAGAATTCAATTTTCGCAACATTCGTAAACGCAGTGGCTATTTTCCGCGTTTTGCAAAAATGAGAGCGCCCGCCAGTAGAGCCAGTCCGCCGAGCGAGAGTTTTGATCCTTTGCGCGTTACTGGCTCTCTTGCCGGGCTATTTTCCGATTGGACGGCACTGTTTACATTATTTGTCTTTGCCGCGGATGTCTCGCTTGCGTGACTGGGTTCAAGTAAGTCTGAATCTGCGCTGTTCGCATTTGCGTTGACCGGGGCAGGGTTCTGTTTGGCCTGCGCCTCAATCTCGGCGTCAATCTCTGCCCCAAGCAAAACGATATAGGCCGACAACCACAGCCACATCAGCAGTACGATTACACCGCCCAGCGCGCCGAATGTTTCGTTGTAGCTGCCAAAGTTACTGACGTAGTAGCCAAAGGCCATAGACCCCAAAAGCCACATGATGCAGGCAATGGCCGCACCGGGTGTCACCCACCGCCAGCGACGATCCGAACGCGCCGGGCCATACCGGTAAAGAACTGCAAGACCGGCGGCGACCATGATCAGCACGACCGGCCAACGCACCAGCATGACGAACCATTCAGTATTCGTTGGCAGGCGCAAAAAACCCAAAATGACAGGAATAGCGACAAGCGTTAGTACGATACCGAAGAATCCTACAATCAGGCCCATGGTCAGGCTGCCTTTGACAAGCAGCGTCCGCAAAAAACCGCGCGGCTCCTTTACGTCAAACGCGACATTTAAGCCTTCGATTAGTGCAGCCATTCCGGCAGTCGCAGAATAAAAAGCGGTTAAAAGACCGATAATCGCTGCAAGCCCCAAGCCCCCACTGTCGCTGCCGGCCACGGATTTGGCCTGATCAATCACGATCTGTGCTGCTTCTGTCGGAATAAATCGCGTGAGGGTTTCCAACTGGTTCACGACCGTCGCGGGGTCAGTGAACAAGCCAGCCAAAGCCATTGCTGCAACCAGTCCCGGAAAGATAGCTAACAAGCCATAAAACGCGCAGCCAGCGGCGATCAACCCGACATGGTCTTCTGCGATCTCGTTCCAGACCCGCTTGAGCAGGGCAAAACACCCCTTTGATGAAATATTGGAGGGGTGGGCGGTTGCGTCGGGCATGGCAAGTCCTGCTATCAATTCAGGTTTAATGCCCGATGCGGTGGCGTTGTTCCGCCGATTAGGTGTCTTTGCCGATCTTGTCCTGCGTTTTTGTATCAAAGTCGCTGGGGGCGTGACGTTCGTGCAGTTGTTCGGATGGGTCGCCAAATGACCTGTTTACCATGCGACCACGCTTGTAGCCGGGGCGGCTCATCACCGTATCGGCCCAGCGCTGGACGTTGGTATAGGTGTCCGCCTGTAAGTATTCCGCCGCGCCATAGACCTGATCCTTGATCAAAGCGCCGTACCACGGGGCTGTTGCCATGTCGGCAATTGTGTAATCCGCACCACTTAGAAATTCGCGATCCGCAAGGTTGCGATCTAATACGTCTAGCTGGCGCTTGGTTTCCATCGTGAAGCGGTTGATTGGGTATTCGTACTTTTCGGGCGCATAAGCATAGAAATGGCCAAAGCCACCGCCAAGATAGGGGGCAGAGCCTTGTAGCCAGAACAGCCAGTTCATCGCCTCAGTCCGGGCCTTGCGGTCCTTCGGCAGGAAGGCATCGAATTCTTCTGCCAAATACATCAGAATAGAGGCGCTCTCGAAAACGCGTGTATCAGTCTTGGTGTCAAGCATCGCAGGGATTTTCGAGTTCGGATTAATCTCGACAAAGCCCGACCCGAACTGGTCGCCGTCCCCGATGTTGATCAGCCAAGCATCATACTCTGCACCTGCGTGGCCAGCCTCCAGCAGTTCTTCCAGCATCACCGTGACCTTCACGCCATTCGGCGTGGCCAAAGAGTGCAACTGGAACCGATGCTCGCCCAGTGGCAGCACCTTGTCGTGGGTCGGCCCGGCGATGGGGCGGTTGGTCTTTGCAAACTGGCCGCCGCTTTCGGCGTCCCATGTCCAAACCTTGGGGGGTGTGTACTCGGTCATCTCTGGCCTCCTTCATGTATTGAGGCCAGAGGTAAGGCTTTATCGCAACAGGGCCAAGTGCGCTTACGCAGGCTGCGCTGTGCGGCGGCGATGACGGGTGGTCAGCCAACAGACGCGGTAACCTTCCAAAACGATCAGCGGACCAAAATCGCCAGTGCTGGGCCCCAGCCATTCCAGCCGTGCAGTGCTGCCCAATGTAGCAGCGTTAATACGGCTGCGGCATAGACCGTGCGCTGCAAAACTTTCCAGTTGCGACCCATTTTTTTGACCCAGCCATCGGTGGATGTGATGGCCAGTGGGACGAAAACAATGAACGCCAGCCAGCCTAACCAGATATAGCTGCGGGTCAATTCCGCCACCGCGCTGCCGATGGTGCCCTTATCGATCAGATAAAACACTGTGTGCAAAAGGGCATAACCAAATGCCGCGACGCCGATATACCGCCTTTGCTTAGCCAACCAGCGCGGCCAACGCTGGCCTTTGAACAGGATCGTTTATGGCGTGATCATCAGGCAAAGGATCAACAGGCGCGCCGACCATTCGCCGCTGGGGTGCACTAGTGTTCGCCACCTGACACAAGATTCCCAGTCTGCCTTTGGTGTGCCCTCGGTTGGTCGGACGAAGGTTTGGGGCAGCTATGCGGACAAACCCGACTTGTGCAGGCGCGGCTCAAGCTTATGCTGAAAGCCCTTGCTCTCGCAGC